>CACYQC010000039.1 GCA_902776395.1 uncultured Lachnospiraceae bacterium
GCGATTTTTCCTTTGGAGCTATGTGTACAGTCTGGCCTGCATAATTGATATCCGAATGATCTTCTATTAATGTCCAACCATTTTCGCTACTAGGGTCTTTTACATATACCTTTTCAAATGCAACTATATCTATATCTGTTTTATCAGTCGCAAAATCAAAAGAAACATCTTCAGTTCCCTCTGCCTTACTTGGAATAAACACCGTAGAAGCAACCACTTCCTGTCCATCACTATCTATAAAAGCCTCGCCTGTACTTCTGTCCATCATGATGCCTTCTATCTTATATTCATTCTCTTCCTCGAAATCAATGTTTGAATATGCAACTCTATCGACTACACGGTATCTACCCGTTGCCTTAAGAAGTTTGCTTCCATCCAGTTCATTCGAAGCAGAGGTGCCAATTTTAAGAAATTTTAAACATTGATTAGTATCATTTATGTCCTTATGTTCTGCTACAAGTTTTTTCTCTGATACTTCATCACCTCTATAAAGCTCTTCATAAATTACTATATCTCTTCCTTCAAATAACTCCTCAGCATTCTCTATACTAAATTCAACATCGACGCTCCCATCAAAGCCTTCATTACCTTCATTTCCTTCTGCATCTGCAACTACATCAAAATGAGTTTCAGCTTTTATTAATTCGCCATTCAACAGGATTTCCTCTCCAGTTTGCTTATCAACTATATAACCTCTAGCCACATAATTCCCTGATTCAAGATTCTGGTAATCAATAGTATCTGTAAAATGCGTAACGTCATCTGTTGCATATGCTATTTGAGTTCCACCCTCTCCTCGCGCTCTAGTTTTTATAAGTGGAACATGAATAGACTGAGCTTCATCGTTTATATCTGAATGAACAAACATTCTGATATCTTCGTCGTAAACCTCCTCCAAGAAAACGAGAGACTTATCAGCAGACTCGCTAAGATCCAGTTCAACCTTCACCTCAGTAAATCCGTCTGACTTTTCAGGAGTAAATGTACTCTCCCAAACACGGTCTTCTCCATTCTCATCCTTTAGTACTCCATCTGGTTTCACATATACTTTAGTCTTAATCGTGTATACCCTCTCAGGATTAAGGCCATGGTATTCTATTTTATCTGTAAGCGACACTTTGTCTGCCTTCGAAATGTTACTGCCCGTCAAGTCCGAAGTAGCATACGTACAACCATCTGGCGTTATAACAGTCTGACCATCATCCTGCGGATCCTCGTGAACAATTGGAAAATTTACAACATCATTATTTGAGTCGACATACTTCTTGTCGTATGTATCATTTTCAACATCTTCCCTCGTTATATTTCCAAGATACAGTCTTTCAAAAACAACGAATGAAGTCCCTTGCTTATCTGTAAAATCTAGATTTTCAAATACAACCTCTTCCTCACCACACGAATCAAATTGTGATACGGTATATGTATCAGGAGTTTTGAAATGCGAAACCGCCTCTACTTCTCCTCCATCCAGCAGATAAGGTTTAACACTTCCATCCTCTCCAACTTCCATAAGCTTACCTATTAAGGTGAACTCCGTATTATATCTGAGATTTGAATACTGACATACGTCTACTATTTTTTGTCCTTCCGACGCAGGAAGTATCTTACTTTCTCCAAATGGCATTTCACAGGTTGCTGTAGTTCCAAGAGCCGGCATATTCATATCTGATATCACTTCTAATCCATCACCGCGACCTTTATCGTATATCTTGTAAAGCTTTCCATCTTCAGTAATATCTATTGTTATAGGTTCTTCCTTCTGATGATCCACAGCATCAATTTCAGTTATCTCATATCTTCCGTATGGCAATGCCCCTTTTGAATCATCAGGAGTCTCATCTTCGGTATTCTTTATCCCTTTAGCAAACCAAACTCCACCATCATGACTTTCATAAGAGGACGACGTACTATAATAGCCTTCATCATCTGTACTAACAATAGCTTCCTCATCTGTATCTAGATTTTTAATTTTGAACTGCGCACCTGCAATAGGTTCACTAGTATAGTCTTCATATTTCTGAAGTTCTATATCTCCCCTAATTGCATCATTCGAAACAACAATATTATGTGTTTGAGCAGCATTTCCCGAAATAACAAAAACCATTTTTGAGCTTGTCGATGCTCCATCCAAAATAGTTTGACCGCCGCCTATCTTGAAACCGTCAGGTGCTTTTATTTCTTCTAAAACGATATAACCATACGGGAACTCCTCATTTATTGTTATGCCAACTTTTCCATTTGTTTTATTTTGAGAAGTATAGACCTTTTTTATAGAAGGAGTTCTGCTTTGCAAATATGAATATGTATAATTCTTGGTTATATCCTCTGGGTAGAAACTGAGCTGAAACTGTGCCCCTTCAAGTCCTACCTTATTTGTTCCTGCAAATATCTTATCTAAATCAATTTTAAGCACACCCTTTTGAGGAGCATCTGTTAATACAAACTTTGCTGGATTACTGCTTACATTTGAAGCAGTTACCGTCACACTTCTAATTGTATTATCCAATGTATAGTTTTTAGGGGGCGCAGTTTCTATTGCATAGAATGTTGTATTCATAAATGCCCCAGTAGAAGTGTTCTTATTCATATAATCGGATACTTCTATAATATTTGTCGTTCCACTCGCACTCGTTGTAAGTGTGCCTATAGCACCACTATAGTTTCCTGTCCTTTTAGCATTATCTGCTACAGTTCTATCTGCAAATACCTTGTATACCGCACCCGCCAAACTGTAGTTTTGATTATTTGAAGATATACTACTGTTGGAAGAACTTTTCGTTAATGTCAAATAAACCGATCTTGGGTTAAGCCACTGAACATACTCCTCAGCGGAGATTCTATCTTCATGAACTGGCAGCTGTTTTGTAGATAATGTTATTTCATGATTTGCAGCAGTTGAACGTTCTATCGCATAAAAGTATTTACTTCCACTATTATAAAAAGATGATACATCTAGTGATGCAAGTCCCGTACTAGCCGCAGTCGTTACACTTCCTATTTTCGTACCGCCAGTTGTTCCCGCTCCTGAATTAGAATATATATCAAAGGATGCAGCTACTGCCGCTCCTGTATCATCAACCTTATGAATCCCAACATAATAATCATGAATTACCGGAACCTCAACTCTAACCTCTGCACCTATCTCCTGATAACCACTATCATGCGACTGACCATCAACTGTTTCGGGATCATTTACATATATTGCGTACCCATCTGACAGACCCGTAAATTCAAAATTAGAAGCAGTAATTGTATGTTCCCCAGGTCCTGGATCAGCACATCCACCCGGTCTATGATTCTTTCCTGAACAGTTACACCAAACCTCTACTGGGGATATATTTAGCCCACCTACAGACACTCCACTAATTCCAGTAAAGGAACCTCTAAATGTTTTTCCAACTGATGACACCTGCACAAAATGCACATTCGCAGAAAATGAATTAGGCAACCCTCTAGGTGCAGTTACGCAACCCCTTAGTCTGACGCTAGCTTGCAGATCCTTAAGATGTTCTAAATATTCTTCTTCGCTATATACACCCTTTTTAGAATCGTCCTCTTCAGTACGAGACCCCTGTTTTAGATCATTTGTATTCTCCGTGGTTTCTATATCATTTGTATTTTCCTGTTCTCCAGTTTCTTCACGTTTTTCTTCAACTTTCTCTCTCATATATACATCCGGATATGACTCAATATCCATTCCCGTACATACATATGCCGAAAAAATAGAAGACGCTTCCGATGTCGAATCAGAAACTATATAGTAATTTACTGCAGCACCATAATTTGAAAAATCTTTTCTAGTTCCTTTTTCATCGCAGGAGCCAATCGTCATAATTCCTGGTATATTTCCAGGGGTATAGCAAGATGCCGGTCTGCCCTCATTTCCAGCAGAAGAAACGACTACAATGCCATGACTAAGCGCTTCTGAAACAGCACGATTCAACATCATACTTGAACCCACCTTCACCGATGAGACAGACAGATTTATTACTTTAACATTAGCCTTTGTGGCATAAACAATAGCCGCATAAATATCTGCAATAGATCCCGATGCACTTCTATCTAGTGCCTTAATCGATAGAATCCTAGCCCCCGAATTATGCTGATATATAGTTCTTGCCATATCAGTTCCATGTCCGTTATCATCCGCAGTAGACTCGCCAATTACTGAAACACTTCTAAATACATTTTCCCCGCTTGCGCCTGTATCAATCAGAGCGATAGTGCCGGAAGCATCCTCAATGACCATATCATCTAATATCGAAAATGCATCATCTCCAGAATTTATCTCTATATCTTTTTCCGTAGTTTCCTTTTCAGTTCCATCCTCCTCCGCATCCGTAAAGGTAGCATCCGTTGGCGAGCTAGTTTCATCAACTGATATACTCATATTTAACTCTGAACTAAAACCGTTTTCGATATAATAGTTATATGCTTCTCTAGCAGCATCTACACTCTCATACCTAACGAGATATATTCCCTCTAACTCCCCGGCCTCCTCTAGACCACTCGTGTATAAGGAATCTTCGTCACAATCAACAAGAATTTCTCTATTTGAAAAATCTAAGCCATTTGATCCAACTCTGCATATAGATGCAGCCAAAACTCGGCTCTGATATAAATCATCAATAGTAAATGTTATAACTAGAATAACAGCCATAATAAACGCCATTACTCTTCTATATTTATCTTTCAATATGCCCTCCTGTCTTTTAACAACATTCATATTGGAGTCCGGCAATGCTTATAAGATCACCGATATTCGCCTCCAAAACCTCATCTACTTCTATCCTTCTATCATTAATAAATGTCCCATTCGTAGACCCTGCATCTCGAACCCTTACTACCTTGTCATTCTTACTAATAATTGCATGAACACGACTAACAGAAGAATCATCTATACAGTAATCACATAAACTCTTTTTTCTCCCTATTCTTGTATCCCCCTCAATCAGAAGTATTACTTCTCCGCCATCATCACTTAGCGGAACTAGCTTAGACACAGTTTCATTTTCTCTATTCATAGCAAGAACAGATGTATCAACATCTAGTTCCTCATCCTTTGGTTCATTTATTACAATTGGATTATCATCAGGAATCTTACGCTCCATTTGCTTTGCCATTATCCGGTCTATTTCCTCCGTTTCCTTCTTCTCCTTAAAATGCATCACATCCACTAATATATAAATGCTAAGAGAAACGAATAATACTGCAGAAAACTTAAGCGAGGGAATACCGAACACTATATAAAGAACAACCGCAACGACTACAGTTGCTACCGAAACAAGCATGTACATACTTTTATTAATTGCCAGAGACTCTTCCTTAGAATCATCTATTTCCGGAATATCAATTTCTCTAATCAACTCCTCTTCAACTCCACTTTTATCGCCAACTAGTATTGATTCTTCTCTATAGAAAGTCTCCCTACTGCTAGAATTCTTTTTTACCTCACACTTCTCGTCTGCTTTAACTATTTTGCAGAATAGTTCAGGAGTAAAATTTTCTCTTAAAAAATAGCTATATAAATCGTACAAGTAAGAGACCCCCTCTCTATCCTTATGATCAAAAATGACCATGATTTCCTCGAAGAGTTCTTTCATTTGATTCCTAAAACTCATAGTATGTCCAGGGACATATATGAACCTATACAACTCTTTCTCCACATCAAATAATATGTATTTAAAATTAATCACCAGGCTACCTGGTGATAATAAATAATTCTTCATTTCCACAAGACATTTTCGTATATCCCGCATCAGAGACTTAATATCATTTATGTCTGGTGCCCTCCTGCTGTATCTACCAGAAAGAGTCATCATGCCATCTACTTTAACCATAAGGCTTTTATCTCCATCCACTTCTCTAATATCCACTGAAGTAATATGATCTAAAGAGTTTTCTTTTAGCATTTTGATTTCATAATTATCAGCGAGTGAAATATCACACACCTCAAAGTATCTACTAATCCCCTTGTTGGTTGATAATATCATCATAAAACTGCCACCTCCTTAGCCTTTCCGTTCTCGCATCCACTTCATGAATACTGCTTAGCTGACGAGTTCCATATAAGCTCAGTTGCCCATCACATCCCGCTTTATGACTTGAATAATATGTATCTACTGTGAGACTTCCAAAAAGGACGCCTTTTGAATAATCCTTACTATCCAGATATGCTTCTATACTGTCATTCCTTATATTGTTTATCGGAACACTATATACCGCCGCATACTGTGACGAATAGATAACTCCCTTCTCATATACAAGGATTAATCCAAAGAGACACATAAATATCCCCATCATAATTAGTGGAATAATGAAGCTAGCTTCTATTGTCATATATCCTTTATTATTCAAAACTGTCATCTCCCTACTAATGGCTACATTTAGAACATGGCGGTAGATTAACTTCACTTAGCTTCTTTCTACTCACTGTCCTCTTTAGCCTAGAACACGATATACTCGTGTGATAACATTCACCCTCTTCAGTTATAAAAACCACGCTGTTAGTCGGCGGGCTACAGTATTTGCATTTATCATATCCAGAAGCCTCTGCCGAACTTAATGTATCGCTACTTATTGAGGGCATAAGATACGTGCAATTTCTAGTATCGTGATACACGACTCCATTTTCTGCCACGTATACATATCTGTCATTATCATCGCCCTCTTCTCCTCCATCTCTAAAACCCGCACCAATATAAGCTCTTTGTCTAATATGTTCTGTCACTTTGTGTTTAAATGCCCCTATAAAAGGGGCATTTATATGTATATAGTAGGTTATATATAGATCGATATATCCTTCGTCGTCAGGAAATCGAGAGCCAAGAAAACTCACCCCACTTACTCCACCGACAACATACTTGTCCAGGAGGGCATCCGAATCTACATACTCCCTAAACCTAAGCATTGCCATAGGATAATCCATTGCTGACGCCTCTTCAAAACTATCCGTAAGATAAGCGTATTCAGCCATATATTCAGCCGTCTCAACCGCTCCCTCATATACGATACCTCGCACTGTATGAGTCTCAGTAATAAGAATCAGCGCCAGCATGGTAAATAGAAAAAGAGGAAAAGAAATGGCAGCTTCAATTGAAACAACACCTTTATTATTATTCATACCATCTCCTTATTTACTTTATGAGGTTATCAGTCTATCGCAGTTTTATTCCTCCTTTCGACGCTGATGAGAGACGTATTCATTAGCATTTTTCGAAAGACTAATATCCAATCTCTTCGTGTATGTTGAATACCTTCGATTTATAACCAACGTCAGAATTTATACCGAAGGCTGTTATGGCGTTAGACATCCTGAAGTTAGGATCTCCCCCTTCAATGTCTGGTTGCGTGACATTTAATTGCATTAGGTCAAGCATTCTGTAATATATCTTGTCGCCCTGAAGAGACATTAATATCATCAAATACTCCTTATATCCCAGGCCTTTTTCTTCATCTGACGGTTCACTAACTAGACTCTCAAGATTAGCTAAACTCTCAAAATCCGTTGTCCAGGTTGTACTATCTTTCATAAAAGGAATCTTATGACCTCTCAGCATTCTATACACGTCCGCTACCGATTCTATGTACGCCCAACATCCAACAAGTAGATACTTTACAAAAGGCTGTGCAGGTGGAAATTCCACCGTAAGTGCAAGAGCTAGTTTATCGCACTTCTGCATTTTGGTTGTATCAGTTAAAATATGTGCCAAATTACAGCCAAATCGGATGAGTAATATCTCATCAACCACTTTACTGTAATTAGCTCCATCGTTATCCTCACCACCCACGATATATTCCATCTCAAGGTTCAGATAAGTGTCGTCATATTTCTGATCCGTTAAACAGCTAAAATTCTGCGATGCATACATAATTGCTTCTGCATTGGTAAGCAGGGAATCTCCCCAACCATTTCCTTTTGTACTATCTACTTCCATTCTGTCTAGATCCTTAAAATCTGTCTGAATGGCTTCAACTTTATTTTTTGGTCTTCCCGCCGAGGGAATATCCTCTTCTCTAACTATATTTCCACTGAGAACTGAAACATCTGGCAAAATAATCTTTGCTATTCCAGCATCAACGTATACCTTAAGAGTGTCTCTTGGATCCACAACCGGTTCAGCAAAGATATCTTCTTTTTGCTCACCTGTAGCGTCCTCCTCCTTTTCTGCTTCCGCCTCAGTTATAGCCTTTTCTTCACTACTCACTTTATTATCAATTTCTTCAACAGTTTCACCGTCAACTGGTTCATCCTGTCCGCCTGTTTTCTCTATAATTTTGTCGATGCTGTATTCCATAACTTCATATTTAAAGTTGTCCTTTATCTGCCTCTTAAACTCTGCACAACCATCATCCAGTATTCCCAAAGTTCCTGACAGCTCGACCTGTTCTATCTCATAATCCTCACCGAGATCAATAGATAGCGATTGTTCTATTCCTTGTTCTATTGCTCCTTCACCCATTCCTGAATAGGTTTTATCTAATAAAAGGATATGATAACGATCGAATATCAATCTGTTATAATTTGCTAATTCACTAGACATTGCGCTATTTGTGGCAGTTAAGGCTTTGGTTTCGGCGCTACTCATATCAGTGATATACATAGTTGCAGTAACAATGATTATCATTACTACCAGCATCAGTGATACGAAGACCGTTACATATCCTTTATTTCGCATCTTATAAATATCCTCCCTATCCATTTAGTGTTTATATTTATCCTGTAATAGCATTCGATCCATCTGATATGCTATTCCATATCTTTGTTACAAGTGATATAGCCTGTTCTTTAAAGATGAAAACTAGCCCAATCAGGACAACCAGTATAAGGATTACCTCAACAACAGCCACACCACTATTATCTTTTTTCATTTTCTCTATATATTCTCTTGCACCGTTATATAAATAGCTCATATCACTTACCTCCCATTTTTGTATATTATTAGTTCATTCCAATAAATGCCGGGTACATGACAATTATTATTACTAAAAGCATTAGTAGAGCTGATGGAAGAAGCAGCTTCTCAGAAGCCTGTTCTCCCTTTCTTCTAACATCTTCCTTTCTCAGGAAATAACTTGTTTTTACTTCTGTTTCCAACAGTTTTATAAGATTCGAATTTCCAAAAGCTAGATTCTGGCTAATTAAACCCATTAGTCTGTTATATTCTTCAAGTCCTAGTTTTTTTCCCAGATCTGCATAAACCCTTGACTCGGCCACCCCTGACTTTATCAAATTTAAAGAAAACTCAACCTCATCTCTTAAATAAGAACAAGGTTCATTTTTTATTGCCGAAGCTAAGCTTCTTTGCAGTGTAAATCCCGCTCCCAGAAAAATAGTCAACCTATTTACGAATCCATAATAGGAATCCTCTATCTCTTCGTCTCTAAGTCTTGCCTTCTCTTTCAGTCGATAGAAAATGTAATATGCCGCCATGAGTATTAGCAGAAAACCAAAGAAAAATATAAGCACCTCTCTATCTTCCTTAGTTTCCACATTTCTAGATATTTGAACACTCCCAACCTCCTTAGGTATTTCAAACTCCTCCTTAGACCTGTTATCCGACTCAATCTCTAGCATTTCGACCTTTGCCTTTTCGGAATCTGTCATATCTGTATCATTAACTACCCTTACAGTAGTTGTATACGTATCCTTATGATTGTTATCTCTGATTGTGGCGGTTATATCCACATTAATAGGGTCACTAACATCTTTTGTATGTACAACACCTTCACTACTTATAACTGTTAGCATATTAGTCTCCCAGGTTATTTGAAGACCTGTTTCTTTATCCCTCTTCGGAAAAACCAAATCATTAGTTATATAATCTTTACTTTTATTATTTCCTAAAATTACCGAATCTATATAAGCTCTTGTCTGTTTCAACGCTCTACTATATTCATCATCCGTATACTCCCTCGGTTGAACCTCTAACCTGAATCTCTCCTTAGCGTTATTACTGTTATCTGTAAGCTCTAAATCTACATAGCTTTGCACAGCATCTGAACTAGGCCTTTCAATCCTGTAGGGATCAACACTTTCCTCAGGCATAAAACTATGAAATATAACCAAAATTGATAATCCTAACATTGCCACCAACAGATAATAGTAGTATTTCGTTATCTTTCTATCTGTTTCTTTCTCTAATGAATACTTATTTAACGGAGTAATACGTCTGATATACCCTCTTATTTTTTCCCGAACCATCGGAGTAGTATGACAAGTCATATTCCTTGCAAGCCACCATAAGGGGATAACCCCATCCTTGTATTTGCTATAGTTTTTCTTGCTGATCATCGCTAGCAGTAAAGTGACCAGACAAATACATATACATATGTACCTAACCATCATTACCTCCCTAACTAAATATTTATTTCTACGATTTTCTTTCCTAGATAATCCGCAAATACATTTATTCCCAGCACAACTGTCATGATGAGGATCCCAACTATATTTCCATATAAAGGATCTAGAAACCCACGACTTGTAATCCTAAGAAAAACTATTATCACAGCAGGCATGAAGGTCATTATTTGCTGTTCTAATCTTTTGGCAGCGACTGTAACCTCAAGTTCAGCATTTAGCTCTATCCCTTCAACTATTCGCCCAACTGTATCCCGTGTAATTTGTATTGCGTTACCTCCAGTATTCTTAATCGTTGAAATCACCTCTATAAAATCGTACATTTCCCTTATTGAGAAATGATCGGCAAATTGATGCAAAGCCTCCTCCAACGTGATATTAAGTTCTAACCTTTTACCAACAACTCTGATTTCCCTGGCCATCTCATTACTATGGCCATACATATCTGATAATTCCTGTCCAGCAAGTAGAAAGGATTTCTCTATAGAATTTCCAGCCTCAAGAGCGCTCTGCATAGCAGTTATTAAATCTTTAAAATATTCCATGACACGCCTACGTCTTTTCTCCCGAACATTCTTTAGTTCAGTTCTATATATATACATTCCCGCTATGACCCCAGGAATCAGACCAAATACACTGTCATAGAAAACATACGCAACTCCTCCAACAAGAAGGGCTGTCTTAATAAATGCGATTAATAAATCCTGCCCCTTCTTCATTTATAGATAACCCTCTCTATAAACTCTGATCAGACCAGCACTCATTAACTTTCCTACATTCATCAGATCCCTCTTCTTTTGAAGCTCACCCTCGACAACCTCCTCGTCATCTCCTGATTCTTCATACTTATAGAGTTCTCGTGTAACAATTTCGCCATTCTCCATTCCTATCACCTCTCTAATTTCAAGAACCTTTCTCGAATGGTCCCTGAGTCTCCCTAAATGAACCACTATATCTATCGCTGATGCTATTTGCTGTCTTATCGCCCTTAGTGGAAGTTCTGCGCCAGTAAGCACCATAGTCTCCAACCTCATTAACATCTCGTGCGCTGAGTTTGCATGTCCCGTTGATAAGCTACCATCATGTCCCGTATTCATAGCTTGAAGCATATCTATCGCCGCTGCGTCACGGACCTCGCCAACAATTATCCGGGAGGGACGCATGCGGAGACTACACTTAATAAGATCACGAATCGTTATCTCATTCCTTCCTTCAATATTTGCATTTCTGGCTTCAAGACGGACTAGATTATCTATTCCTCTTATTTGCAGCTCTGCACTATCCTCTATCGTCACCAAACGTTCATCCCTAGGGATATATTCAGTAAGAGCATTTAGGAATGTTGTTTTACCTGCTCCTGTACCGCCTGAAATGAAAATGTTATAACCAGCTCTTACAAGGAGCCCCAGAAATCCTGCCGCCTTCTCATCAATAGCTCCGAGCTCTATCAACTTCTTCATCCCCATTATTTCCTTCGGAAACTTTCTAATAGTTACTGCAGCCCCATCTACTGATATCCCTTTCAAAACAATATTTACTCTAGATCCATCCCTTAGCACCAAATCCAAAATGGGACTAGACTCATTTACCATCCTGTTTGCCTCGGCCGCAATCTGTTGAATTACACTCATCAGTCTTTCACTGGTCTCAAACTTCTTAACTGATTTGTACATCTTTCCAGCCTTCTCATAGAAAATGTTATCCGGACCATTTATCATGATTTCCGTTATTTCATCTTCATCAAGTAGCTCTGACAAAACATCAAGCTTTCTAATAGAATTAAATATCTCACGTCTAAGCTCGAGCTTCTCCCTGAGCGGGATGTATCCTTGCATAGACTCGCTTACAATACAGCCATCTATCAGTCTGCTTACATCCTCATCTCTTATCTCACCGCTTAGATCAATCTGCTCCAAAACACTGGTCCGAAGCTTATTCTTTAAACCTTCTTCCATTCTTTCCAGTTAATCTAGCCCTCCATCATTTCTCGCTTTCCATAGTGCTGCAACCATCTCACTACTGTTTTCCTCAGCATCAGGAAGCTCAAGCTTCACAATTCTAGTTAGAATATTTCTGACTCGCATTTCCTTGATCAGCCTAGTAAAAACCTCAACCTTTCTAATAGATACATCGTCTCTAAGAATCGGCATATATATCTGATCAAACAAAGAGAGAATCCTCATATCACCTATGACTGCTGAGCCTATATCGAAAACAAGACTAGTAAATCTCCCAGACTTGAGAAGACATTTAATAAGCATTTCCATATCTTCAAATGAAACATCGCGTGTATCCAAATATGAGCTCGATAAATATAGTCTGTAGATACCATTTTCCAACTTGATCTGCCTTGAAATGACTTCTTCAAGCTCAGGCGATTCTGACTTAATCAAATAGAAAATATTACTATCCAGCAGGTCTGGCCGCTCCCCA
>CACYQC010000040.1 GCA_902776395.1 uncultured Lachnospiraceae bacterium
TATCGGTCCTGGACTAGGAGCGGTAGGCCCATCAGGTAATTTTGCTGCTTATAGTAATCCTTCAATATGGGTTCTTATTTTTGATATGATAGCTGGAAGACTTGAGATCTTTCCAGTTCTTATAGTATTTTCAATTGGTACATGGAGAAAGAAATAGTGAAATTCAATTCATCACAACTTATTCCACTAAGCTTTTTTGCGGCGATAATCATTGGAACAATACTGCTGGATCTTCCGATAGCGACTGCGTCGGGAACCTCAGCGGGTCTCGTGACATCGCTTTTTACATCAACAACTTCTATCTGTGTTACAGGTCTGGTTGTTGTTGATAGCTATGCTTATTGGAGTCTATTTGGAAAAATAGTTATTCTGATATTGATACAGCTGGGAGGACTTGGCGTAATATCTGTTACATCCATTCTTATGCTTATGATAAGCAAGAGGATATCCCTTAGTAGCTCAGTTCTTCTTCATGATGCCTTTAATCTAACATCAATTTCAGGACTTAAAAAATTTATCTTCGGAGTTTTCAAGGGTACATTTTTGGTTGAGGCTATAGGTGCATTTTTCTATATGCCTGTTTTCATTCCGAAGTTTGGAGTTGCAAAGGGAATATGGGTTTCAGTCTTTAACTCGATTTCCAGTTTCTGTAATGCAGGAATAGATATACTTGGACCTGATAGTCTAGTTCAATACAGTACAAATCCGCTAGTTGTTATTAATACAATGGTTTTGATTATACTTGGTGGACTTGGATATGTAGTGTGGTTTGATATAAATAACGCAGTTCGTGATATGCTCGTGAATAGACACTCGGGTAAGTCGCTCAGCTTTAGAATTAGAAAGCTTAGCGAGCATACTAAGCTTGTACTGACACTTACATTTTTCCTTATAGTAATTGGAGCGGTATGTGTATTTATAATGGAATATGATAATCCTGATACTATTGGGAATATGTCTATGGGAGACAAGATACTGAATAGTATATTCCAGTCAGTTACATTTAGAACTGCTGGTTTTGCTACAGTTCCACAGCAGAATCTGACAGAACCTACTTGTATTATTGGCTCAATCATGATGTTTATAGGTGGTTCTCCTGTAGGTACCGCAGGTGGTGTTAAGACGGTCACATTCTTTGCGATAATTGCTAATGCTGTAGCCTTCATAAGAAATAGAAATGAAACGGTTCTTTTTGGCAGAAAGCTCAGCAGAGATCTGATTCAGAAGTCCACAGCTATCGTTACTGTCAGCTTCTTTATCACGATTATAAGTATGATACTTATAATGATGACAAATCAAGTTGGAATAACAGATGCGATGTATGAAACCTTTAGTGCCACAGCTACTGTTGGACTTTCAAGAGCTCTTACACCGCAGTTAAATGTGGCAGGAAGACTTATAATAATAGTCGCGATGTATCTAGGAAGAATAGGACCTATATCGATGGCGCTGTTCTTCAATTATAGTGGTATAGAAAGAAATAACATAAAGTATATCAAAGGAAACTTTTTCGTAGGATAGGAGTAGTAGTATGAGTAAATCAATAGCTGTAATGGGTATAGGAAGATTTGGTAGGAAGGTTGCCGTTGGGCTGAGCGAGCTCGGTGTCGATGTAATGGCAGTGGATGGAAGTAGAGAGATACTTGAGAGTATATCTAATGTCGTAACCTATGCTATCCAAGCTGATCTTACAAATGCTGATGCAATTAAAGGACTAGGCCTTGAAGGAATGGATGCAGTAGTTGTTGCAATGGGCGAAGATATGACTGCAAGTATTATGTGTATAATGGTTGCCAAGGAAGTAGGTGTGCCTTATGTAATAGCTAAAGCTGCCGAAGAGAGAAGAGGAATAATCCTTAAGAAGGTAGGAGCTGACAAGGTTATCTTCCCGGAGGAGGAGACAGGCCTAAAGGTTGCAAGACTTCTTGCATCTGACAATTTTGTTGAACTCTTTGATATTGATGATAATTTATGCATACTTGAAATGAGACCTAAGAAAGAATGGGTTGGAAAGAATATGATTGATCTTGATCTTCGTGGAAAGTATGGAATAAATGTAGTAGCAGTTAAAGATGAGAATGAGAAGAGATCCTTTATAGATCCGCGTAGACCAATAGAGGCGAATACCTATCTACTGGTCGTTGCGGAAAAGTCTGATTTAGATAAGCTTAAATAAGATTATTTAAGCTCTGATATGCCGCTGGCGGAAACCAGTCCGTCGAGCTTCATTCCTGCCTTGCAGAATGGGCATTCATGTGATGAATAGGAGGCGTAGCCTTCTATATCATTCATATGGAATATAGAATGAATATCATATCCGTCTACATTATCTACAGCTGAGAATATAGCAGATATTCCGGCTATAGAACCGCCGTAATATTTTATACATTCAATCGCCTTCTCTGTTGTCTGGCCCGTTGTTGCAGTTGCCAGAAGCAGAAGAACGTGTCTATTAGTAATCATAGGAACAACGTTATCTCTAAATGTAAGCTGGCCCATAGAGTTAATCTCTGGAGTAGTTACATACATTGTGCCGTGCTGGTTCATTGACATGATTCCTGACTCTGTCAGCGCATCAGCAAGATAAGCTCCGATAACATCTGTATAATCCAGACAAACAATTGTATCTACGATTGTAGTTGCCATATACTCATGACTCATTGATTTGGCAACCGCTTTTGCTTCACTAGCTCTGGCTTTCAGAGTTGTAAGATCTATATAGTAATTAATATGTGAAGATGTAGTAGCGAAGTGCCCCTGAGAAACCTTGAGATTGATAAGGTTGTTATAGGGCGAATTGATTTTAAATGTCTGCATATTTGACCCCCTGTTCTGTAAATTAATTTTTAGTATGTCCCATTTTTGAAACCAGTTATATTATAGTTTTATTTTGTTATTTATACAAGTGTTATGATATAATTTATTAGTGCTATTTTACCGAAAAGAGGAATGCATAATGAGTTCAAAATTTGAGATTTTAGCTGGACCAGCCATGTCTGGAAAGACATATAAACTATGTGAAAGAGTTCTTCAAGAGGCACATGATAATCCTCAGAAGAGCTTTATTGTTGTAGTTCCTGAGCAGGCTGGAAATGCATATGAGAAGAAACTTATTGAGATGAGTAGGAATATGTTCGGGGCTCCTGGATTCCTGAATATAGATATACTTGGATTCAATAGACTTGGGTATAGAATCTTTGAAGAATTTGGTGTAAAGGAAACAGCAGTTCTTGAAGAGTACGAGAAAAATATGCTTGTCCGTGTGGCAGCTGGAAAGGTTTCAGAGGAACTGTCAGTTTATTCTGCGAGTGTGGGAAGAACAGGCTTTATTAGTGATGTTAAGTCTCTTGTATCAGAGATGATTCAGTATAATGTAACTCCTGATGATCTAGATCGGTGCATCTCACAGCTAGCAGGCGAAAATCCTTCTCTTAGTACTAAGCTTGAGGATATAGCGAAGATATATAGGGAATTCATGAATATTCTTTCTGAGAGAACAACAGCGCTTAGTATTGATCCAACGGAGAAGGGAATAACCATATCTGAAGAGAGGCTGAAGCTTCTTATTAGACTGCTAAGTAAGGATAAGAAATGCGCCATAACGGATGGTACGGTATTCTTCTTCGATGAATTCAGAGGATATACACCAGATCAGCTAGGTGTTATAGGTGTGCTTTCGAAAAGAGCAGAGAGTATGACCTTTGGCATATGTATCGATGAAGCCCTGGCTAGTCCAAACGTAGTGGTTCCAGAACATGATATATTCCGTCAGAGCTCTGCGACTATTAGGTCGCTCCAGCTGCATATTGGATATGCACCTGATATTAAAACAGTTAGCAGACTAGATGAAGGACCTCAGGATCTGAGGAATCTATCTCAGCATATTTTTAGATATCCGATAGTAGAGTATCGTCCTCAGGTGGGCGATATTCAGGGGCTTGAAGTTTTTTATACAGATACCCTTTCTGATGAGATAAGGATTCTAGCTGAGACTATTAGGCAAGAGGTTAAGGAAGGCTATAGATATAAGGATATCTATGTAGTCACCGGAGATATGGAGAGCTTTGCTCAGCATGCGGAAAGAGTATTCAGAGAATATGAGATTCCACTTTTCTGTGATTACAGTCGAAAACTCAGAAAGAATCCATATACAGAGGCTGTACTTAAACTTCTCGGAATAATAGATAGAGATTTTGATTATGATAGTATATTTGGTTTCATTAAGACGGGTATTATACCTATAGAGGATAAGCATTCACTGGATGAGCTGGAGAACTATGTCCTTAGAACAGGCATCAGAGGACGAAAGCTGTGGTCTAAAACTATAAGACCATATGGCAGAAATGTAACTAAGGAAAAGGAAGAGGAATGTAAGAGACTTGATGGTATCAGAAAACAGATTCTGGAGGTTCTAGAACCTGTAATTAGACTAAACAAAGACTCTTCTAAGGTTTCGGATATTATTATTGCAATTAGAGAAGTTCTAGAGAAACTGGATGTAAAGAGTCAGATGGAAGAATCTGCGAAGCTTCTAAAAGAAGAGGATATGCTCGCGGAATCTAGAGTTATGGATAGGCTATATGACTTGCTAGATAAACTATTCCTTCAGACAGAGGAACTGCTGGGTAATCAGGAAATGTCTATTCACGACTTTGTTGATATCCTGTCTTCCGGTATAGGGGAAATAGGAGTGGGAGTTATTCCTCCAACTATAGATATGGTATCTGCTTGTGACGTAGATAGATCAAGAATAGTGGATGCCAAGGTGGTACATTTTATAAATATGAATACCGGAATAGTGCCTACAACTAGACGGTCTGGAACCATTCTTTCAGATAGAGATAAGGATAAGGTTACAGCATGCCTAGAGGATATGGGAACTGGAAAGACTCTGGCTACAAATGAAGTATGTCAGAGTATAGATGAACTGTTCCTTATATATCAGATTCTCTCTAAGGCTACAGAGAAGCTGACGCTTAGCTATTTTATGAAGGATGATGTCGGTAACTCGATTGAACCATCATATCTGGTGGGTCGTATATGCAGACTTTTCCCAGAGCTGGAGATAAGCTACAAAGAGCCCTCTAAGCTTAGGGGTACAAAGGTGAGTGACAGGCTTGATTTTATAGGATGGGTTAGACAAGCTTTGGAACAGCAGCAAGTTGAGGGAGTTATAAATGAAGAGCTCCTGGACGATATAGTTAAGTATATATATTTTGTAAAGCAAAAGGATATTCCTGATAAGAATATGCTGCTACCTGCTCTTAATTTTAGTAATCCTTCAGAGGTTATCTCGCAGGAAGTAATGAATAATATAAAACTACGACTATCTGTTTCTCAGATGGAGTCTTATTCAGGATGTCCTTATTCTTACTTCATGAGTTATATCCTGAGACTAAAGGATAGACCAGAAAAGAAGATAGAATATTATGACGTGGGTAATACTGTACACGATGCTCTGGATAAAACTTTTAAAGAGATGGAGCTTGAGGGTAAGGACTGGACCCAGATAGAGGATGCAGAGCTTCTAGAAAAGATGAGAAAGAATGTAGATATCAGCTGGTCTGAAATTCTTATGGAGGAGGACCCGGATGGTAAATCTCTTATTGCAAAGGATAAGATAAATGAGCTGGCAGATAGAACTATTCTGACTCTAAGAAATCATATTAAGGCAGGAAGTTTACGTCCGGGATATTTTGAACAGGAGTTTACTGCAGAATTTACTGCTAATAAGCCGGATGGTACAGAGGTTCCAGTTATCATAAAAGGTAAGGTGGATCGACTGGATACCTGCGAAGAAGATGGAAAAATATACATAAGAGTTATTGATTATAAGACTGGTTCTCAGACGTTTAATCTGGAAGATATACAGGAGGGAACAGCTATCCAGTTGCTACTATATACGAAGCTGGTTACAAACATTCTCCGCAATATGAATCAGGATAAGGAAGTTATTCCTATGGGAATGTATTACTACTCTGTTAAGAGTCCGATTTTGGATCTTAAGAAGGATATAGATGAGAGTAGTGAGGCGGAGCTTGCAAAGCTTGAGACTGAGATAAAAAAGCAACTCAAACTAGATGGTCTATTTAATTCTGAACCAATTAAGTTACTTAATATGCAGGATGAAGGCATTGTTCCTGAGGAGGGAACTATGCCAACAAGGGAGAGTATGGTTCTTCCGATAAGAGAGGATGGTCGCAATCATGCGATTAAGTATGAAGGTGGAGTTAGTGGAGAGCAGCTAGAGAAGCTGGGAGATTATAGTGCGGAGAAGCTTAAAGAATCTGCTGATAAGATCCTCTCTGGAACATTTCCGAAGTCACCTATCAAGTCTCCTAAGGCTCAGGATCCTAAATGCTCCTATTGTGACTATAAGCCGGTATGTAGATTTAGTGATTACGCTGGAAAGATAAGAAATGTTGAGAAGCTGAAGACCAGCGTGGCTGAAACGGTTAAGGGAATGGTAGAAGAGGTTGATGGAGTCGAAAATAAGGTAGAGCTTCGTGACTCTAAGTTTATTAAAAATTAGTAGATTAGATGAGTTTTTTAAAAGCAAATTTTGGAGGAATATATGCCTGATTGGAATGAAAAACAACAGGAAGTGCTGGATAGCTTGGTGGATCATAGAGATATACTGGTTTCTGCTGCGGCAGGTTCTGGAAAGACAGCTGTTCTTGTTCAAAGAATAATTGATACAGTAGAAAAAGGCTTGGCTGATATAAATGAAATACTTGTAGTAACCTTTACTAAACCTGCAGCTGCTCAGATGCGAGAAAAGATAATCAAAGCCTTGGAGAATTTGGCTGCAAAGGATGCTACTGGTAGAATGGGAAGACAGCTGATTCTCGCGGAGAAGGCAGATATAACTACTATTGATAGTTTTTGTAATAGGGTCGTAAGAGAAAACTTTAGTGTAGTAGATATGGATCCTTCCTTTGATATGTATGATAAAAATGAGGAGGAGCTCCTTAAGGATACAGTTTTGACAGACGTACTGGATCGATATTATAAAAACAGTACAGCAATGAAACAGTTGTCGAAATTCTTATTCGTAAAGAATATAAATGATGAAACCATTAGAGAAACTGTTCTGAAGGTTCATCGGATATCTCAGAGTTTTGCGGTTCCTGAGGAATGGCTCCAGGCTGCAGGACAGGTGGTAGGAGCAGATTTAGATGTAGGTAGCCTTAGTTGGGTTGAAAAATATAAAGAATACATGAATTGTCTTGCTCAGGAGCATTTAGATATTATAGCTAGAATGAGGGATATGTTTGAAGGACATCCAGATCCCGATAAGCAGGAAGTGGCAGAAAAGGTTCTCGAGGTTCTGACAAATGATAAGAACAAGATTGAGGAATTTATAGCTGCTGAGACACTGGAGGAAAAGAAACAGATTTCAAATCGTGGTTGGTCGAGCCTGCCTAATGCCAAGATAATTTCCGCCTTTGGAGAAGCGGTTAAAGGTGCCGTTGCAGATAGAAGAGATAAATATAAAAGCGACCTAAAGAAGGTTTTCTCAGAAGATGATATAGCTATTGATTTGAATGCTCAAATAGATTTTATTGTTACTATAGTTGATATAGTTAGAGATTTTGAAAAAGCTCTACTAGCTGAAAAGAAGAAAAATAAAAAGTATGCATTTAATGATATAGCTCATGCGGCTTTTAATATTCTGTATGATAAGGAGGCAGATGCGCCTTCTGTGATAGGACAGAGAAAGTCTAAGGAATATAAATTCATTTACATAGATGAGTATCAGGATAGTAGTGATCTTCAGGAAAGACTGCTTAGCTCGATAGCTGAAAGAGATGATAAGGGAAATACTGTAAACATGTTCATGGTGGGTGATGTTAAGCAGAGTATCTATGCTTTCAGAATGGCGAGACCTGATATCTTTAATGATAAGAGTAAGAGATTTGAGACAAATGATGGTGGTAGGCTCATTTGCCTTAATATGAATTATAGGTCTAGAGAAGAAATTCTGAAGGCTACGAATTATATATTTGAATGTGTCATGACGCCGTTTTTTGGAGGTGTCACCTATAATGATGAGGTTGCGCTTCATACACCGAAGGAAGATGCTTATAAGGACCACTATCCAGATACTAGTTTAAATGCAGGTGGCAAGCCAGTTGTTACAATCATAGATAAAGATATAGAATCAGATAATACTGGCAAGTATACACCAGATGAACTCGTTGCTATTAATGTAGGACATCGAATCCTCGAGATAGTTAACGGAGATAAGGCAAAGGGAATAGAGCCTGCATATGTTCTTAATGAAAGCTTTGATAAGAATAGTCCGGAGAGCGACCAAAATCCAAGATATAGAAAAGCAGAATATGGGGATATTGTCATTTTACAAAGAGGGCTAAAGCGTATATCTCCAATGCTCAGAATATATGAGCAGATGGGAATCCCTCTTACGATAAATGATAATAAGGGATATTTTGATGCAATGGAGATTGTGACACTTATATCTGTGCTTAGGATAGTTGATAATATCCAGCAGGATATACCTTACGCATCGGCTCTCATATCTCATATGGGTGGTCTATCGGATGAGGATCTGGCAAGAGTAGTTGGTTTATCTACGGACTATTATGCAAGCCTTGCGGATAAATGCAGGATATTCGCGGAGGGATATGTTACATCAGAGGATGAGGTTCTTAGAGATATAGCTGAAAAGCTGGAAAGCTTTAACGGACTCCTCGATAAATGGAGTAGGCTGCTTCCATATCTTAGTATCGCAGATCTTATAGACAGGATTTTGGAGGATACTGATTATGAAGCATTTGTTGCGGCTATGCCGGATGGGAAACGCAGAGTTGATAATATCCGGAAACTCGGAGTATATGCTAGAAACTTCGAAAATGGAAGGAATGCTGGGCTGCTCGATTTCCTTAGATATATAGATAAATGCCAAATACACGGCTGGGATATGGCGGAATCAAACGGTTCTATGTCAGCTGGAAATACAGTTCGACTTATGACCATTCATGGTAGCAAGGGCCTTGAGTTTCCTATTGTTATCATACCAAAGATAAATGGTGGATTTAAGTATAGTGAAAAAATAGGAAAGACGGTTTCTGTTAGCCAGGATTATTATCTGACATTAGAAAAGCTTAGAGTGCTAGGCAATGGCATCATGACGAGAAGACCAAGTGTTAAGGCACAGATAGTCAGTTTGTTGGAAAATGCTCAGACCAGGGCCGAAGAAGCCAGACTTCTATATGTTGCCATGACGAGAGCTAAAGAGAAACTATATATGGTCGGAATCAAGAAGAAGTTTAATGAAATTCCGATGCTGGCTGAAAGCTTTAATGATTTTGTTTTTCAATCGATGGCCATTTCAAATAAAACACCAGAGTTTGATCTGGAGATGATAACAATTGATGATGTTGTGGGGGATTTTGAGAAAAGATATATAAAAAGAAGTCTTGATTATACTGCGAGTGTCAACGAGCTGATGAAAAAACTTGGCGACAAAATACAAAATGATACTACTAAATATGCTGGAGAAATTAATCCTTATGACTATGAATATGAGTATCAGGATAGTACAAAGTATAAGTCCAAGAAATCTGTATCTGAGATAAAGCATGCTGAGATGGAGAAGGCTACAGTTATAGATGTAAGTGAAGTTTATGAATCAGATAGTATCCTTGAGTCTAGACAAGAAGAGACAGTTGAGCCGGATCCAGAAGCAAAGCGTAGAGCTGCTCTCAGAGGTACAGTCACTCATAGTATATTTGAGAAGATTAATTATGATGTAGTTGTATCGCGGGATACTCTTAAGGCAGAGATGGAAAGGATACTCGCTGATGATTTCTATTCTGAAGAGGAGAGAGGTCTCATTAATGTAGATTTCTTGCTCAAGTTCTACAGCGACGATGAGTCGTCTCTATTCAGAAGAATGAAGAAGGCTTATGGACAGGGAAAACTGCACCGTGAGAGACAGTTTATAGCGGGATTAAGTCTTGAGGAGATACCGGGTGAAATTGTATCGAAGATAAGTCCGGAGGACTATGTTGTTATTCAAGGTATTATAGATGCATACTTCTATGAGGGAGAGGATGATGATATAATACTGGTTGATTATAAGACAGATAAAGTGGAGGGCGGAGAAGCACTGCTTAAGCTATACGCATCTCAAATGTATATCTATGCGTTAACACTTGAGAAACTGACCGGCCACAAGGTGGCGGACTGTATACTCTATTCGACAAGATTTGGAGAGGTACATTATCCGAAGTGGAGAGATTATTTAAATAAAGATAATTGATGGGCATAATAATTAGAGTTAATTTGTCTTTATGGAAAGGAAAAGATATGAAAGAAAGAGAAGAGGAGAATCTTACGTTACTAGGAAACCAAGGTGTTAAGTATCCTACAGATTATAATCCAGAGGTGCTTGAAACCTTTGAGAATAAGCATCCAGGAAATGACTATTTCGTTAAGTTTAATTGTCCTGAATTTACTAGTCTATGTCCTATAACTGGACAGCCGGATTTTGCGACTATTTACATTTCCTATATTCCGGATGTCAGGATGGTGGAGAGTAAGTCTCTTAAGTTGTATCTTTTCAGCTTCCGTAATCATGGAGACTTTCATGAGGACTGCGTAAATATAATCATGAAGGATCTGATAAAACTGATGGATCCAAAATATATCGAGGTATGGGGCAAGTTTACTCCACGAGGAGGAATATCTATAGATCCTTATGCGAACTATGGTAAGCCTGGAACCAAGTGGGAGGAAATGGCTTGGAAGAGACTATCCGAGCATGATATGTACCCAGAGAAGGTTGATAATCGATGACTGATAGATATAGCGAGATAGAAGAATATATAAGTAGTATTCCAAGATTTACTACGAAGACAGAACTGAAGAATACCGAGCGACTGCTGGAGATGCTAGGTAATCCTCATAAGGGTCCTAAGGTTATTCATATAGCGGGAACTAATGGTAAAGGTTCTGTTGCGAAGATGATGTCACTAATACTTGGCGAACGTGGGTTTAAGACAGGTCTTTTTATATCTCCTCATTTGGTAAGACTTAATGAGAGAATATCTATAAATGGAACTGACATTAGTGATGCCGATATGGTGCATATCTTTGATAAGGTAATGAATGTCGTTAAGCTTGCAACCGAAGAAGAAGGCTCTGAAAAGATATATCACCCTGCTTACTTTGAATTCTTATTTCTTATGGCTGCGGTTCATTTTGCTGAGCAGAAATGTGACTATGTGATATATGAGACGGGACTTGGCGGAAGACTAGATGCTACAAATGTAATAACGCCAGAACTTAGTATAATTACATCGATTGGCCTTGACCATATGATGTATCTGGGAGACACTATCCAGGCTATAGCTGGTGAAAAGGCGGGAATCATAAAGCCGGGTGTTCCGGTTATATATAATACTGGTGACGATGTAGCAGATAAGGTTATAGAGAAAAGAGCTTCTGAACTTGGGAGTCCGGCTTTCAGAGTACCCGATGCTATAGAAAGCATAGTTAAGTCTTCTAACTGTAAAGACGTAATGGAAAGCTTTGAAAACTATATAGCAGACTTTTCGGCTCTCTATCAGAAGAATAATGCTGAGACTGCACTTGTAGCAGAACTCGTGAGAACAGGAGCGAAGAGTTTAGGGTTATCCGGAGCCGCAGATGATACAGATGGTACAAAGGATACAGATAGTACGAAGGATACTGATAGTATAAAGCTTGTAGAAAGAGCTATGCATACTTTCTCATGGGCTGGAAGAATGGAATTTGTAGCAGATAATATTCTGATGGACGGCGCACATAATGAGGACGCTATAAATGCCTTTGTAAAAAGTGTTAAGCATCTGATGGAGGTAACTAAGAATAGTGAGGGTGAACCTAAGTGGAAGCGGATTAGTTTACTATTTGCAGTTTCAAGCGATAAGGATTATGATAGTATAGTTAGGGTTCTTTCAGAGAACCTGGACTTTGAAGATGTTTATGTAGGTGAACTGGATAGTGTTAGAAGGCAGGATGCTGGAGAAGTTGTAAGACTATTTCAGAAGTATATGCCGGCAGAGAAGCATTTTGATATAGTAGGAATGAATAATATTAAGAGTGCGTGGAGGCTGGCGACAGAAGAACTGCTCGACGATACACTTCTTGTAATCGTAGGTTCCCTTTATATGGTTGGAGAAATTAAAGATATAATTGGTAAATAGAAAGGTGTAATATGGCTGATCTGGACGAAGAATTAAGACAGTTAGAACAGGATACAGACGAATATTATGGAATAGAGCAGGAACGCCCTGCGAAGAAAATATTTCCTAAGGAGCAGGAGAAAACCAGAATTCTCAGACTTAAGAGATACAAGGAACAGAACCTTGCGCGTTTTTCCAACATCTATATGCTTGCGGGAATGCTTATCGGAGTTGCTGTATTCTATTTTCTTGT
>CACYQC010000041.1 GCA_902776395.1 uncultured Lachnospiraceae bacterium
TTATATAGTTTTGGTGTTCAAGCAAAAGTTGAAAATGTGTCTGTTGGACCTGCGATTACAAGATATGAATTAAAACCTGCAGAAGGAGTTAGAGTAAGTAAAATAGCAAACTTAGCTGATGATATAGCTCTTAATTTAGCTGCAGAAACAATAAGAATAGAAGCTCCTATTCCAGGAAAACAAGCAGTTGGAATAGAAGTGCCAAATAAAGAAAAAGAAATGGTAGGACTAAGAGAAGTAATAGAAAGTGATGATTTTAAAACAACAAAATCTAAACTTAGCGTTGCACTTGGAAAAGATGTTGCTGGAAGTCCAGTTATAGCAAATATTGCCAAAATGCCACATGTATTAATTGCGGGATCAACAGGTTCTGGTAAATCTGTGTGTATAAATACAATAATTACGAGTATAGTATATAATGCTAAGCCAAGTGAAGTTAAACTTGTAATGGTAGACCCAAAAGTAGTTGAACTTTCGGTATATAATGGAATACCACATTTACTTATTCCAGTAGTAACTGATCCTAAAAAAGCAGCAGGAGCTCTTGCTTGGGCAGTTCAAGAAATGGATAATCGTTATAACTTATTTGCAGAAAAAGGAGTTAGAGATTTAGCAGGATACAATAAAGCATTAGAACATGAAAATATGGGACAACTTCCACAAATAGTAGTAATAATAGATGAGTTAGCAGACTTAATGATGGTAGCGAGTAAGGAAGTAGAAGATGCTATTATGCGTAATATTTTCGAATATCTTTCAAGTGCAGATTTTTATAATAATAAAAATGAAGCTCTTTCATATCAAAAAAGTGAAAATGAATTAAAAACACTTATAAACAATTGGAAGAATCAACTTAAGGGCATATTACATGAAGAATATATTGAAATAATTGATTTTTTTAGTAACTTGAGTTTAAAAACATATTCACACATACATGGAGAATGGGATGCTCTTTTATCTTATGATGAACGAGATGAATTAATTGAAAAATACATTAAATTCGATTTGATTAATGCTGAGTTTCCATGGATTATTTTATAGAAATCATTATGTGTATTTAAAATAGTACATGTGCGGTGGCATTTAATTATATATATTATAAAGCAAATCAAATAAATCATCCTCTCTCTTCCCGAAGAAAAAGGTGAATAGATATTACAATACTAACTTATAGTCATTACTAGGGGGGAAGTGGAAGTACAGAAATCGTTCCGTATTATCCAGATAATAATGGTGCTATTAGAGGGACAGAAGAATTTGTATATCTTAAGGAAGGTGAAATAATTGATAGGTATGGAAAAGTGACAGGCAAATACTTTTCACCTGTTGGAACACCAATAGAAATGAGAGCATTACCTTATGATGCAGATTTATCAAGATACCATCAATATGAGGTTGTTAAACCATTTGAAGTCGAATCTTCAACGATTGCTCCTGCTTTTGATAATATAGGATTGGGAACTCAATACCGTTCTCCAGTGAGTGTTGAGGTATTATTAAAACGAGGGATTATCAAAGAAGTAGGAGGCAATTGATCATGAATATTGAGGAGTTAATGATAAAATTGGAATACGAAAAAATACCATCAAGATGGTATTCAATAAATGGTGATTTAGCATCAGATATTTATATGCTAAGAAAGGTTCATGACTATTGGGAATTTTTCTATGTTGATGAACGTGGTAATCAAAATAACGATTATAGACGTTTCAATGATGAAAGTGAAGCATGTAATTATTTGTATGATAAGTTGATTTATGAAAAAGAACATTAGATATAATGCAGTAACCGATAGTATTACAGAGACTGGAGGTGGCTGCCATTAAGGATAAAAGAATATTGAAATGTCTGCTGATGATGGTAGTCAGTTTGCTTCTGGTACTCAATTTCTCGATAAGGATATCGGCAAGCAGAGGTTATGCTATCAAATGAAAACAAATATAATGATACAGGGAATTTATTGATTGATACTACCTATGAAACAATATATAGGTTTTTAGAATTGATAGATGGATATGGCATTAATAAGAAGACCAATATTCATGATATGTGTAAAGATTTTTTATTGCATACTGAAATATAGGTAATAATAGTGAAAGCACAGTGTTAAGAGAAGTTTAACGCTGCGCTTTATTTTTTGTTTTTATCAGTCCATATAAAATGATTATCTGAATATTGTCTGTTGCTGATTATAAGTTCTGTATCTTCCTTATGATAAACTTTTTTAAAATAGAATCCTGTATTGAAGAAGTATTGTGCTAATTTCATTTTCAGAGTATGCATTGCATCATGTTCATTGTATGGATTGTTGGCTTTAGGTGGCGTTCTTCTGCAATAATACAGGAATGGGTAATCTGCATGATACAACTTGTCTGTAATGTTTTTATGAGATCTGTTGTTGTTATATTCTTTGGTTGAACAGGCATATAAAAACTATTCATTATGAAAAAATGAGAGGATGATTATATGACAAAAATAGTCATATTATGACATGGTATTTCACTGAGAAATCAATATATAGTATATTTGTTAATGGATATATATAAGAGATTTATATGTTGAGGGCAGTCTATGGAATATAGTAGTCAAAAAGATGAATTGCTACTTGAACTGCAAGAATGCAGGGAAGATGAACGAAATAGTAGAATGGAAATATTGGGTGCATTTACAGCAGGGGAGACCATTCTAGGAGTTTTATTTGGTGCATCTTTTTTGGAAATAGATAATATGTCTATTTATATTAGATGTATATTTTATATATGTATTATTGTTTTTTTGGCGGTAATTTCATATGTTATTGTTCTTGGGATTGACAATATATTAAGGCATTATTATATGAAAGATATTGAAAAAAGACTAAATAATATGAATCTGTTTTAGTTATGTATTTAATAAAAAAGAAGAGGAGATATGATTTAGTGAGAAAAATAGTGAAGCGTATTAAGAGGACAATAGCAATATCGTTAGTTTTAGGTATGGTGATTCAATGCATTCCAGCAGAAGCATATGCCAGAAATATCTATAATGAAGTAGATAATACCAACAGAATAAACACAGATATTAAATCAGGTAATTCTAATAACAACATAAAACTCGAATATACGGAAACTGATTCATGGAATAACTATGTTAATGCCAATGTGACTCTTAACAATACTTCATCCGATGATTTTAGTATATGGTCTGTAGTTCTTAAAATAGATGGAATAATAGAAACCATTTGGAACGCAGACATTCAGGATACAGTTCAGAATAATGATGGCTCTTACACTTATCTTATTTCCTCAAAGAATTATAACTCTACAATTCCAGGTTCTCAGTCTATCAGTTTCGGATTTATAGCATATGGAACTGATAATAAACCTTCTGAGCCATCGATATTAGAGTTCTGGGATGGAACTCCAATTAATACCGAGATAGATGAAAGCGAAACGATTAATGATAAGGAAGAAGTTTCTTCTCTTACAGATGCATCAGACGGTGATGCTGAAGAAGGTGGCTTAAATGATGAAAACGAGGAGAACGCTGATACAAAGGAAGGAAGAGAATATGCTATTCAGGATGAGTGGAAAGGTCTTGAGTACGCACTTTTTACATCTGGAGATAATGGTGAAAATTTCTATGTGAACAATGCCCGTATTACAGGCTCTGTCCATACTAATGGGGATTTTGGCTTTCAAGGTAACAGTATATCCATAAAAGGAGTTCTTGAAGCATCAAAAGGAATTACTCTTAGAACATCCGACATGGAAAATAGTCAGGCGATTGAAGCAAAACTTGATAATGCAGAAAAGATAGATATGCCGGATATAGGACTGGCTATACATGAAAAAATACAGGAGGATTACGATGCCCAGGAAAACTGGACCATTTATAGTGGAGATAAATACTTTAATAATAGTGATGTTAGTCTTGATAAAAACATCTATGCAGAGGGAAGCATAGGTTTTAATGCAAGTACTTTTGCTTCCAGTGGAATTATTATTGCAAGGAATAGCATTACATATAGTGTAGGACAGGCAAGCACGGAAGAAGGGAAAAGCATATTCATATCTTCTGAAGAAGGGGATATTACTCTGAATGGTAGCAATATTAATCTGGATGCTGTTCTATATGCTCCCAAGGGGACGGTATATGTAAATGCAAATGAATTTCATCTTAATGGTAGAATTATCGCTGATTCAGTTGTTATAAATGGAACCCTGATAGATATAAATGCAGGAGATCATGATTATGACATGCTCGAAGATTTAGGGATATTTATACATGAAGCATTTATAGAAATAGATTCAAGGAAAGATTTTGAGTCTGAAGAAGAGAGTGTTGCAAGCATTGAAGAAACTTCGGCTCCTGCATTTAAAGATACCTATGTAAACGAGGCAATGTATGCATCTTTTACTGACGCGGCTTATGATCCGGCAAAACTTATTCTGGAAAAAGATGATGTAAATGAAACCAGCTTTAGCAAGAATTATAAATTTGCAGGGATAAGTGTAGATGAAGAGTTCGAGGGTTCGAAAGAAAATGCTTCATCAAAATATAATGGTAATTTTACAATTAATCTTACACCAGGGGCTTCTCATATTAATGAAGTGAATTATTCAAAAGGACATGCATATGCAATATCAGATGAAACTCTTCTATGGGATGATGCGAAGCAGGCATGTGAGGATATGGGCGGCTATCTTGTTGTAATTGATAGTGAAGAAGAAAATGACCTTATATGTGATCTGGCAAAGGATGCTGGGAAAGATGGATATTTAGCTCTTGGATACTCGGATGCTGAAAATGAAGGAAGATGGATATGGGTAAACGGATCTAATAACGGATATACTAATTGGAACGGTGGAGAGCCTAATAATGGTCTGGGATGGAATCATCAGAATCATGCATATATGTATTCTTCAGGTAAATGGGATGATGGCTATGATGGAACAAGCAGCTACTATGTTTGTGAATGGGATGATGTAGAAGATATCGCTACAAGTTCTGTCTCAAATGTAATTGTAAAGATAACACTTGATAAAGATACGGAAATAGTTGATGAGACGGATGCTAATAATATCGAAAAAAACTATGATGTATATACCACAGAGACAGGGGATAAAATTCTCGTATGGAAAACATCATTGGATAAGGCTGTATCGTTAGAACTTCCAGTCAAAATAAAGAACTTGAGCGATGGAAAAGCTGTAATCAAAGATATTTGTGTGTTTTATAACGAGAATAATAAGGTTAAATCACAATGCCTTGATGATATCAAGATAAATACAGATGTTTATAAAAAGTCAGGAAGCTGGAGTAAAATAGTAGATTCAAAACAAAAGGGTGCTGTATGGACTTATTTTGATACGACGGCATTATACCCTAATGATGCTGGAATTAAGCTTTATGCGTATGCAACAGATGACTTGGAGGAACTTACAGATTCATCTCCTTCAGGAAAGAATGAAATAAAAGAAGAGGACATTAATTCAGAAGAAGGTATCACGGGTATTGAAGGAAGATATCTTTATCTTGAAGCTGATTTAAGTGCTTCATCGGAGAATAGAACACCGGCTATAGATTATATAAAGGTTGGAGCAAATACAGATATCAGGCCTCAAGTGAAAGAATTAGCAATTTATGAGGGATATATAGAAGGAAAAGATAAGGTAAATATCAATGAGGAAGTAAAATACTCATTAAAAACACTATGCAATAAAGAGATAAAAGAAGATGTAGAGTGGCTTCTGGATGGTCAGAGAGTAGAAGGAGAAGAAGCCGGTAAAACATCACTATATGTGGCATTTGATACAGTTGGAAGCCATAGTATAAAAGCAAACTATAAGGATTCAAACAGTACTGTATTTGAGAAGAGTATAGAAGTATATGATAACAATGAGCATGTCGATATAGATACTCTTACATCAAGTATGTTGGATATTCCATTTTTTAATATATCTTTGGATAAGACATCGTATATTAGTGGAGATGATGTATTAGTCACAACAGATATAGATTCCCAGAATGTAGTAGAAATAGTGCTTGATGGAGTTGAATACTCAACTGAAGTGACAGAAGGGGTATTTACATTAATTGATGTTACTGAAGGGGAACACTCTGTAAAAGTCACAGCAACAAATGAAGCCGGAAATAAGTATACTAGGGTGATAAAATTCCCTGTTTATGGCAGCTTACCGGATATAAAAACATGGTTTGATAAAGAGCAGTATTACCAGGGGGATGATGTAATACTGTATGTTGAAGATAGTTATAGTATTAGTTCCTGCAAGCTGGATGCTTTGGATGACGACGTGACTATTTCTGATAATGAATCATCAGAAGACGGCGCGGGAGAAAGCGTGATATTTAAGCAGCCATCATCAGGCCTACACAATATAGAACTAAAAGTAAAAGACGAAAATGAAGAGGAGACGATACTTAGTCTTTACCTCTATATTAATGATGCAAAAAGAGCGTTTGATTTTGATAGAACAGTCCCGATTGCGCTTATTACATCTCCTAAAGCAGGAGAGGAACTATGTGATGTTCTAAGAGTAAATGGTACGGCAAAGGATGAATCGGAGCTGGATTATTACAAACTGCTTTATAAAAATGAGGAAGACTCTGAATACAAGCTTATTGCTGAAGGATTTGATAATAAAACAGACGAATTACTTGGAGAATTAGATATATCTGAGTTTGAAGTAGGAACATATGATATAAGGCTTGAAGTAAGGGATAAAGCAGGAAATGCTTCCTATAGTTCAATACAGATATTCATAGAGGAAGAACCAGGGGAAGAATATATTATATCAGGTGCAATTACCAGTATTGTACTAAATGGAGAAAGTATTGATATATATGGAAGGGCTGATGCAGAAGGATATCTCAAGAAGTATGAAGTTAGTATACAAAAGGAAGGCCCTGTAGAACCGGAAATTATTGCAGAAGGAAATGAGGAATTTGATACTAAGAGAATAGCATCTATTCCTACTAGTGATTTATCTGATGGTAAATACTATGTGATTTTATGTGTAGAGGATGTTACCGGGACATCGCTTTTATGCAGGGCTTCGTTTGAGTATACCGCAGGGACTCAGCCAGACGAAACTTCAATAAATGCAGATACATCAGATAGTGATGCTCAGACTGATGGAAATAAGGAATCAGATATAAACGAGGAAGAAGATGAAAAACAGAAGTTTGAAATCATCTTGTCAAAATATAGAGCTGCTATAGGATCAGAAGTAAAAGCAGAAATAAAACTTGAAGATGGTATGAGTCAGGATGATATAAAAGTATATCTGAATGATAAACTAATATCTGAAGGAGAAACAGAAGCGGTATTTACTTCTGAAGAGGCAGGACATTTTGTTGTAAAGGCTGTATATGGAGAGAACGATAATATTTCTACTGCCACTGATGCATCTGAAGTGGAATATGAAGAAGAATCAGAAATAGCGAAATGGGTAAGCGCTGAGTGTGTTTTCTATGATCCAACGGATAAGACTGCACCAACGGCGGAAATAACATCGCCTGATTTTAATAACAGTATACTTGTTCCAACAGAAATAATAGGCTCGGCTTATGATGAAAGTGGAGCAGTTTTCTGGCGCCTTGAATATAGAGAAAAAGGCGAAAAAGATTATATTCTTCTAAAAGAAGGAAATGAAGATATAAAGGATAGTACATTTGCTACACTCGATCCTACAATGATGATAAATGGTAAATATGAACTGAGACTAACCGTTCAGGATAAGGGTGGCAATACTAAAAAAGTTAGTAATGATTTTGTTATCGAAGGAAATCTCAAGGTCGGAAATATGCATATCGGCTTTACGGATGTTAATACAACAATTGGCGGTACCAACCTTACTATAAATAGGATATATGACAGTAGAAATAAAAAGAGTGACGACTTTGGATATGGCTGGTCTATGGGAGTGACAGACATCCGATTGACAGAAAGTCATAGCTTGGATGATGGATATACAATGACCAAAACAGGCTCGGTTTTTTCAACTATGTATCGTCTCCAGGAAAATGTAAGTCACGATGTCATTGTAACCTATGGCGATGGAAGAAGTGACAGGTTTTCGCTTGTTATAATAGATGGTATAAGTGCCCTTGTTCCAGTATCAGAGATAAGTCTTGCTTATAAGTGTGTAACTAATCAGAAAGTGAAACTGGAAATACTCGCTGATACAACAGCATACTACGAAGGTGGACAAGTCGTATTTCTGGATGACTCAATTTATGATACTCTGAATTACAGACTTACAACTGAAGATGGAAATAAAATATACCTGAATAAGAGTAAAGGGGTCTATAAAATAGAGACTTCCAGTGGAGATACTATAACAGTTGATAAGAATGGATACCATGCATCAAATGGTAAAAGTGTAGAGTTTATAAGAGATTCAAAGGGTAGAGTAGCACAGATTACAGAGCCTGATGGAGATATTACAGTATATAGCTATGATGAAAATGGTGATCTTGTATCAGTCACAGACCCGGCTGAAAGAACTGTAAGCTACACCTATGATTCGAATCATAATCTTATTTCTATAATTGATCCTACTGGAGCAGCTATATCAAGAAATGAATATGATGATGAAGGCAGACTTATAGCTACCATTGACGCTGATGGAAACAGGATGGAGTTTGATCACGATATAGATGGAAGACAGGAGGTTATTAGGGACAGGAAGGGTTATCCTACGGTATATCTATATGATGATAATGGAAATATACTAAAAACGACAGATGCCCTTGGCAATGTTACCGAGAATACCTATGATACATACAATAACTGTATTTCAGGAACAGATGCTAACGGACATACTACCAAATATGAATATGATACAAATGGCAATGTAACAAAAGTTATAGCTGCAGATGGAACTGCTATTACAAGTACATATTCTGAATCAAATTATGTGACCGGAGTGAAGTTACTGGATAAAACTGTTATAGCTATGACATATAATGATTCAGGTCTGATTACATCTGTGTCAGATGCTAACGGTAATACGAAGGAATACACTTATAATTCAGATAAAAAGCTTACAGGAATGACAGATGCTATAGGCGAATATCTGAAGATGACTTATGATAATGATGGCAATGTTGTATCGACTACAAATGGAGCCGGAGAATGTACGTATTATACTTATGATGAAAAGAACAGATGCTCCGGTGTTACAATTAAAAGGGTAGAAGATGGTAAAGAGGTTTCATTTACAAGTAGATATACTTATGATGATTCAGACAATATAATTCAGAGTGTAGATAATGCAGGAAATGTAACAACCTATGAATATGATGAAAATGGTAATAGAGTAGCAAGTGTTGACGCCAAGAACAGAAGAATATCATATGAATATGATAAGCAGTCTAATCTGGTAAAGACAGTATATCCGGATGGGACATATGAAAGCTTTGAGTATGACGCAAATGGTAATAATGTAACAGCCGTAGATAGAAGTGGACTGAAAGTCACAATGGCATATGATAAGCTTAACAGAATGGTGTCAAAGACCTATGCAGATGGAACTAAGGAAAGCTATAATTATGATGGTGTTGGAAATGTTACCGAGAAGATAAGTGTTACTGGTGCAAAAACCACATATTCATATGATGAATGTAACAGAAACATATCAATAACTGATGCATTTGGAAGCACTACTACATTTGAGTATGATAACCAGTCGAGAATCATATCTAAAACAGATGTAAAGAATAATAAGATATCATATGATTATGATGATAACGGAAATATAATTAAAACAACATATCCTGATGGTAACTCAGTGACTGCAACATATGATGCAAGAAACCGAATGATTACTCAAACTGATCAGAATGGAAATACCACATCTTATGAATATGATGGGGCAGATAAGCTGACAAAAGTAACAGATGCATATGGAAATAGTTTCTCTTATTCGTATGATGAAAATGGAAACCTTATAAAAGTGACAGATGCGCTGAGTCATTCTACAGAATATTCTTATGATGAGGTCGGAAGAGTTTCTTCTGTTAAAAACGCTGCTGGGAATGTTGCAGAATATATCTACGACTCAACCGGACAACTTATTTCTGAAAAGGATTTTTCCGGAAATGAAACTATTTATTCATATGATGATATGGATAGAGTGATCCGTAAGAAGCTTGTAGATAATGATATAAAATTTGAATATACTGAAGAGGGACTTATTAATAGTGTAAGCGATAAGAGTGGTACCGTAGAATTTGAATATGATAAATATAACAGACTTGTATCTTACACAGATGCCAACAATATAACAGTAAAATATTCATATGATAAGTATGGCAATACTCAAAGTGTAGATAATGGATTTAATAAGACACAGTATGAATATGACACTCTAAATAGGCTTACCAGAGTAATAGATCATAATGGTAAGGCGACGTTATATGAATATGACGAGTTAGGAAATAGAAGCGCAGTTCGTTATCCTAATGGTACTGTAATGAGCTATACCTATGATGAGTGCCAGAGACTTACAGAAGAGCTTGTAACCGACTCATCTGGAAAACAGCTGGCTAGATATAGCTATGGATTGGGTAAAGCAGGTGAGCGTTTATCTGTTACTGAAGAAGAGCTTTCGCCAGATTCTTCATCAAATAATACACAGATTATAAAGACTGAGATAGATTATTCATATGATAAGCTAAACCGGCTTACAAAAGAAACTATATCAAGATCTGGATCAAAGCTTGTTCAGGAGTATACTTATGATACAGTAAGCAACAGATTATCTCAGACTGTATCAGTTACAGGAGATATAACTGATATTGCTGATACTAACCTTGATGAGATAGACATTAAGACTGGAACTACCGTCTATTCTTATAATGAACTTAACCAACTGGTATCAGAGGAAAATGGTTCTGAGACAACTACTTACTTATATGATAATAATGGAAATCTGATAAAGCAGACGGGTCTAAAGAATAATGAATATACATATGATTCAGAGAACCGTCTGTTATCGGCAACAGTTCAACAAGGTGGTAATCAAACTGTAGAAGAATATACTTATGATTATGCCGGAAACAGGACATCAAAGGTTACTAACACAGATGGTATTACCAGGTATATAAATGATATAAATGCTGACCTTACATATGTACTTGGAGAGACAGATGAAGATAGAAATCTAAAGAGGTCATATACAAGAGGTCAGGAACTTATATCTGTGGAATCAAATGGACAGACATCCGATGTTCATTATTTCATATATGATGGACATGACAGCACAAGAATACTTACGGATGATAGCGGAGATGTAACAGACAGATATTCCTATGATGGTTACGGAAATCTATTAGAAAAAGAAGGTGATACACAAAACGATTTCCTGTATACAGGTGAGCAGTACAATTACACAACAGAGCTTTATTATCTTAGGGCAAGATATATGTCTACATCCACAGGAACATTTATCAGTATGGATAGTTATGCTGGTTCGCTTAGTGACCCGGTAACACTGCATAAATATCTCTATGCTAATGCAAATCCTGTGATGAATAGTGATCCTAGTGGTTTCATGTCAATTAGTGAATTAGCTACAAGAATGGGGATTGATATTAGTCAGAAGAGTTCCGAAGCAATCAGAAATGCAATCTTGGTTAGAACTTTAAAAAGAGCTTTGGCTGGAGCTATAGCTGGTGCAGTTTTTTCTGGAGTGGATTCCTATTTAAGTGGCAATTCAATGTCTGGCGTTATAAAGGATGCATTTATTGGTTCTCTTTGTGGTTTTGGCATTGGTGCGTTATTATATGTAGCCATGATATATGCCACAGTATCTGTTCCTGTTTATATAACACTACATATTTTTAAGTATGGAATATTATTAGCAGGAGGGTTAGGAGTTCCAATTGCACTTGATGAAGAAAATGGGAAATTAGCTTTATTTCGAGCGATAACTACGCTGGTTGGATATATAGGTTTTAGTAAGGCTTTGTCAGGAATAAAATGCGAACCTTTGATAAAGGGTGAAAGTGGTACAACAAAACTATATAGGTCTATGTCACAAGCTGAATATGACTCTGTAATAAAAAATCAAAAATTTGTACCTTATGATTTGGCTATGGAAGATAAGTGGTTTGCCACTACGCAAGAGAATGCAACAAAATGGGGGGATATTTTTTATCCAGATGGTAACTATAGAATTATAGAAGTGGAAGTAGATACTAACAGTTTGAATAAAATGTATCATGTAGATTATCTTGACAATATTGGACCTGCATATTGTTCGCCATTAGATATACTTGAAGAATCAATTCGCTCTATAAAGGGGGTGACAAACTATAAATAGTCAATAGAATATTGAAGAATTTTTTGTTGAATAAAAATGGGCAACCTTAATAAACCATCTGAACATCTGTATTTCAGA
>CACYQC010000042.1 GCA_902776395.1 uncultured Lachnospiraceae bacterium
TCATCCTTCATAGCACTTCTGATTCTGCTTAAAGATTCAGGGGTAATGCCCAGATATGTCGCGATATGTTTTTGAGGAGCACGGTTGCAGACATTCGGACTTCCTTAATTATTGTGGTTCCCATACCCCTTGCTGCCTGATTCCCGTTGCGGCAGCCGCCGAAGTAAGGCTATCGATTTCAGCAGGTTCAAGGCTTACTCTTAATGCCTCAACAAGAAGCTCTGCATATTTTTTCTTCGTTATACCAACTATCGGAACAGCACCTTTTGCAATAGCCCACAGAATCGGGACCTGCGACTTATCTATATCATACTTCAAAGCTATCTGATTCATAAGTCTCAGAAGCCCTTCTATTTTCTTAAACTTTCTCTTCGGAAAAGCCAGATTCCTCATTGAAAATGTAGGGAAGTGATGCTTGGCATTATATCTTCCCGCAAGCGCTCCCTGTTCAAGAACCATGTATGCGTAATATGTTATCCCTTTACTATTGCAGTAATCGATGATCGGCTGCTGGTCATTCCTAAGCAGGCTGAAATGATTTTGAACCGCTCCGAGTTTAAAACCTTCTTTAGACAGAACATCTTCTGCCATCTTTATATCCTGCATAGATACGTTGGATATTCCGATAGACTTGATACGTCCATCCTTCAGCAGAGGTATGGCATCCTTCAGATTTTCTTTAAGATTAATCGGTTTATGTATCCAAAAAAGATCTGCAAAACTAAGACCGAGCCTCGTCATACTTTCCTCAAAGGACTTCTCAAGATCACCTGTTCTAAACTTCTTGTTAGGGAAATATTTTGTTGAGAGAAATATATCCTCTCTCCCATTTATAAACTTCCCCAAAAGCTTCTCGCAGGAGCCCATACCATACACGGCGGCCGTATCCCACTTGATCAGACCGAGTCTCACTGCTTCGTCAAAGGTTTCTCTCAAACTGTTTTCATCATAACTCTGTCCAAATACCATTTTGGATCCATTGTTTCCCGGTCCCCACGCCCATGTGCCTATCATTACATCCTTCATCATCGATGTACCTCCTTCATATCTTATGAAGACAGAATATCATCTATCGATAACTCTTGCATTGATGTATGTTAATTCATGATGTTTACTTTTTAAGATTTCATCTTACTTAAAACCTTAGTGTTGTGGAGCGCGCTGCTGTGGTGCTCTTTCGACAGACTGTGCGTAGTTCTTTGCAGCATTGTTCATGAGCTTACGATCTGCAAGTACACGGTCGAGCATCTGTTCACAGGTCTCGTTACTCTTCATACGAAGCGCGTTCTTTCTAACGAGGTAGTTCTTAACGTTATTAACCATGCTACTATACATGGAATTATGGTCTTCCTCAGTTGTAGCATTCGCAAGGTTATTTGCAAAGGACCTATTTGTGCGGTCGTTAAGCATTCTAAGTGTAATTATCTCAGCTACTTCCTTGTATGTTGTATTCCAGAATCCTTCTATACGATTAAATCCGTTTACAGCGGCCTCGTAGTCTTCCTGAGCGTTAGAACTGTAGTTATTAAAATTATTAAGCTTTTCTTCATAAGTGGTACGATTTCTCTCAGTTCTCTCCTCTAGCTTCAACCACTCACTCATAGAGTGATTGTTATTTTCTCTCATGAAGCTCTTGAAAGCAAAGTTCTTAGCGAGTGCTTCATACTCAAGCTTGAACTGATCAGGATTGAAGTTGCTAACAGCAGCCTCAGCTCTGTCCTTTGTCACGCCTGGTCTATGAACCATATCAAGGAACTTCTTAGCCATGAGATACTTAGCCTTATCGGTAATGCTCTCGTTTGGTTTAATTATTAGGTAGTCATCTGTAGGACGTGTAGCTCCATAGCTAACGGCCATAGTCTTAGAGAATTTACCGATCTTTTCACGCATCTTGAGCTGTGCCTTAGACAGAGCTATCTGGTCACCCATAGTAGCACCCTCTTTTGCCTCTCCAGCTATAGCTGGGTACCAGCCAGCGTACTCCTCTGCCTTTGCCTTAACTGTTCCGAAAGATGCATTTCCATATGCAGAACCATTTGGATCTGTAATCATACACACGTTTACTCGCATGTTGTCATAAGCATTTATAAGAATTGGAATATTCTTCACAAGATTCTCTGATATCTTGAGTCGAATATCGCCTCTATCAGTTCCCTTAAGTCCGAAGAATCCAAAATGTGTAGCGAAGTAGTTACATGACGCCTTATATGCAGCCATCATAGAAGCTTTAATCTGTTCAGGTGTTGCATTTTCATTTTCCAGATTCTTCTGGACTGCGTAGATACTCTCTGTCATCTTCTGATATAGTCTGGAACCCTCTCTCGACTCAGAACCAAAGTTCTTTGTCTGATCATCCTGAGTACTTTGTAGTCTATTTCTAGCATCCTGTAGATAAGCATTAATTCCGTTAATGCCCTTCTTGTAGTTATTATATCCAGAAATGAAATTCGTGATTCTCTCTCTACCAGGATTTGCGCAACCCTCTGGCTGTTCTCTATTCTCTGGAAGGATTGGTTCATTGATAACAGGAACCTCAGGCAGTTCCTTAGCAGGAGGCATAGGAATCTTGTTAACCTCATCCAGCATAGGTACACGGTTAGCCTCGTTCTGAATATCATTATTGATTTCATCAGGAATATCCAGCATTATCTGTTCCTGAATCAGCTCATCATTAATCTTGTCTCCCTGATTGTTATCCTTTACTTCCTGCTGTACAGGTGGCTTGTTCACGCCAAGTCTTGCGAGGTTACTTTCAATATCCCTTAGCTCCGCATTCAGCTTATCCTTCTCAGCCTGGAAAAGTCTAAGAGAAGTATACATATGCTGAGGAATATTATCGAACTTATTACTCTCAATAACCCTGTTTATGTTTTCCATATTATTGAGGGTTTCACTAAGCTTGGCTTGTACAGTCGCTTTTTTACGCTTCCAGTAATCAGGCTTCTCCTTCTCTGCAGCCTCCTTGCGTTCTTCCTCTTCTCGGCGCGTTCTTTCCTGTTCTTCCTTAATTCTCTCGTCGCGCTTCTTGTCAAACTCAGCGGCCTTCTCCTCTATCTCTCTCTTAAATGCATCCTTATTTGCATTTACCTGAGCCTTATAATCAGCGTCTGCCTTTTTCTCAGCATCGTCAGCCACCTTCTCCTCAACGCCTCTAAGAATATCATCCATAACATCGAAAACTTCGTCGGCTATTTCATTTTCTAATCCATCCTCAAGGTCCTCATCAACCTCTTGGATGTCATCAAAATTTGAATTATCTACCTTTGGTGCAGGAACCTTATAAGGTTTCTTAAGATCAATAAGAGAATTCGGAATCTTTAAATTATAATGTAATAGTAACTGACCATCCTTATCCTGGATTCCCTTGAATAAAATCATTTGATTATTATCAGGCTTTGACATTGTATGCATAATAATTACTTTACGGAATTTTAATGCCAGCTCTTCTATAGCCTGCTCCTTCTGCTCTGGAGTCATTGGCTCATCAATGTTATTTATAACTTTATTTCCAATAATGATCTCAGCAGCCCAATGAGCTTTTGCCATTATATTAGGATCTGCATTATCTACAATTTCAAAAGCACTAGTAGGATCATCTCCTATCTTCTCTCCCAAGAAGTTAGTTTCATCTCCAACAATTTCTCTATAACGCTTTACAAATGGAGCCATTGTTATATCGAACATATTTGAAGCTTCTTCTATTGCATCCTCATTCAGATGCACGAGATCTTGCTCCTTTAGCTGTTTTGCGTACAAAGCACCGCTACAGACTGATATATTTTCAATAGACCTTCTGTCTATTTTCTGCATAAGAAGATTGTATTTTATAACCTGGTCAACTATGTCCTTCTTATCCTTATTCTTAGTATCTGCAAGGAACTCCTTCTCCACCAAGAATTTATCATCTCTTAATCTAAGTTCCTCTTCAAACTCCTCCTTATTGAATTCAGGCTGCTTCACATCCTTTGGTGCTTCAAGCTCTTCCTCTAGCTTCTTATCAGGCTTTACAAATACCTCGCGTGCCTTCAGTTCATCCAGTTCCTTCTGGAACATTCCATTTTCCTTAAAGTTTTTAAACCTAGGAGTGTAACGAATCTGCTGCTTAGGATTTCTGAGCGCCTGCAGAACAAGTGCCTTCGCGTACTTCATAATATCATATGGTCCCATCTGATCATCAAAGGAACATATCTGTTTTACATACTCTACCAGATTCACATAGTCTGCATTTGGATTAAGCTTGATCTGCATATTATAAACGATACTCTTTAGCGGATCACGACCACGAGGACCAACCTCGCCCTCGTCAGCCAGTTCAACCTCAACAAACAGCTTATCAAACATATGATTAATCTTGTCGAGATCAGTCTTATCTATATCATCATAACCCAACATAACATCTGCAGGCACTTCCTTAAAGGAACCTATATTCTCAAGCTCAACTGAACTAAATTCGTCTGTAGCTCTCTTAAAGCCAGCAATGATATCATTGGAATATTTCTTTGCTTCATCCAGCTTCTTCTGGAACTTTGCGATTAACTTCTGACGCTTAGCTTCTTCAATAGCACTATACTTTTCAAGCCACTCCTGTGGTGGCTGAGCTTTATTAATCTCAGCAAAGAACTTAATCTGGCGTCTATATATTCCAGCAGATTTTTTATCATAGTTTATACCTAATTTTTTATCAGGCGCAGCAAGAGTACGGAGAATAGTAACCTTAAGCATTTTTTCTTCTCCGTCGAATCCACTACTTACCTTATCTATTTCATCTACTCTAGCTTCTCCAAGCTCTTCACGAAGCTCATTCTTCTTTGTCCTATAAATCTCCCTTTGTTTTCTAACATATTCGCTCATGTATACTTGTTTGCCAGGATCATTTGGATCAGTAATCCTAAACTCACTAGGTACATAACTTGTTTTCTTGCGAAAACCAGAGAACAGCTTATCAAATACTTTCTCAGCCTCTGCATAATCCGCCTCAGTGAGATTCTTATATAAGCTTACATTATCATCCTCATAGGTTTCAGGCGCACATAGCTTCAGATTATATATTTCAGAGAAGTCCTCTATTCGGATTTTATTCTCAAAGGTTTCTTTAACAAGCATTTCTGTATGCATGTCATTCTTCATTAATCCGTATTTTCCATTAAGAACTACCTCATGATTCCTAGAATGATAAAAAGAATCTTTTCCTTTTCCTAGTTCATAAGTAGAATTATCAAACAATATAGCATTATTATCATTTACAAGAGCATTTACCACAAAAGCCTCAACTGCCTTATCGAGATTTTCGGGAGTTTTCTCAACTGACAGCTGGTAATCTTTGTCATTCTTTTCAAATCTTCTAAGTATCTGTTCACGATCTTCCTTAGGGATTGAAGAATCGAGTTTTTTGAGGTAGAAATTGTTGTGATAATTATTAGATGCAGATGTCTCATGTTCTATATACTTACCAAATATTTTCACAAACACTTCGTGAGCTTTATCAAGATCATCCTGTGTAAGCTTTGAAGAATCAAATGGCTGATCCTTAAAGTACTGAACAAACCGAAGTGACTGTGCTTCACTCTTATCAGCCTTACCAAGGTCTTCAATGATCTTTGGAACTTCAGCATTATATTGCAGTTTATATTCCTCAAATTTTTCCAAATATTCTTTTGTCTTATTAATTATCGATATAGCTCTCTTTCTTGAAGGCACCTCAACATCGTACCTTTTATCATTATAATAAATACTACTCTTCTTAAGAGCAAAAATCATCGCTGCTTTAGTGTAGTTATCTATTTGCTTTGGATCAGTGATGCCACGAGCCTCAAGGTCTTTCTTAGTTTTCTCATAGAAGGAGTATTTTTCCCTGGAATCATAGATATACTTGATATCAAAAGCCTTAAGAGTATAAAGATTACTATAAGCCTCGTCGAAAATCTCAGCACATTTAGCGGCTTCTTCAGGAGTGACAATGTCGATATTAAAATCCTTTTTGTCGTACTTAAAATGGAGCATATCTAACTCATAGATAGCGCCCATGGTCTTGGCAGTATCCTTCTGTTTATGCTCATAGAGTTTCTCATAAACAGCTAAAATGTCCTCTTGGGTGACATCGTACTTTGGAACTTCCTGTTCCTTATTTTGCTCACTCTCTACAATCTTCTCTTCTTCAAAATCTTTCATAGCATTTCTCCATCTTCTATTTAATTCTCTTCTTTGCCTAAGCTCAGAATGACTATTTTACAATTACAAATTCATTTTACATATTTACATTGTCATATTAGGTGCAGTTTTGACCTCGTAAGTTTTAGGATGTTTTACGAGGTGATCCATAATTCTCTTCTCAACTCCGCCAGTGTTAATGTCCATGTTAATTTCAGATGATTCAAATTTGTCATCTCTTGGTGAAAGAGCTTTGTCTGCCTTAAGTTTCTCATAAACCTGAGTATTAATATCCGTTATATCATACATCCCACCAGCAACTCCCAGAAGTAAGAATTCGTTTTTAGGATTAGAAAAGATCTTAGCCATAGTAACAGAGGTCATTCTCTGATACATAGCCTCTGGATCTTTGGCAGCTACAACGTATGCACCTGGACTCGGCTTAAATTCTTTAAGCATTTCACCATATTCTTCTCGCATTGATTTTGCCTTATTATTTACAGTTTTCCAGGCTGTATGATAATCCTTCTTGTGTTTTTTGATAAAGTTCTTAAATATAGAATTTTTTGATAATTCTTTAGCCTTAGCGAGGAAGGCATTTTCATTGTGTAGCAATGCACCTACTTTTTGAATAGTTGCAGCATCTTTGGCTGTTTCAAGTCCTATTATCTGTTCCAAACAATCTGCAGCCAAACAGTACTTTGCCATATCAAGAACAGAAGGATTAGATTTGATCTTAATATAATCATCTACTCTATTCTTGGACAAATCCACACTGAATGTAAAACCATACTTTTTCTGCATAAAATTTATAAGTTCTATCTGGTCTTTAGCTACATTATTCAGATTTGTAAATATATTAACGGCATCATTTTTGTCACCCTTGACAACCAACTTGTCCTTCTTACGATATTCACCTACAGCGTCTATAATATCCTTAACTGAAGAACTCTTTATAGACTCACCTTTCAAGGTTTTGAGTCCTGTACTATTCATAAACTCTTTAATTGAAGTAAGCGTCATAACTGATTCCTGTGAATACTTCATAAGATTATGAACTTCCTGTTTTAATTCGCCATCCAGTTTATTGTGACAGTTTTCTGCTGCCTTATAAAGGTTTGTGAATAAATGTACGATTTCTACAGAATTAGTTTCGGGTTTATTTACATTACCATTAACTTCCTTAATAGCATCAAGAACACCTTGCTTTTCAGGACTATCAGGTAGCATAAATCCTAATTTATCATTAAGACCTTTTAAGTCATCATTTACTTTAGTCCTCCAACGAGCAAGAGCAAAAATGCCTGTCCTTAACAGAGATAGTTTTTCTGCCAGCTCTACATTTTTAGGAGCCTCTTTCTTAATCTCCTCCTTCTTTGGAGCTTCTTCTTTCTCTATAGGTACTTCTATTTTTATTTCTTCCGGTTTTGGTTCTTTACGTTCAGCCTTTCCTACAGGAGCATCTTTAATTATATTACCTGTATTAACACCGGGAATATCATAATCACCTTTCTTAGAATTATAAGTAGGAAGATTTTCAAAATGTCCTTTTTTATTTCCTTTAGCAGGGATGTATCTGACATTCTTAAAAAGACTGCCATCCATCAACCGATTTATAGTGATTTCTTCATTTTTGGAATTAACCTTTTCATATAAAGCCCCTCCGTATTCACCTGAATCATTATTTACTTGCGTATATAGTTTATCTGCCTTTACAGAATTCATATAAACCGTAGCAGGCATTCCTTTACCATTCTTTTTCCAATCGAGAATCATCTGTTTTGCTACAGCAAGTCTGATTCCGGATGTAAACATTCCACCATAATTTACTACACCGTTTTGATCGTGATATTTTCTAACATTTGTAAGTACCATATAAATATCAGAACTCATTAATGAAAATGGTCCGTTAATTGTTGAAAAATGTTCATATCGATCACCTTTATCTTTAATATTCGGGAATTCTTTTTTAAGTTTAGCTTCACAAGCTTTTTTGTAACGCCATATTTCCTGCCATACATCAAAAACTGTACTGGAAAGCTCGCACACTTTAATAAACTCTTCCGAGTATATAAAATCATCTTTAGTAGTATCTATCTTTTCAGCAAGTTCATTTATCCTTTTGTTTGCATCCATTATGATGTCAAACATTGTATCGACTAACCAATTAGCATCAGGACTATTTGATTCAGCTGCTTCAATAGATGAGCCTGCTTTTATAGAATGATTAATTACTTCTTCAAATATCTGATGTTTTTCGGCAACAAGTTTTTTCTCATCAAACACTTCATCAATAGTATATAAATGATTTCCTTTAGAATCTTTTTTTGCAAGAAGCATAAGAGTCGTGATTGTATGTCCGCCTGTTCTTCCAAAAGATATAGCCCCCAGTTTTTGTCTTTCAAGGTTCTCTGATCGATATTTGGTTGGAATAAAAGACCTATATAAACTTTTATTCTCAGCAAATGATTTCTTGTAATAAGTATCATAGTACTTATCATGTTTAACTCTTTTACTAACTTCCGCATCTATTACTTTCTTACTTTCAGGAGCCAGCTTTCCTATGGCTTCCATATTAAAAACTCCGCCAAAATGATCATTAAGGCGATTAATCATTCGATAAAATTCATGCGGATTCTTTTTTTCTGCGAATAACTGAAAATTTGTTTTCCCGTTAACTTCCTTAAGAAGATAATCATTATACTTTATGAGTTCGTCTTTTACTGTCTGAACATTTTCTTGAAACATAACTTTAAGACCAAAATTCATACCCTCAACAGCATTAGGAGTTGAAGCATTACCAAATGTCGTTGACATAGTCTGTATAACAGATTGGATTATTGGTTTCCACTGGGCCTTCTTGGCGCTGATCTCATCTATGCTTTTAATATTCTCATCAATTTCTACTTCCTTCATCGAAAATCCTCCTTAAAGCTGTAACAAAATATTGAGCATGATACATATCATATCAAACTAGAGTTACTTTATTTTTTGTCATACGTACATCTCTATTATACCTATAGATTGCAACAAAAGCGCAACACATAAAATACTTCCTTGCTTAAAACTATATTTCCATTATTCCATTTTCTGAACATTTTTCCGGTTCATATTTACAATCGTGGTTAGTTCAGAAAATGTCTTCTCCCTGACACTAGCCTGTTCAAAATATTTTTCCATATCATCTGAGACAATAATCACATCATCTATTATCTTTTTACACTTCACAGATGAAATCCCCATATTCTTCCCAGATGAAATCAAATCATTATAAGTTATATTCTCACTCTTTCCATTAACCAGCATCTGATGAGCCCTAAGCCACCTATTATTTAAATTGTAAGAAAATGTAATATCATAAGCCGGCGACAGTTTCCATTCACCTTTTTTGTTCATTAAAAATGAAATATTCTTAACATGGTCATCCTGATTTACAAAGACAACATTAAATACCATTCTTCTATATAACTGCTCAACATCACTCATTGACGAATTCAGTACTTTTATCACTTCCGCCGCTTGTTCATAACTGCATAAACCAGGATAGTTGTAGTCAGTATGAGTAAGCGCACCTAATGTTTGCATATGTAATTTTTGGTTTTCTACCCTATCGAATCTCTTTGTCATAAAATGATGTCTGCCATTTTCATTTAGAATCCTACATTGTTCCATATCGATTCCTGCAACTTTAGCCATAAGATAATAAGCATACTCAATCAGTGTATACTCAACAGAATCATTAAGACCATGATCCCCATTTTTCTTAATTCCATCGAATTTAATAAGCCAATAATCGAAACCATTGCCTGCATCTATCTGCCCGCTTCTTATCTCAGAAGTCTTCTCATTTACAGCTATCAAAGCTTTAGCTCTGGCTCCTCCAGCAGAAGTGCCCAACTGAACCAGTTGACTATATCCGATCTGTTCATCCAAATTTAGTTTTGGGCTATCTTTATTGGATAAAACTTCAGATGCAAATTCAACCATTTTCTCAATATTAATACTTTCCTCAAAATCTCCTTCAGGTCCGGAAACCGGTCTATATTCCAAAGCCCCCATACCACGGGTTCCGGTATAACAAAGTCTGTCAATAGCATTAAAATCATCAAGAGAACGCCCCTGTTCCATTAGCCATTTTTCAATAATTCGATTTCCAAATTTATCCGGAAGTGAGTCCGCCAGAAGTCCCGGCATTCCATGAAATGCTTCCCCGGCAAGATCAGGAAATTCATAAACCAAATTACTAAGTTTTAATTTTAGCGGTGATAATTCTATTCCACTATTAATAAAGTCTTTGTCATATTCAAATGAAACATAAGCTTTTCCATCATCTAGATGAACGATTCCTATTCGTGTACCCCACAGTATTACTTCAGCTGTATTTATCATTTTTCATCCCCCCATACAAAAGGTTTCTTCTCATTTTTCTTTTTTCTGGATGCCCTTTGTCTTTTTTTTTCAGTCTCCAAATATGCAGATGGCCTTTTATTCAAATCCGGAACTAATGTATCTATTCGATCACCAAGTTCCAGAGCATGTAATATCTTTAAAAATGCTGACAGACTAATATCCTCTCCATTTTCAAATCTTGAAATACTCCTAACAGATATTCCTGATTTATCCGCAAGCTCCTTCTGCGTCATAGGATAATTTATTCTGTATAGTTTTAAGCGTTCATTCAATTCATATAACATATTCATTTTTTTCTCCAATCAAAATAGCTCAAAAAAGCAATCCAATAAATCATTTTCATAATAATAAATAGACATATATTGCATATTACTATCATATTTATATCATAATACGCAATATATGTCTATTTATTTTTCGTAACACCACTAATTTTTTCACAATTAAGCTGAATTGAAATCCGAGATGCACGTTTGTAAAGAACTAATACTGAGCGACGGAGTTAGTTCTCGTATATCCTGTTTAGTAAATCTTCCTATTTTATTTTGCGTAGCAAGTTTTACTGTAACTGAAATCTAATCTTCCTTCATTGCGCCTCTAATCCTGCTAAGAGATTCCGGTGTGATACCAAGATAAGTTGCTATATGTCGCTGAGGTACTCTTTCGTTCAGATCAGGATATAGCTTTTTAAAATGTACGTATCTTTCTGTTGCATTTTCTACAAGAAAGCCATTCTCCCTGTATATCTTATATCTCAGTGCACTTTCCAAAAGATAAATCCACACATCTTTGAATGAGACATTTTCCTTAATTATCTTTTTTATTGCTGTTGTCTCACAAATCATGATGGTTGTTTCTTCGAGCGTTTCCCACATACAGTTTCTTTCTGTATATCCAAAAAAGCCCTCATCCATAAACATTACACCTTCCGGAGCAAAACCTCTTGTAATGTCATTTCCGTCATTATCTATGTAATATGCACGTGCCAGTCCTGACAGGATAAGCCCTGCGTAGGTTGTATCATCTCCTATAGAAGCAAGAATCTCTCCTTTCTTTACTACTCTGAAACTGGCAAGACTCACTATATCACCGACCAGTTCTTCACTTACATCAATTTTGTATTCTTCTGCAAATATCATCAGTTGTTTTACAAAATAATCTTTATCCATAGAAATGCCTCCTTAATGACCACCCATAACAATGATGTATATAATACTAATTAAATTCACTCCACCATGTATAATCATAGGAACTATCATGTGCTTTCTTTTCTGATAACCAAAGATGCATACAAGTCCAAGCACAAAGGAATATCCGAAATTATACCAGTCAAGTAACCCAAAGAGCATATTAAAGAGTATAAGTGAAGCCATATCTCCAAATACCGACCCACAAAATTTCTTAGCGAAGCCCCTGTAATATATTTCCTTGCAAATTCCACTCACAAAGACCAGTGCAATTACATAAAGAATAGTTATTCCTACTCCCATCTTTTCATCATCTACAAAAGCAAGTTCTGTGCGACCCTTATAGATAGGCAAAGAAAGAAGACTTAACAGGCTGGCTACAATTGCGAGTATCACACCCCAAAGAATATCAGCACCAAGAGTCTCTTTTTCGTATATTTCCTTTTTAAGACTAATACCATTCGCCTTATAAAGAAGCAGAGCACTTGGAAAAAGGATAAGATTTGCAAATATAAATGTGAAAGCAAATATCCATCTATTAGCCTGTACATAGCTTGCTATATCAAGCAGATTCATCCCCGGCTTATAGAACCTAAGCGCATTTACCATTTCAAAAGTGGCAATAAAAAGTGTCAAAACAGTGGTAATTGTTAAT
>CACYQC010000043.1 GCA_902776395.1 uncultured Lachnospiraceae bacterium
ATAGCATATGGGCAGAAGCCATTCATATTTTTTAGAACATCAGCGATAACTCCGGCAATAACTCCGGCGCCAAGTATTCCTACATTATATTCAATCATGATTATTTCCTTTCTGATATTTATATCGTCCCCTAGGACAAAACAATTATAAGCTACTTAAAGTAGATTGTAAAGAAATCAAACATGTGATAAACTAAGTCACGATTCGTAAAAATGCTTGGCGATAAGGAGCAGAAACCAAATGGTTAAGACTATTCTGAAGGAAGTTCAGGAATTTAAGAAGGCGTCTTTTGTAACTCCAGTATTTATGATACTAGAAGTTATTTTTGAGACCATTATTCCTATAGTAATGGGTAAAATTATAGATATTTCCGAGGGCGATAATATCGATATGTCTCACATACTTATGTATGGTGGATTGATGATACTGCTGGCTCTGGGTGCTCTTTTTGTTGGTATAATGGGCGGAAAATATGGTGCCAAGGCTTCCGCAGGTCTTGCAAAGAATCTTAGAAGAGATATGTATAAAAACATACAGGATTTCTCTTTCTCGAATATCGATAAGTTCTCATCAGCTAGTCTGGTTACACGACTTACTACTGATGTTACAAATGTTCAGAATGCCTATCAAATGGTGCTGAGAATGATGACTAGAGCTCCTATTAATCTGATAGTAGCTATGGTTGCAGCTTTTGCGATTAGTCCTAAGGTTGCAATGGTATACCTCTATGCAGTTATTTTCCTTGCTATCGTAGGTGGATTTCTTATATCCAGGGTAACTAAATACTTCACAGCGGCATTTCCAAAGTACGACGAGATGAATGAAAGTGTACAGGAAAATGTATCTGCCATCAGAGTTGTAAAGGGCTTCGTTAGGGAAGATTTCGAGAATAAGAAGTTCAAGAAAGCTAGCGGAATGATCTACAACCTTTTTGTAAAAGCGGAGAGTATAATGGCAATTGCTATGCCAGTTATGCAATCGACGATTTACTTCTGTATTCTGATGGTTAGCTGGGTGGGAGCTAAGCTTATTGTAACTGGCGGTGACCTTACAACAGGTAATCTGTCTACGCTTCTTGCATACTGCATGCAGATACTTATAAGTCTTATGATGCTTTCGATGGTAATTGTAATGATTACCATGTCTGCAGCAAGTGGCAAGCGTATAGCAGAGGTTCTTGAAGAGAAGAGTGATCTGACAAATCCTGAAAATCCAGTGATGGAAGTTAAGGATGGAAGTATAGATTTTGAAAAAGTTATTTTCAGATATAACAAAGATTCTGAGAAGCCAGTTCTGGATAATATTAATCTACATATTAAGTCTGGCGAAACTATAGGTATAATCGGAGGAACGGGTAGTTCTAAGACCAGTCTCGTGAATCTTATCAGCCGTCTCTATGACGTATCGGAGGGCTCGGTAAAGGTTGGCGGACGGGATGTCAGAGAATATGACATGGAAGTCCTTCGAAATAGCGTATCTGTTGTTCTTCAGAAGAATGTACTATTCTCCGGAACAATTATGGAGAATCTGAGATGGGGCAATAAGGACGCGACGGAAGAAGAGTGTAAAGAGGCTGCACGTTTGGCAGCAGCAGATGAATTTATAGAGAATTTCCCTGACAAATATGAAACAAAGATTGAACAGGGCGGAACCAATGTATCTGGTGGACAGAAGCAGCGTCTATGTATAGCGAGAGCTCTTCTGAAGAAACCGAAGGTTCTTATTCTGGATGACTCCACAAGCGCTGTAGATACTACAACAGACGCAATGATAAGAAAATCCTTTAAGGAATATATTCCGGATACAACCAAGATTATTATAGCGCAGAGAATATCCAGTGTAATGGATTCGGATAAAATAATCGTTATGGATTCTGGAAAGCTCAATGGCTTTGGAACACATGAAGAACTGATGGCGACAAATGAAATCTATAGAGATGTATACGAGTCGCAGCAGGGTGGTTCAAAAGATTTTGATGAATAAATTCAAGGGATAGTTGTTTGATAGATAGATAAATAGAGGAGGCAAGATATGCCAGCACCAAAGGGGAGAACTCCTAGAGGGATGAAGCCCACAGTTGAAAACCCAGGCAAGATATTTAAACGCCTGATGGGCTATGTATTTAAATATTATGGATTCCAAATGGTTTTGGTATTCATTTTCATATTGGTAGGCGTTTTGGCGAATCTTCAAGGAACACTTTTCATGAAGGTTCTTATTGATGATTACATTGATCCGATGGTAGAGAGTGGAAGCAGAGATTTCGGTCCTCTGATTCATGCAATTCTTAAAACTGCGGCTTTCTATGCGGTCGGAATTCTTTCTAACTATGCCTACAACAGAATCATGGTTTCGGTTGCTCAAGGAACTCTGAGAAGAATCAGGGATACCCTGTTCGAACATATGGAATCGCTTCCAATTAAATATTTTGATACACATACCCACGGCGATATCATGTCAGTCTACACAAACGATGTTGATACACTTCGTCAGATGATCAGCCAGAGCGTACCTTCACTCTACTCCAGTGCGCTCACACTTATAGGTGTTGTTGTTTGTATGATAGTAAGAAGCGTTCCACTTACTATTGTTTCCTTCATTATGGTTGGAGTTATGCTTCGAGTGACCATGGGACTTTCTCAGAAGAGTGGTAAATACTTTACTGAGCAACAGAAGAATCTCGGAATAGAAAACGGTTATATAGAGGAAATGATCACAGGACAGAAGGTCGTTAAGGTATTCTGTCATGAAGAGGAAAGTATCGATAGATTCAATGAGCTGAACGAGAATCTCTATAATAGTGCATATAATGCTAATAAGTATGCCAACATTCTCATGCCATCGATGGCTCAGCTGGGTAACCTTAGCTACGTAATATGTACAGTGGTAGGTGCAGTACTTATTCTGACTAAGTTTGGAGTATCTGGATGCGCCTTTGCAGGAATAGCTCCACTGACAGTCGGAGGACTTGTATCCTTCCTGACATTTAATAAGAGTCTTACTATGCCAATAAATCAGGTATCTATGCAGTTTAACTCTATCATAATGGCGCTTGCTGGAGCGGACAGAGTATTTAAGCTTATGGATGAAGAGCCTGAGGCAGACGAAGGTTATGTAAGTCTTGTAAATGTATGTAGACTTTGGATATACACCTGAGAAGATGGTTCTTCATAATGTATCTCTGGATGCAAAGCCTGGACAGAAGATAGCATTTGTAGGTTCTACTGGTGCAGGAAAAACTACGATAACTAACCTGATCAATCGTTTCTACGATATACAGGATGGAAAAATAAGATTTGATAATATAAATGTAAATAAGATTAAGAAAGGGGACCTTAGAAGATCCTTGGGTCTCGTTCTTCAGGAGACACATCTATTTACAACGACGGTTATGGAAAATATCAGATATGGTCGACTGGATGCTACAGATGAAGAATGTATAGAGGCAGCTAAACTTGCAAATGCAGATCATTTCATCAGACAGCTGCCGGAGGGATATAATACTATGCTTACTGGCGATGGTGGAAATCTGAGTCAAGGTCAGAGGCAGCTTCTGGCTATAGCGAGAGCGGCAGTTGCAGATCCACCTGCGCTTATACTGGACGAAGCTACATCCTCTATTGATACTAGAACTGAGCGTGAAGTATCAGAAGGAATGGATAAATTAATGGCGGGGAGAACTACTTTCGTAATTGCCCACCGCCTATCAACTGTCAAAAATAGTGATTGTATAATGGTCCTTGAAAAAGGACGTGTCATAGAGAGCGGTACTCACGAGGAACTTCTGGAACAGAAGGGTAAGTACTATCAGCTCTATACAGGTCTCACGGCGTAGGATTATTCCTCGCCGAGTCCGTGTTCCTTTGCATATTTGCAAAGTGCATCAAAGGTTTCAACGCTGAGGTCATGCTCTATCTTGCAGGCATCCTCAGCTGCGATTTCTTCTTTTACTCCCAGCTTAATAAAAATATTAGTGAGGAGCTTGTGTCTAGTATATATCTTGTTAGCTATCTCCATTCCTGATTCAGTCAGAGATATCATTCCATCTTCATTAAAGGAAATATATCCATTCTCACGTAGTCTCTTGGTTGCGTAGCTTACGCTTGGCTTAGATACGCCCAGCTGAGTGGCAACGTCAATAGAACGTACGTATCCTTTTCTCTCTTTGATCATTAATATTGCTTCGAGGTAATCCTCTGCAGACTGATGAATTTCCATAGCCAATTTTCTAACCTCCCATATGGATTGCTTTAATAATCCCAATTTTTAACAGATGTTAGCACAATTTAACCCAAAATGCAAGCCTCTATCTATTATAAGTTGTTCAAAACTATTAATGTGGGACTCATAACTATAATTGGTGCTTTTTAATTATTTCGTCAATCTGTTTATTCTTTTCTTTATATTCAGGATCTTTTTTTAGGTTACGTTTTAAATCGTGAGTGCAATGTCCTGAACATGCACCGTGGTCTGGGCAGCTGCCGCAGGTTCCATTTTTATATAAATAAATGGAGGCTGGGATGAATAGCGCCAGTACAATCAGTAGAGCAATTATGGTTGCTAGATTCATTTTTAAACCTCCTTTATAGTTAAATATCTCTAACTAGTGAAGATAATATCGCTGAAAATGCCATTTGTCAAGAAAGAATGGCGGAAAATTATGTAAACTGACAAAACCTTGATGCATATATTTAACATAATTGTCACTATTTGCGTATTGAATAAAACCCTTGAAAGTAGTATAACCTTTTGACAATACATAAAAAGTAGGAGGTAAAAAATATGGCTGATAAGAAAATAGTAGATATGACAACTGGATCGCCACTTAGGCATATTCTAGGTTTTATGCTTCCTACACTGGTGGGATATCTGTTCCAGCAGTTTTATAGTGTGGTTGATACGGTGATAATTGGAAGAATGCTTGGACAGAGTAGTCTTGCTGCAGTTGGAGCTACAGGCTCGATCAATTTTATGATAATTGGATTCTGCATGGGACTATGCTCTGGCTTTGCTATACCGGTTGCGCAGAAGTTTGGTGCGAAGGATTTTGTTGGAATGCGTAAATTTGTTGCAAACTCTATCTGGGCTGCTGGATTCTTTGGTTCAATCATTACCCTGGTGGTTTATACACTTTGCAGATCAATCCTTGTTTTGTTACATACCCCAAGTGACATAATTGATGAATCTTATGAATATATATCGGTTCTTTTTCTGGGAATCCTTGTAACAATAATGTACAACTTGGCTTCTGGAATAATGAGGAGTCTGGGCGACAGCAGAACGCCTGTTTATTTCCTGCTTATTTCATCAGGACTAAATATCGTGCTCGATATAGTTATGGTTTCAGTTATGGGAATAGCTGGTGCTGCATGGGCTACGGTTATATCACAGCTCGTATCAGGACTTCTATGTATATTATATATGAAGAGAAAGTTTACTATTCTTAGTCTGACTAGGGATGAGGCAAGACTGGATATGAATTACGTAGGTAAGCTTCTCTATATAGGTGTTCCTATGGGACTACAGTATTCTATTACCGCTATTGGAAGCGTAATGCTTCAGTCGGCAGTTAATATATTAGGAAGCTTATATGTGGCTTCTTCTGCTACGGCCCTTAAGATTACAATGTTCTTCTCTTGCCCATTTGATGCGCTGGGTTCAACGGCTGCAACTTATTCAGGACAGAACATGGGTGCTAAGAAGCTGGACCGTATAGGTGAGGGACTTAGATGGTGTGTAATAATTGGAGCAGTTTATGCGATAGTTGCATTTACAGTTATTTCATTCTCGACAAGAGGAATAGTAGGACTGTTCCTGAAGAATCCAAGCGAAGTGCTTCTAAGTAATATAGGAATGTACATGAAACTGAATTCTGCATGCTATATATTCCTTGCACTCGTTAATATAGTCAGATTCCTGATTCAGGGAATGGGATATTCTATACTCGCTATCTTAGCGGGGGTTTTCGAAATGATTGCTAGAGGCTTCTCGGGAGCTGTACTAGTTCCAAAGTTTGGATATATAGCTGCTTGTATGGCAAGTCCTCTTGCGTGGATAATGGCAGATATTTTCCTTATTATTGCTTATGTAGTTATAATGAGAAAACTAAGAGGAAGGGAAGTTGTTTCCTCTACTAGGATTATAAACCTAAGACAGCCAGCTAGGAATTCGTAAAGAAACCACAAAATATAGTGGCATTTTTATTAATATAGTGATACAATGGGCATGATATTGTTTTTAGTATGGGTTATTGGCACGTATTGATAAAAACGGAGAAAACTGATTGAATAAAAAGCTAAGAAAATTTTATATGTTCCTGGCCGCAGTTGTCATGGTTATTCTCAGTGTTTTTATAGGGAATGGAAGAGCGAATGAGGTAAACAAGAGCGAAGCTATTCCTGGAGGAGCCAATGCAGCGAGCCGCGAGGCGGAAGCAATGGAGCTCACCTCTGAAGATCTGGGAGTATTGGGCGATTATTTGTATGATGATGCGACAGCGCTGGATGCAACATCTACAGATGCCGAGGAACCATCGGATGAGGTTCAGGAAATATTAGATGGCATGACCGTAGAAGAAAAGGTTGCTCAGCTCTTTATAATAACTCCTGATGCACTTACCGGAACGGAAATGGTAACTATGGCAGGAGATGCAACCAAGGATGCGATCGATGAGATTCCTGTAGGTGGAATTATCTACATGGGCGATAATCTTCAGACAGAGTATCAGGTCAAGGAAATGCTGGCTAATACCAATTCATATAGTGAACAAAGAATTGGGCTACCTATGTTTCTCTGCGTGGATGAAGAAGGTGGAACGGTAGCTCGTATAGCTGGAAGTGGAAGATTTGATGTTACAAATGTTGGTAACATGTCTGATATAGGTGAGACGGGAACTGTTGAGGATGCTAGAGAATGTGGCGTTACAATGGGTACCTATCTAAAAGAAATGGGCTTCAATGTGGATTTTGCTCCAGTTGCCGATGTCTTAACTAATCCAGAGAACTCAATAGTTAAATATCGTTCCTTTGGTTCGGATGTTGATAAGGTTTCTGATATGTCAATTGCTGTAGCAGATGGACTAAAGTCTGAGGGAATAGAAGCGACATATAAGCATTTCCCAGGACATGGAGCTACTGCTGGTGACACTCATCTGGGAGCGGCCTTTACAACAAAGACTATAGATGAGCTTAAGTCAGAAGAACTTGTTCCTTTCCAGAAGGCGATAGATAATGGTGCGAACTTCATGATGGTTTCACATATATCTGCACCAAATATCACAGGCCATGACACACCTGCTTCTCTTTCAGAGGAGATTGTTACAAACCTTCTTAGAGAAGATATGGGATATGATGGAATCGTCATAACAGATGCTATGGAAATGGGAGCTATCTCATCAAAGTATACCTCTGATGATGCAGCTATTATGGCTATTCAGGCGGGAGCTGACATGATACTTACTCCTCAGGATTTCCAGAAGGCATATAAGGGCGTTGTTGACGCTGTTAAGTCTGGTGAGATTTCAGAGGAAAGACTGGATGAATCAGTAAGTCGTATTGTAAGACTTAAACTTGAAATGGATAACTAATTAAATATAAATCATGATAATTGGCGTATTTCACTTAGGCCGTATGGCTTAGGTGAAATATGCTTCTTTGATATTAAGGGAGCGAGTGTGCTCCAGGGAAGAGGCGGTAGAATTGAGAAAATTTGAGAAGTCAGTAAAGTTAAATAATGTGTGCTATGACATCAGAGGTCCAGTAATGGATGAGGCCAACAGGATGATAGCAAATGGTGAGGAAATCCTGAAGCTTAATATCGGAAATCCAGCTCCTTTTGGTTTTGAAGCTCCTGATGAGCTAGTGCAGATAATGTCCAATAACCTGACTCTTACAGAAGGCTACTCAGACTCTAAGGGTCTGGCAAAAGCCAGACAGGCAATTGTAGAGTATGACAAGGCTAAGAATATTGTGAATGTTACAGAGGATGATGTATATACAGGAAATGGTGTCAGCGAGCTTATAACTCTATCCATGCAGGGACTCCTTGACTATGGCGACGAGATACTTGTGCCAGCACCTGATTATCCGCTATGGACTGCGTCTGTAACTCTTGCTGGTGGTACAGCGGTACATTATATCTGTGATGAAAGCGCCAACTGGTATCCAGACGTAGAGGACATTGCAAAGAAAATAACACCTAGAACCAAGGGTATAGTAATTATCAACCCTAATAACCCTACAGGTGCTCTTTATCCTGAGGATGTTTTAAAGCAGATAGTTCGACTGGCGGAAATGCATGACCTGATCATCTTTGCTGATGAGATATATGATCGTCTCGTTATGGATGGCAAGAAACATGTATCTATTGCGAGTCTTGCGCCGGAACATCTCTGTATTACATTTAACGGACTTTCAAAGTCTCACTTGATTGCAGGCTACCGTGTTGGTTGGATGTCTATATCAGGAGACAAGAAAAATGCATCTGGATACATTGAGGGAATCAAGTTGCTCTCCTCTATGAGACTATGTTCAAATGTTCCTGCCCAGTCACTTATAGCACCTGCGCTCAGCATGATGGAAGAAACTGAAAAATTAGTTCAGCCAGGTGGAAGAGTATACGAGCAGAGAGAGTGCATAGTAAATCTCCTTAGAGATATCCCTGGAATCAGTGTAGTTAAACCGGAGGCGGCTTTCTATTGTTTCCCTAAGATGGATATGAAGAAGTTCAACATCCACGATGATGAGAGATTTGCGCTGGATGTTCTAAGGAATAAGAAGATTCTATTTACACATGGTGGTGGTTTCCATTGGGAAACACCAGATCATTTCCGTATAGTATATCTGCCTAATAAAGAGGTGCTTACTCAGGCGGCAACTGAGCTAAAGGACTTCCTGGAGGATTATAGACAGCTCGACTAAGCTTTTGCTTTAGACTTAAAAAGAAGGGGAATCAAGTATGGTTACAGCTATGCTTTTTGCCGGCGGAGTTGGAAGCCGGATGAAATCAACAGATATGCCTAAGCAATTCTTGAAGGTTGCAGGTAAACCAATAATTATCAGAACTATAGGGCATTTTGAGAAACACCCTGAAGTAGATGATATAGTTATTGCTTGCAAAGCGGACTGGATAGATTATCTGAATGACTTGATCCAGGAGTATGGAATAAAGAAAGTCAGAGCGGTTGTGCCAGGTGGCGAGAATGGATATCAGTCTATTCATAATGGCGTAGTAGAAACGGCGAAGGTGGCTACAAAGCCGGATGACATTATCCTTATCTGCGACGGTGTTAGACCGATGCTTTCAGAGGAGCTAATATCAAATGCGATAAAGTTCACTAAGGAATATGGAACTGCTGTTCCAGTTACTCCAAGTATAGACTCGCTGCTATATAGCGAAGATGGCGAGAACTGTGGTAAAAGCTACAAGCGTAGCTCGATGTATATTACTCAGGCCCCTCAGGGATACACTATGGAGAAGATACTTTGGGCACATTCCGAGGCAGAGAAGAGAGGCATAGATAATCCTGTATCCTCTAGCGAACTGTTTATTGAGCTTGGACATGAGGTGCACCTATTCATCGGAGAGAGAACCAATATCAAGGTTACGACTCCAGAGGATTTGGATACACTTAGGGCGAGCTTCTTCTATAAGCATTTCAAGGAGTTCGCGGAAGAGGAACTTGCGAAGGAGTAAATATGGATATGGATATTAAAAGTCACATTAAGGGACAATTATATAGTGATATATTAGAGGTTGCTGGAAGCGAAGAGGATTGGAAAGAGCTAGACGGCAAGAGGATTTTGATTACAGGAGCTGGTGGTTTTATCAGCTTCTATTTGGTTTCTGCGCTAATGCTCAGGAATGATCTCTATGCTTCAGAAATCAAAGTGGTAGGCATGGTCAGAAATCTGGATAGAGCTCGTGCAAAATACGGCGAACTCTGTGGCAGGGATGATCTAGAACTTATAGAACAAGATGTTTGTGAGCCTTTTAAGATAGACGGCAAGGTGGACTATGTTATCCATGCTGCGAGCCAGGCTTCTGCATGGCATTTTGAAAATGACCCTGTAGGTACTATTAATGCGAATCTGATCGGAACTATGAATTCGCTAGAATTTGCTAGAAAACAGGGAGAAGGATGCGCAACTCTTATTGTATCTAGTCTTAAAACTTACGGTGCGGTTAGGGATGGCTCAAAGGAACTCCTTGAGGAAAGTCATGGATATATAGACATCGATTCCTATAAGAATTGTTACGCAGTAGGAAAATGTGCTGCAGAAACACTTGCTGCGAGCTATGCAAAACAGTATGGAATGAACATCAAGATAGTTAGACCTAGTTATATATATGGAGCGGCCTCTCTAGAGGACGATAGAGTGTGGGCACAGTTTATCGCAAATGTTGTCAGAGGGGAGAATATACTTCTTAAGAGCAGCGGTGCACCATTTAGATCCTTCTGCTATGTAACAGATACAGCGAGAGCTATGCTGCTGGTTATGCTAAAAGGGGAAAATGTGCAGCCATATAACATTTCCAGTGAACTTGGAAATGTAACAATAAGAGGCTTCGCTAAAAAGGCGGTGGAAGCATTTCCGGAAAAGGGGCTCAGTCTATCCTTTGCTAATCCTGAAGATGAGGCGGAACCTGTTATAGATTATAGCAAGCAAACACCGGAAATAATGAACAGCGACAGGCTTCGTTCACTGGGCTGGGAAGCCTATGTAGATATTACCGAAGGAATAAAAAGGGCAGTTGCGATTTTAGTGGAAAAATGATAGACTATATCTGTAAAAGTGGGTAACTATGCTTACTTCACGATTATAGATAAAGGACTTAAAAATATAATGACTAAATTTGTAAAGATAATCATCGGCCTGGCGGCCGCATTTCTGCTGTTTTTAATTGTTTCGGACTACATTCGAGATTATAAAAATGCATATAACGAAGAACTAACTAGTACAGCCTCTCATGATGGGGAAGAGGTAGAGGTAGTTGTTCCAAAGAATGCATCGGCTAAAGAGATAGCTGAGATATTACATAAAGCAGGACTGATAAAGTATGAAAGAGCTTTTGTAAAGAGACTTCAGGGTTCTGAATATAGAGGAAAGCTTCAGAGTGGAACCTTTACTCTTCACAAGGGAATGAATACTCTGGAAATGATGGAGATAATGGCTAAGGAGGATGAGGATTCCAAGATAGTCAAACAGCTGGTTATACCAGAGGGATTCACAGTTGATATGATAGCGGCCAAGTGTCAGGACGAAGGAATCTGTTCTACTACGGATTTTGTAAATGCCGTCAAATCAGTTACAGCGACTGACTTTGAATATCTGAATGACGTTCCATCAGGTGTGAATGTTAGATATAAGCTGGAGGGATATCTCTTCCCTGCTACATATGATATAACCAAGAACACAACAGCAGCGGATCTAGTAAACATGATGCTGAATGCATTTGAAGCTTACTATACTGCTGAGATGAAAGCCAGAGCGCTTGAAAGAAATATGAACTCTTACGATGTTCTCACTATCGCTTCAATGATAGAGCGTGAGGCAAAGCTGGAAGAGGAGAGACCAAAGATAGCTTCGGTTATCTATAACAGACTTGATAAGGATATGCTACTTCAGGTAGATTCAACAGTTCTTTATCCACTTACAGACGGTAGATATGATGTTGAAGAGATGACGATAGACGATCTGTCGCTGGATTCACCATATAATACATATGTTTATAAAGGAAAGCCTGTAGGACCTATTTGTAACCCAGGTCTTGCATGTATTAACGCGGCGCTGAATCCTGAAGATACTGCTTATCTATATTACCACATTGTAGATGAGGAAAAAGGTGAGCATGTCTTTACCGAAACCTACGAAGAACATGAGGCCACTATGAATGGTGGAACAGATCTGGATGGAGATGGAATTCCAGATATAGAACCAGGCCAGCCTTACGATTATAACAATGTTGAGGATGATGTCTGGAGCAACCGCGACGAAGATTAATTTAACTGACTAAATGTGACTTAAATAGAGGAGGTATAAATATACCATGAGAAGTTTTAGTTTCACTGCAAAGAATATCGGAGACGAGAGATACCTTACATATACAATGGGCGAGGGTATGGAACTCGACGAGGATGTACTCGACTACTGCGAAGAGAATGATTTATCTGAGGTAGTGAAGATCATTTACGAAGAGGATGATGATTTTGATTATCTGACATATGACGTAACAGGTCTTATGTCGCTGGATGACATTTCCAAGAATGCGATGAAGGAGGATGCTGTTCTGAAAATACTCAGAAATGTATCTCTTGGAATGATAAGCATAAAGGAGAATGCACTTCCTTTATCCTACATTATTCTGAATAAGAATTTTATGTATATAAATCCAGATACCTTTGATATTCAGTTCTTATATCTTCCTGTTGAAGGGGAGGCGTCAGTATCTTCTGAATTCAAGAGCTTTGTGAGACAGTTTATAGCAAATCTTAAGTACAATGTAGATGAAGATTTATCATATGTTGGAAAGCTTCTTACATATATAAATGGAGATGGTTTCAATCTTCGTGGACTTATAGGACTCACAGAAGCACTTATGAAGGATTCTGGAATATCCTACGAGGCAGGAAGTGATATATCTACAGATGATGGAGCTGAAATAGTTGATAGCATGGATCCATCAGCGGTTGAAGAGGACAAGACAGTTTCTGACATCATGAGTGATTTAGGGGAGGCAGATGAGAAGCTTCCTGAAATCGGAGACGATGAGGATGATTCAGATATCGAGCTTGAGGATGCTAAGACTCCAGAACCTTCGTACGATGTGGACAAGATGCTGGATGCTCAGCTGAAAGAAGAAGCGGCTCGAATGGAAGAGGCAAGGCTTGCAAGAGAGAAGCTTGAAATAGAAAGAATGATAGCCGAGAAGGAAGCTAGACTTGAGGCTGAGAGAATTGCTGCTGAGAAAGAAGCTGAAGAGAGAAGAGCGGCGGTTGAAGCAGAGGAAGCAGCAAGAGCTGAAGCAGCTAGACTTGAGGAAGAAAGAATAGCAGCTGAGAAGGCTGCGGCAGAGCAGGCGGCAGCAGAACAGGCAGCGGCTGAAACAGAGAGTGAAGCAGCTGAAGCAGATCAGGAAGAGGAAAGCGGAGAGCTTACTCCAGAGCAGATAGCTGAAGAAGAAGCTATAGCTAGAGAGGTTGCTAAGAAAGCAGCAAGAGAAGCGGCTGAAGGAGAACAAGAAGAGGAAATCCACGAAGATGGAACCGGAATTACAATCACACAGCCAGTTAGAGTTAGTAGAGCTGCAATGCTGAAGGCGGCAGCTGAGCAGGCAGAGAAGGAAGCTGAGGCAGAAGCTGAAAAGGAAGCAGCAGAAGCTGAGAAGGAAGCTGAAGCAGAGGCTGAGAAGGAAGAGAAGCCTAAGAGAAAGAAGAAAGAAAAAGAAATAACCGAAGACATGGCAGATGTCAAGAAGGATGCTGGAGTTGAAGCACCTCCTAAGAAGCAAGAGGTTGTGGATAATACAATTCTTGGAGCTGCAGGCGCAATTAAGATTAATCCTTATCTGGTAAGAGTAAATACAGAAGAGAAGATAATCATTAACAAGCCGGTATTCAAGATTGGTAAAGCAAGTCGAGGTGTTGACTTCCATGTAAGTGGAAACGGCGCGGTAAGTCGTCAGCATGCAATCATTCTTCACAAGGGCGATTCCTACTACATTAAGGATAACAAATCTACAAATCATACTTATGTAGATGGAGCAGAGGTTCCGGCAGATGAAGAAGTACTGCTTAAGAATAACAGTACAATAAGTCTTGGCGACGAAGACTTCACATTTAAATTAGGATAATTACAGGAGACAGTTCAGGGTCAAAAATGGCTCTGGACTTCTCGTGTTTTATACAAAAGGTAAACTAACGGGGGTTAACAATGGAGAAAAAGAGCATAATTTTTGAAAACAATGGTAACAGTATCACCATGAGATACGAGCTTCTTCCTACAGATGAGCTGGACACAGCAGCGCTGGAGAAGATCAAGGATGGGGCACTTGAAATGATAGCTCCACTGCAGTATTCAGATGCAAATGCAAGAAGAGTAATGTATTCGCAGTTTTTGCCTGCAGTTCCACTTTCGACATTTTTGAAGAAACCACTTAGCAAGGGTGAGGCACTTACCATCGTTAAGAATCTGACTACAGGAATCGATATTGGAAAGTTCAATATTCCAGTCAGCTATATAGTTAAGGATATGGATTATCTGTATATCGATGAACAGAGCCTCGTTCTTTATCTCCTGGTTCTTCCTATCAAGGGACAGTCAGTTGAAGTATCAGATATTCCTGATTTCCTTAGAGATGTTGTATCACATATGAAGTTCCGTGATGAAGACAAGGACAATTATGTTGCAAGAGTTCTCACAAAGATTAATTCAGACAGTTTTGCTCTGAATGACATAAATGTACTCGTAAATGAAATGTTGCTGGATCTGGGAGATGCTCAGTTAGCAGGCGCTCCACAGGCTACAGCTAAGGTTGATAGACTTGGCGTTATGAGAAATAGAGCTGGTGCAGTAGCACCACAGCAGCCTATGGGACAGCCAATGCCAATGGGCCAGCCTCCAATGGGACAGCCTCAACCAGCAAGAGCATTCGATCCAATGACAGGACAGCCAATCGGTGGATCTCAGCCAGGACCTATGCCTATGGGTCAACCTAGTCCAATGGGACAGCCACAGCCAGGACCTGCACCAATGGGGCAGCCAGGACCAATGGGTGGCCAGCCACAACCGGGACCAGCAAAGGCATTTGACCCAATGACAGGACAGCCAATCGGTGGTCCTCAGCAACCAATGGGACAACCTGTTCCAGGACCAATGGGACAGCCTAGTCCAATGGGTGGACAGCCACAACCAGGACCAGCTAGAGCGTTCGATCCAATGACAGGACAACCAATAGGTGGACCTCAGCCAGGACCTATGCCTATGGGTCAACCTAGTCCAATGGGTCAGCCACAGCCAGTACCTGCACCAATGGGTCAGCCAGGACCAATGGGTGGACAGCCACAACCAGGACCAGCAAGAGCATTTGATCCAATGACAGGACAGCCAATCGGGCAGCCACAGCCAGTACCTACACCAGTAGGACAGCCACAGCCAATGAAGGCATTCGATCCAATGACAGGACAGCCAATTGGAGAACCTCAGCAGGCAGGACCAGTAGAACAGCCAGTTAAGAAATTTGATCCAATGACAGGACAACCAATAGAAGA
>CACYQC010000044.1 GCA_902776395.1 uncultured Lachnospiraceae bacterium
GCCTTTGCAAACAAGTTTGCAGGCGTGTTTCTTCATTGACTGTCACCTTCGGTGACTGCTGTATATTAATCTGAGCTTGGCTCGTTATCACTCATATTCCACCGTAGCAGGAGGCTTTGGTGTGTAGTCGAACAGGACTCTATTGATACCAGGCACTTCTGTGATTATACGGTTTACAAGGTGGTCGATGAGTTCGTCAGAGAGATGTTCTACTGTTACTTCCATAACATCTGTAGTGTTGATGGCACGGATGATGCATGGCCAGTCGAAGGTTCTCTTACCATCCTTAACTCCTGTTGATTTGAAGTCTGGAACAACTGTGAAGTACTGCCATACTTTTCCAGCAAGGCCGTTCTTCTCAAATTCTTCTCTAAGGATAGCATCTGACTCACGTACTGCCTCGAGGCGGTCACGTGTAATTGCTCCTGGACATCTAACTCCAAGTCCTGGGCCTGGGAATGGCTGACGAAATACCATGTTATCTGGAAGGCCAAGCGCCTTACCTACAACACGAACTTCATCCTTGAATAGAATACGAACTGGCTCAACAAGTTCGAAGTTCATATCTTCAGGAAGACCACCGGCGTTGTGATGAGCTTTGATTCCAGCATCACTCTCTAAGATATCTGGCCAAATAGTTCCCTGTGCAAGGAACTCGATTCCATCCAGCTTTCTAGCTTCTTCAGCGAATACTTCTATGAATTCTCCACCAATAATCTTTCTCTTCTGTTCTGGATCAGTAACTCCAGCGAGCTTATCTAGGAAACGGTCTGTAGCATCTACATATACAAGATTAGCTCCCAGTTCCTTTCCGAATACATCTATAACCTGTTCTGGTTCACCCTTTCTCAGAAGTCCATGATTTACATGAACACATACAAGCTGATGTCCTACCGCTTTAATCAGAAGTGCTGCAACAACTGATGAATCAACTCCTCCTGAAAGTGCAAGCAAAACCTTCTTATCTCCTATCTGAGCCTGCATTTTCTCTATCTGATCTGCGATAAATTCATTTGCCTGCTCCTCGGTTGTTATACGTTCCATATTGTCTGGTCTTGACTCTAACATTGTAATCCTCCTCTTATATTATTATTTCCGAAACAAAACGTATTCCCATTATAGCACAAAGTTTTTTTTCTTGAAATATACTCAACCACAGTTTATAGTCATTAATATACATAAACGAAAGCGAGGACTTACTAATGGCAAATCCAATAGTAACTATCACAATGGAAGATGGTGGCGTGATAAAGGCTGAGCTTTATCCAGAAATCGCACCAAACACTGTAAACAACTTTATTTCTCTTATCAAGAAGGGATTCTATGATGGACTTGTATTCCATAGAGTTATTCCTGGATTTATGATTCAGGGTGGCGATCCTGACGGACGCGGAACTGGCGGACCAGGATATAGCATCAAGGGAGAATTTGCTTCTAATGGTTTCGCAAATGATCTGAAGCATTCAGTTGGAGTTCTGTCTATGGCTCGTTCTATGATGCCAGACAGCGCCGGATCACAGTTCTTTATTATGCATGCTGATTCACCTCATCTTGATGGTGACTACGCAGCATTTGGTAAGGTAACAGAGGGACAGGAGGTTGTTGATAGAATTGCAACAACAAAGACTGGATGGGCTGATAAGCCAATCACTCCACAGGTTATGAAAACAGTCACTGTAGATACTCAGGGTGTGGATTATCCAGAACCAGAGAAAATGTAATTGCAAAGCATTTCATAAAATCAAAAAAGGATTATCACTATGCTAATCGTAGATGATAATCCTTTTTATTTTGCTTTTTTAAATGCGCCTGCGTTTTAACTCTTTTCCACCGCTTTCTCAGCCTCCGACTTAGTCGAATAAAGAAGCTTGAGTATAACTGGCGTAAGTATTGAGCTGACTATAATAAGAAGAATTACTGAAGTAAAATACTTACTATCAAGCATTCCCACTTCTAGTCCTTTCTTCGAAACGATAAGTGCAACCTCACCTCTAGTCATCATACCGACACCAATTTTCAAAGTATCTATTCCCTTATATCCACATAATCTAGACATAAGACCGCAGCCAATAATCTTGGTGAGAAGTCCTACAAGAACAAATCCAACTGAGAATAGAAGTATAGACATATCCAGACTCTTCAGATCTGTTTGCAGTCCTATACTAACAAAAAATACAGGACCAAATATCATATAAGAGTTTACATCCATTTTTCTATCTATATACTTAGAATCCTTAAGTGAACTAAGGATTATACCTGCTACATATGCACCCGTTATATCCGCAATTCCGAAGAATTTATCTGCAATATAAGAAAGCGCAAGAGCAAGTGCTAGACCAATAATTGGTATCCTTTGTGTATGAGGGTATCGATTATCTACCCACTCCATTATCTTATATAGAACGATTCCAACAACAACTGCTAAGATAAAGAATCCAACAGTTCTAAGCACTACATCACCTATTTTACTACTAGGATCTCTGAAGCTTATTACAACCGTAAGAACAAGAATTCCTATAACATCATCTATTATAGCCGCACTCATAATTGTTGTTCCGACTTCATCGGTAAGCTTACCTAATTCTTTAAGTGCCTGCACTGTTATACTTACAGAAGTCGCTGTAAGTATAGTACCTATAAATACAGCTCTGAAGAATTCTTCACTACCTATAGGTGCAAAATCATAAAAGCAAAAATAAAGCAGCGCTCCACCAATCAAAGGAACAAAAACTCCTGCACATGCAATGAGAGTTGCTTTAGCACCAGTCTTCTTAAGCTGATTCAGATTAGTCTCCAGACCAGCACTGAACATAAGAAGTATGACTCCTATTTCTGCGACTCCGGAAATGAAATCGCTGGGCTGTACCCATTTCAGTAGGCTTGGTCCAAGAAGAAGACCGGCTATTATTTCTCCAACAACCTGAGGGGCTTTCAGTTTTCTGGCTATAAGGCCAAAGCCTTTAGCCGTAATAATAATAATCGCTATGCTCCTCAGAATTTCTAGTTTATCCATTTTTTATTGCCTCTAATATTAATTATTCCCCCGAACCATTAATACTTGTAGCCCTTTATCTCTTAAGCAATGCAACCGTTTCACAATGCATGCTTCTCGAGAACTGATCATATACAGAGAACTTCTCCAATTTCATGCCCTTCTCTGTTAATCTCTTTATATCTCGAGCAAGTGTTGCTGGATCACACGAAACATATACCATCTTTTCAGGTTTCATTTCGATAATAGTCTCCAGAAGTCTCTCATCACAGCCCTTACGCGGCGGATCAACTATGACTACATCCACCTGCTTTCTTATCTTTGCTTCATCTGTATCGTAGTCTCCGACTCTATTCTCAAACCAGTCCGGAACAACTTCCTCCGCCTTACCTACAAAGAATTCTGCATTTTCTATATCATTTATCTCTGCATTGCGGTGAGCATCCTGAATAGCTCTTCCAACAACCTCAACACCATACACTTTTTTTGCATGCGGTGCAACAAAAAGTGAAATGGTACCGATACCGCAATACATATCCCAGACTATCTCTTTACCAGAGAGAGCAGCATATTCCAGCGCCTTTCCATATATCTTCGCAGTTTGTTCAGGATTCACTTGATAGAAGGATTCCGCAGAGATATGGAACTTTACATCTCCGATAAGATCAGTTATATAGTTCTGACCATTTACCAGTATGGTCTTATCACCCAGTATTCGGTTAGTTCTGTCTCTATTTACATTCATTACGACAGACTTAAGAAGAATCTCCCCAGTCTTATCCTCACGAGAATTATACTTATCAACCTCAGAGGCCAGCATACTAACAAGCTTATCTAGATTATCAACCCTTTGAGTAGATGTAATAACACACACCATCAGCTCTCCTGTTGCAAATCCAACTCTAGTAAGAATATGCCTTAGCGTTCCTTCTCCAGTTTCTTCGTTATATACACTTATCTGGTATTTATCAGCCCATCTACACACAGCCCTAATTATATTTTTATTTATCGGGTGTCCGATATGACAGTCATCCACAGGAATTAGAGTATGAGTTCTTCCAGCATAGAAACCGAGCACTGTATTTGTGCGACAGCTAAAGGCATCAAAATTATCATTTCTGCCACCATATATATCAGACGTTTTTCTACTGCCCACAGGAAACTGCATTTTATTCCTATATCTATAAGCTTCTCCACCTGAAACCTCATCCAGATAATCCTCAGGCTTTTCTATTCCGCCAATTCTTTTTAGACAATTAATAACTCTGTCCTTCTTAAGCTCCAGCTCCTTCTCATAGGAAATGTGTTGCAGAGTACATCCACCGCACTGTCTCGCCACAGGACAGACCGGATCTATTCTATAAGGTGACGGCTTAAGTATCTGTCTAAGTCTACCAAAGGCATAGCTCTTCTTAACCTTGACGATCTTAATCTCAGCCTCATCGCCAGGGGCAGTATCCTTTACAAATACCGCCATTCCATCGATATGGCCTATACCCATTCCGTCATCTGACATATCTTCGATTTTTATAGTGAAAATGTCATTCTTCTCCATATTAATCTCCGAATAAAATATATCCTTAAAAAGTTAAAAGTCGGTAGTATCTACTACCGACTTCTAATTATAATGCATATAAACTCAACCTGCAATTACCTTGTTTTTAACATAGTCCTTAACTTCGTCTTTTTCCATATCTAGCGATATAGCAAGTTCTCCATACAGGCTGTCTTCTGCCAGGTGGAAATATTTTGAATCTGAGGAAGTAACCTTCTTACCTTCTGCTATTCTCTCATCCATACGAATCTGAATCGTCTTGATAAGTTCTACCAAAACAGTTGGATCGCAGGTCAGAACAGCTTGCTTATATTCCAGTTCTCTCTTCTTTTCTTCAATTATTTCCAATTCTCCGATGTCAGGCATACTACTGATAAAATCCTCAGCCTCATCCTTTGACATCACCTTTCGCATCACTACTCGTTCATTATCTACAGGTGTAAAGATCTCGCTGTCACGTATATAGCAAGGTACCATTGTATAATATAATTTGTCCTTTGGTATGCCAGGCATTTTCATAGGACCTACATCTGTAACTTTGCAGACACCATTACTACCATAGATAATAAAATCGCCTACATCAAACATTCCAAACACTCCTCTAATCATTCGCATATCTTATAACATTTTCTTGGCACTATTCTTAGGCCATAACCGTCCACATCTATCTTAACACACTAGTTTGCATTAAGTAAGGAGCAAAAATATTTTCGTTAAAATTGTTATAAAATCAGCCGATTAGTTGGGCATTTTTGTTAATCACATTCATTGACTAATTCATAATCAGTCGTATCATAGGACTTTATTCCAACTCCAGTAGATACTACGTAGAGATAATCGCCTATTACTATACCTCTGACATCATTCATTCCTACGGAATAGATATTCTCATCCAGCTTCTCATTCATCTTAGTTTCGAAGCCCTTACCTTCTTCGTAATCAAATACCATGTAGTAGGATCCGTCCATGTCTTTCTCTAGACTATCAACGAAGTCTTCTCCATAATATTCTTCAGCCCAGCTATAATCATCATCGATAAGCCATCCCCAGTCTGAAACAGCTGATATACCAAAGGTTCCATCGTTTCCATTGAACATGAAGGCATTTCTATCCTGAAGAACTGATGCATCGCTGTAGTTATTGAGAAGCATTGTATCAAGTTCTTTGATATCATAAGGATCGCTTGTATCAAACATTGTAAGCTTAAGCCCCTTAGTCCAGCCATTCTCTTCATTTGCATCATAGCCTATTCCGAGAAGTCTGTTCTCTCCATATGGGTGAAGGTATGCTGAGAAACCTGGAATCTTCAAATAATCTGTAACCCTTGGGTTTTCAGGGTCGGAAAGGTCTACTGCAAAGAGCGGATCCCTGTTCTTAAAGGTTACAAAATATGCTGTCTCTCCCATGAATCTTGCTGACTTGATAGACTCACCCTCTGCAAGTTTCTTTATTACGCTGACCTTGCTGAGCTCTTCATCCAGAACATATAGCGCATTGTATCTCTGGTAATCTGCATCTCTATATGTTGTTACAAGTCTGATATTTCCATCATACTCATCGATGCTATAGTCATCATTCAGGTAACCTGGGAAATGTCCCTTTGACTCAAATTCCATCTTTCCATCATCGTATGAGATTCTTGCTATAAGTGTCTCATCCTTGTATGTATAGTCAACCCAGTTGTAGTTCATATCTGTGAGATAAATATTGTTAGCACTTACATATACTACATTGCTTCCACCCAGCACAGCCATCTTGTCTACATACTTTAACTTATCTATATCAATAGATGTGAGGACTACAAATGTAGTATTATATGTATCCTTCTGAATATAGACATCATCGTTATCTACCAGCTCACCATCTACCTCTGGAATATATGTCTCATAATCCTTCTTCTCAATATCATTCACATTGAAGGTCTTCTTAGAAAATGTATAAAGCTTTCCATCCACCATTCTAGAGGTATAATATCCACCAGCCTGAACAAAGGTATCCTCTAACTCAGGATCACCCTTATCACTGATGTCATATACTGCAACATAAGTTGATGCATTATTATCGTACCAATAATAGCTTGATGCTTCCGACTCTGTTCCAACAAGAACGAGTTTGTCGCCATATATATACATTTCGATGAAGTGATAATCATCCTCCAGAACATTTACTGTTCCTTCCTTCTTGATTTCTCCATCCTTTACGCTATAGAAAACAAGATGTTCTGTCATTGAATCATATTCGTAGATATACTTGCCATCTGTCTTAACTATATCCGCCTCTGCAACACCTTCTGTACGAACATTTGTATCCGTAAATTCAACTTCTTCTTCATAAGTTCCTGCAGTAGTCGTACCTGCTAACTTTTGTCTACTACTTGAGCTGTCGCTTTTTGCTGAGTCCCCTGCAGGTGCTTCATCAGCACTTTCTACCATTTCATAATCAACAACATCCTCATATACGATATTATCCATATGATCCTTATAGGCTTTGAAATAGCTATAAACCTCATCATAGTTTTCATCATCGCCACCAAAGATTGATGACAGTCCACCCTTATCCTTGTCCTTGTCTTTATCCTTGTCATTATCTTTCTTGCCAAATATACCTGGAGTGTTATCATCATTCACTTTTCTGTTACCACTCACACCGAGTGCAACGCCTATTCCAAACACTGTTAGAAGTGAAGCTGCGAGAACAAGTGGGATAACAACCTTACCCTTACCCTTTTTAGGTTTAGCAGTCACTTCGCTAGGTATATCTTCGCTCTGACTTCTCTTATACCTTTCTTCAATAGTCATACTTGCCAGTTTCTTCTCTATATTATCTGGTCTAAGAGATTCAGGAATCATTTCATTACTATTCCTCATCTGATCTTCGATGATCTTATCTCTATTATCCATGATATATCCTCCTTACATTCTACAAAAAATCAGGTCTACGCTTGGCCTCCAAGTCTGTTACGCATTTTCATAAGTGCCCTCGAATATTTCGACCTGACGGTATTTCTGTTAATACCCATCATCGTGGCTATTTCGCCACTGTCATACTGACCGTAAACCGTCATGGTTACGATTCTCTTCTCCTCCTCGTTTAGAACCGAAAATGCATCTTGAATCATTGTTCTATTCTCAGCGCCCTGTATGACATTTCCATTTGTAGGAAGCGTTTCTGCCATATCCTCCACCGGAACAGCTGACTGAACCTCTCGTCTATGGATATAATCCTTCAAATATTTTTTACATTTATTATCCAATATTTTAAATATCCAACCACGGAATGCACTATCATCTCTAAGCTTTGTAAGTCCTGAGTAAGCATCCATAACCGTATCACTCACTACATTTTCTGCATCATCAGGATTACCTAATGTGTAGAGCGCCGCTCTGTATAGATCCTGATACAGCATTTCATATAGTGTAGCAAAGCTATGAGCATCACCCATTTTAGCCTGACTAACTAATGCCTTCATCCTTTCCTTTTCATCCATAATACTTCTCCTTCTTGGCCATGATTTATAAGCTTATAACTCTATAGTGTTCGTTATAGCTCAATCTGTTGCATTTAATTTTAATTTTTTTATTTTAAACACAAAAAGCCCCCCTGTTTACTAAGGGGGCCTTCAATTACTCGTCTATTTTCTTATCAAAATAGTCATATGGTACAAGATTCACTCGACCATAATCTCTCTTATCTTCTACTACCTCTTCAACGCTCTTAACAAGCTCAGCATCGAAACGAATAGTAGTCTTGTCATAATAATCAGTCTTCTTCCACTCATTTCTGATACGAGCGAATACTGACTCGATATTTTCCTCTGATAACTCAGGAAGCAGTAGGAAATACTGATTAGGTTTGCTCTGCATCATCACATCACTCTTTCTGAGAGAATGATTGATAATCTTACCAAATTCATCAGATATTCCAACAAACTCCTCTACTCCGTATGAGTCAGACTTCTGATTCAGAGTAACTAAAGCTCTATACGCCACGCTTCTATAGCTGCGGACATATCTAAGCATGAATCTGTAAGCAATACCAAAGGATTCCTGGTTTAACCATAGTGCCGCATTAGAAGTATCCTTCTCCTCTAACATCTTACTAATACGACGTAACTCTTCAATAGATGCCTCTGTTTTCATATTAATCACCGTAACCCCTTCTCAAATAATAGTCTATTCCCCAATAGATTTTATATTATTTGTTATTATCAGCTTCGCCTTTCCTTCTGATGTAGAACCAGTTGTAATGGCTGCCGCATAATTACCCTTGAACATAAAGAACTGAACAATGCTCACTTTTGTACCCATCATAGAGCATGTGATATAGAATCCATCACAGGTCTTACCAGCTATAGTCATCTTATCCTGTGTGATACTATCAACTGTAAAGCCTTGACTTTCCAGTTCCTTTACATATTCATCCTTGAAGCCACTCATGAGCTTCTCTACATTTGCACCCGACTCTTTTACATTGTATGGAGTCTGAGTAACTGTTATATCCATAAGCTCAACGCTTGTTTTCTGACTAGCGTAAAGCTCGCTGACTGCTTGTTTATTATTGAGAGTTTCCTTTACCTTCTCAGGATCATCAACCTCTCTTGTTATTTCCCAACCAGAACCGAATTCAGCTTTGATTCCAAAATACTCATTTGTATATGTCGATCCTTCAACAGTACCTGGTATATAGTTCGCTTTACCAAATATTTTCTTGAACTGAGTACCACAAACAAAAATAAAAATAATTAGTATAGGAATTATAATAAAAAGTGGATTAATTCCCTTCTTTGCTGGAGCAGCCCCTGAAGGCTGGTATGGTGACTGGCTTCCTGGATATGGAGCCTGCTGTCTCTGGTAAGGAGCCTGGCCGCCCTGATATGGAGTCTGGCCGCCCTGGTATGGAGTCTGGCCACCCTGGTATGGAGTCTGGCCACCCTGATAAGGTGTCTGGCCACTAGGTGTACCAGGATTATCATAATAACTGTTGACGCCGGAGTTGTTAGTTCCATAAGTATTTGACGCAGATGGATTAACTCCCTCATTTGGTCCATTATCTGATTTTAACTGCATTTTTCTTTCCCTTCACTAATTAATTACTTAAACTTCAAGATTCCTAGTGAGATTAAAAGTAGAATCAACAGAAGTACAGGTGATACAAACTTAATCATGACTACATAGAGTCCCCTACGTCTCATCTTCTCACCATTCTTCTGAGCCTCATCTATGATAGTCTGTGGCTTGAGTACCCAGCCGATCAAAATACATGAAGCAATGGCAACTACAGGCATCAGTACGTTGTTACTGATATAGTCCATAATGTCCAGAATCTGTGCTATAGAGCCATTTGGAAGCTTAACCTCGAAATATAAAATATTGTAACCTAAACAAACAATAATAGCAAGAACAAGCGCTATTACAGTTTCAAGAACTGTACTACCATGTCTAGACATTTTGAACTTATCTATAAGGCCAGATACGATTGCCTCAAGGATTGACATAGCACTTGTTACAGCAGCAAAAAGAACCATTGCAAAGAATAGAGCGCCGATTACATTTCCGATTGCACCCATCTCAGCGAATATCTTTGGAAGTGATACAAACATAAGTGATGGACCAGCTGACATTCCATCAGGACCTGTAAATGCAAAAACTGCAGGAATGATCATAACGCCCGCAAGAAATGCTATAGCCGTATCAAATATCTCTATCTGATTAATTGACTTAACCAAATTTGCATCGTCTTTAACATATGAACCATAGGCAACCATGATACCCATTGCAACTGACAAACTATAGAACAGCTGTCCCATTGCATCGATTACTATCATACAGAACCTCTGAAAGGTTACACCCTCGAGGCTTGGAACAATATATGTCTTTAAGCCCTGAAGACCTGTTCTAACAGTACCGTCCGCATCTGTGTGACGGATAGTTAATGAATAGATAGCTATTCCAATAACTAGGATGAGAAGTACAGGCATGATAACCTTTGAAAACTTCTCTATACCACTTTCTACTCCCATGTATATGATAACCGCACATACAAGAAGGAATATAACAAGCATGATGATTGGCTCATACTGGCTTGTGATAAAGCCTGTAAAGAAACCATCCTGTGCTGCATCAGCGCCATGGCCTGTTGCATAAACTATAAAATACTTCAGTACCCATCCACCGATTACACAGTAATATGGCATTATCATAAAAGGAACTATACTAGCTATAACTCCAAGCCAGCCCCAGCCCTTCTTCAGTTCACCATAAGCTGTAAGTGGACTTTGCTTTGTCTTACGACCTATACCTACCTCAGTAGTAAGCATTGCATATCCAAAAGTAAGCGCGAGTATCAGATATACAGCAAGAAATAAACCTCCTCCACCTCTTGCCGCCAGATAAGGAAATCTCCATATATTTCCCAGTCCTACTGCACTTCCTGCAGCGGCAAGAACAAATCCTATTGAACCTGAAAAGGTATTTCTTTGCTTAGTTTCCATATTCGTCTCCTCGATTCATTATAATGAACAACATTACCTAGTACGATACCAAAAATACTTGCTTTTTGCAAGCCAGCAGTAATGAGTATATAGGGACGGTTCTTATTTACTCAGGTGAGCAAAATGGGACGGTTCTAAATTTACTCGTTCTCGCAAGAGAATGAGTAAATTAGAACCGTCCCTATTTTGCTCGCCTATTATACTCGCCTATTATGCTCGCCTAATTCTACAAGAAATATATATCTACTTACGAACCAGGAGTGACTGTCCTGTCATCTCAGCTGGCTGCTCAAGTCCCATTACCTCAAGAAGTGTTGGAACGATATCACAGAGCTTTCCGCCCTCTTTAAGTGTATAATTCTCATCATAGTTATATAGAATAAATGGAACAGGGTTTGTTGTGTGAGCTGTATGTGGCTCTCCTGTCTCATAGTTCTTCATCTGCTCAGCATTTCCGTGATCAGCACAGATAAAGAGAACTCCATCTTTTTCTTTAACAGCTTCAACAGCATCTCCAACACATTTATCTACTGTTTCAACTGCTGAGACTGCTGCTTCAAGAACTCCTGTATGACCAACCATGTCTGGGTTTGCGAAGTTAATTATGATTACATCATATTCATCTGACTTGATAGCAGCAACAAGCTTCTCTCCAACTTCTGGTGCACTCATCTCAGGCTGAAGATCGTATGTTGCAACTGCAGGTGAATTAACAAGAATCCTGTCCTCATTCTTGTTAGGCTCTTCAAGACCACCATTAAAGAAGAAAGTTACATGAGCGTACTTCTCTGTCTCTGCAAGTCTCAGCTGCTTCATTCCAAGGTTAGCAAGATACTCGCCAAATGTATTTGTGATTTCCTGCTTTTTAAATGCAACGAACTTGTTAGGGATTGTCTCATCATAATCCTTGAAACATACATATGTTATATCCATATATCCATTAGCTCTCTTAAGAGACTTAATAGATTTGCTATCTGATGCATCACCTTCCTGAGCAGCGATATCCTCATCCTTGAAACAGAATGCCTTTGTTATCTCTCTAGCTCTATCAGGACGGAAGTTGAAGAAGATAACTGAATCTCCTTCCTTAACAAGTGAGAGTGGATTACC
>CACYQC010000045.1 GCA_902776395.1 uncultured Lachnospiraceae bacterium
TGACACTCCATCTATCACAGAGTCCGGTCTCGCGAAATAGATATATTCAAAGATACATATCTGATTTCTCTTTGATCCGACCGCATCAGTAAGACTTGTGACGCCCTCTCTAGAGAATACCATAACCTCGCCCGGTTTAATATCTCTTATGAAATGTGCTCCAACCGCATCCAGTGCACAGCTTTCAGATGCGATGACATATCTGCCATCTCCTGTCATGCCGTAGCATAGAGGTCTGTAGCCATGAGGGTCTCTAACAGCGATCAGCTTCGAAGAAGACATCATTACTATTGAGTAGGCCCCCTCTAAGTATTTCATACATTCGAAAACTGCCTTTTCTATAGAAGGAGTTCTGAGTCTTTCTCTCGTCAGAATGTACGCGATGATTTCCGTATCAGATGTAGTATGGAATATTGCGCCGGAAAGTTCAAGCTCATTTCTTAAATCATAGGCATTACTTATATTTCCATTATGAGCAAGAGCAAGCTTACCCTTCTGATGATTGACCTCGATAGGCTGAGTATTTCTTCTACTATTACCGCCGGTTGTACCATAGCGAACGTGACCGATAGCCATGCTCGCATCCGGCAGCTCGCTTAGATTCTTAGCATCGAATACATTACTTACCTGACCGATATCCTTATGAGAAAAGAATAGTCCATCATCATTTACTACGATTCCACAGCTCTCCTGACCGCGGTGCTGGAGAGCATATAAACCGTAGTAAACATCCTTTGCTATATCATAGTTACGGGGAGAGTATACACCAAATACCCCACATTCTTCATGTAATTTTTCGTCTAACATATTTTCCTACCTACTTATTCATACAAGCGGACTCAATAAACTTCTGAAATAATGGATGCGGACGGTTAGGTCTCGACTTGAATTCCGGATGATACTGCACGCCGATGTAAAATGGGTGATCTGATAGTTCAATGGTTTCGACGAGCTGTTTATCAGGAGACTGTCCGGAAATAACTAGTCCCGCAGATGCGAGAGTTTCGCGATATTCATTATTAAACTCGTATCTATGTCTATGGCGTTCGCTAATTATCTTTTCACTATGACTAATAGCGTCCGCTCCATTATCCTCTGTTTTGTAATAGCATTTCTCGAGCAGTGTACCTTCGGTTACAAGACATGGGTAGGCTCCCAGACGAAGGGTTCCACCCTTATCAAGACTGTCTGACTGACCTGGCATGAAGTCAATAACCTTAGTATCTGTTGCGTCATGGAACTCACCGGAGCAAGCGTCTGTAAGACCTGCTACATTACGCGCAAATTCTATAACCGCTATCTGCATTCCAAGGCAAATGCCAAAGTAAGGAACCTTGTGAGTTCTCGCATACTTAGCAGAAAGTATCATTCCTTCTACACCTCTATCGCCGAAGCCACCAGGAACTATGATTCCATTTACCTTGCTGAGTCTCTCTTCGTAATTTGATTCGTCGAGCTCCTCAGAATCTATCCACTCGATCTTAACGTCTGTCTCAAAAACGTAGCCTGCATGACGAAGAGCCTCTGCAACAGATAGGTATGCATCATGAAGCTGAACATACTTTCCAACAAGACCAATAGTGATTTCTTTATCAAGAGTCTCTATGCTATTTACCATATCCTTCCACTCTCTCAGATCTGGAGCAGCACTTCTGATACAAAGCTCGCGGCAGACAACATTTGCAAGTCCTGCATCCTCGAGCATAAGAGGTGCTTCGTAGAGGCTAGGAAGAGTTCTATTTTCGATAACGCAGTCTTCCTTAACGTTACAGAATAGAGATATCTTTTTGAAGATAGACTCTTCAAGTGGCTCGTCGCATCTAAGTACGATGATGTCAGGACGAACTCCCATTCCCTGAAGCTCCTTAACGGAGTGCTGGGTTGGTTTTGATTTATGCTCATCAGAACCATGAAGGAAAGGAACAAGTGTTACGTGGATGAAGAGCGAATTCTCCTTTCCAACCTCGAGAGATATCTGTCTCACAGCCTCGATAAATGGCTGAGACTCGATATCACCGATGGTACCACCTATCTCAGTGATAACAACATCCGCGTCAGTCTCATTTCCGACTCTATATACGAAGTCCTTTATCTCATTCGTTATATGTGGAATAACCTGGACCGTTGAGCCCAGGTATTCTCCTCTTCTTTCCTTATTAAGAACATTCCAGTACACCTTTCCAGAGGTAAGGTTTGAATATTTATTCAGATTCTCATCGATGAATCTCTCATAGTGTCCGAGATCGAGGTCCGTCTCAGCTCCATCCTCAGTTACATATACCTCCCCATGCTGGTATGGACTCATGGTTCCAGGGTCAACATTGATGTATGGGTCCAGCTTCTGAGCCGCCACCTTTAGACCCCTGGCCTTCAGCAGTCGTCCGAGGGACGCCGCCGTGATTCCCTTTCCTAGTCCTGATACAACACCACCGGTTACGAATATGTACTTTGTCATTTTTCTATCCTCCTTTATAATCCTTCGCTCAGGATGACACCATTATTGTTCTAACCTATATATTCCTTAAAGGCCTCTATTAAGGCTTCTTCATGAGACCTTCCATCGTTCTCGTACTTGGCTGTAAGTATGAGCATCTCCTTGTAGTCTGCTGGGATTACCCTCTTAAACTTAGGAAAATATTCATCGAAGTTATCCAGTATCTTCTGTCCCTTCTTTGAACCTGTGTACTGCACATGCTTCTCAATTATCTGTCTCAGCTCCTCTGCCTCGTGTCTATTCTCAAGCTTCTCCATAAGAACCATCTGCTTGTTGAGATTCTTATAAAGTGTATTCTCTTCGTCGAGAACATAAGCAACACCGCCGCTCATTCCGGCTGCGAAGTTCTTACCTGTTGGTCCAAGGATAACTGCACGTCCACCTGTCATGTACTCGCATCCGTGCTCGCCAACTCCTTCAACAACTGCTGTCGCGCCTGAATTCCTGATACAGAATCTCTCGCCTGCGATACCAGCGATATAAGCCTCACCAGAGGTTGGACCGTACAGGGCTACATTTCCGACGATGACATGTTACTCTGCATCGTAGCCTGCGTTCTCAGGAGCGTGGAGGATAAGCTTACCACCTGACAGACCCTTACCGAAGTAGTCGTTGCTGTCACCCACAAGATTAAGCGTGAGACCAGATGGGATAAATGCACCGAAGCTCTGTCCGCCCGAGCCCTCGCAATTAACTGTAAATGTATCTTCCGGCAGTCCCTCTGGAGCCTCTCTTGTTATCTCTGCTCCGAGGAGTGTTCCGAAGGTTCTATCTATATTTGTGACCTTGATGCTCTCGCTTACAGAATTCTTAAGATTTGCAGAATCTAAAGCTTCCTCGCTGTCTATCTGAGCCAGCTCTTTAAGAACCTTCTGAACCGCCTTAGACTTAAGGAGCACCTTCTCGTCCTTAGTTGTCTCAAGCTTAAAGTCATAAACCTTTTCCTTATGGAAGGTCTGAAGTTCTCTAGCAACACCTGACATGTCGACGAGGATTTTATCGAGGTCCATTCTGGACTGCTTGTCGCTGAGCTCTTCCTTAACCTTGATAAGATCTGTTCTTCCGACCAACTCATCTATACTTCTAACGCCGAGACGAGCCATATATTCACGAAGCTGTCTAGCTATAAATCTCATGAAGTTCTCTACATATTCAGGCTTACCTCTGAAGCGCTTTCTCAGCTCTGGATTCTGAGTTGCAACACCCATAGGACAGGTATCGCTCTGACAAACTCTCATCATTACACAGCCCATAGTTACCAGTGGAGCAGTTGCAAAACCGAATTCCTCAGCACCGAGGATAGCTGCAATCGCTACGTCACGGCCTGTCATAAGCTTTCCATCAGTCTCGATAACAACCTGATCACGTAGGCCATTTTCAAGAAGTGTCTGATGTGTTTCAGCAAGTCCCATTTCCCATGGAAGACCTGCATTGTGGATTGAACTTAGTGGCGCCGCTCCAGTTCCTCCATCATAACCTGATACTAGGATTACCTGAGCACCAGCCTTAGCAACACCTGCTGCAACAGTACCAACACCAGCTTCGGATACGAGCTTAACGGAGATACGCGCTTTCTTGTTGGCGCATTTCAGGTCATATATCAGTTGAGCCAGATCCTCGATAGAATATATATCGTGATGTGGTGGAGGTGATATAAGACTCACACCAGGAGTTGAATGTCTGGTCTTCGCGATCCATGGATAAACCTTCTTACCAGGAAGGTGTCCACCCTCGCCCGGCTTGGCGCCCTGGGTCATTTTAATCTGTATCTCTCTAGCACTTACAAGATACTTACTTGTTACGCCGAATCTTCCGCTCGCTACCTGCTTGATAGCTGAGCTTCTATCATTATCCGTACCAGCTGAGGCGATTCGCTCATCACTCTCACCGCCCTCACCACTGTTGGATTTACCATGAATATGATTCATCGCAATCGCAAGGGTTTCGTGAGCTTCTTCTGAAATAGAACCGTAGGACATCGCACCTGTTTTGAATCTCTGCATGATATCCTCTTCACTTTCAACCTCCTCCAGCGGAACTCCAGCTTCTGGAAAGTTGAAGTCCATCAGACTTCTGAGGTATCCAGTCTTCTCTTCGTCAGCGAGCTTTGTATATTCTACGAACTTGTCATAGTCACCCTCGCGAGTTGACAGCTGAAGCATGTGAATAGTCTGTGGATTATATCTATGATTCTCGCCCTGTCTTCTCAGCTTGTGGCGACCTACCGCTGTAAGCTCGAGGTCCACCTCTCTTCCAAGTGGATCAAAGGCTTTGCTATGCTGAGCGTCTATATTCTTCTCTATATCCTCAAGAGTTATACCTCCAACTCGGCTGATAGTGCCTGGGAAATATTCCTCAATGACATCCTTTGATATACCGATTGCCTCGAATATCTTGCTGCCCTGGTAGGATCTGATAGTTGATATTCCCATCTTCGAAGCTATCTTCACGATACCCTTGATGATTGCCTCATCGTAATCAGAAGCTGCTGCGTAGTAATCCTTATCCAGAAGTCCATCCTCGATCAGCTCCAGGATAGTTGAATGTGCCAGATATGGGTTAACCGCTGAAGCACCGTATCCAAGGAGGGTTGCGAAATGATGAACCTCACGTGGCTCGCCGGACTCGAGAATAAGTGACATGGCGGTGCATTTCTTTGTTTCTACGAGATGCTTATGTACAGCAGCAACCGCAAGGAGCGAAGGTATAGCTACATGGTTTTCATCCACTCCTCTATCGGACAGGATCAGTATGCTAGCGCCCTCGCGGTACGCCTTGTCAACCTCAACGAAGAGATGCTTCATAACTCTCTTCATTGGAGTACTCTTATAATATAGAAGTGAAACTGTTGCTGACTTCACGCCGTCCTTGTCGAGGCTCTTGATCTTCAGCATATCCAGATCGCTCAGGATAGGATTGTGAATCTTCAGCACGTGGCAATTCTCAGGGCACTCCTCGAGGAGATTACCATTCTTACCCACGTAAATGCTGTGAGAAGTAACAATCTTCTCACGCTCAGCATCGATAGGAGGATTTGTAACCTGTGCGAAGAGCTGCTTGAAATAGTAGAAAAGTGGCTGATACTGATCAGAGAGTGCTGCGATTGGAGTATCAACTCCCATAGAGCCTATCTGCTCTCCACCATTCAGGGCCATGTTCAGGATTCCTTCATGGTAGTTCTCATAAGAATAGCCAAATGCCTTCTGCAGCTTCTTTCTATCATCCCCTTCAATTACTGGAACTTTCTCATTTGGAATCTTGATATTCTTTAGTTCCATCAGGGACATTTCCAGCCACTCGCCAAATGGATTTCTGTGAGCATACTTTTCTTTTAATTCTGAATCTGAATAGAGGCGGCCCTCACGTGTGTCGACGAGAAGCATTTTGCCTGGATATAATCTATCTTTTTTAACGATGTGGCTCTCATCGAGCGGAAGCACTCCGACCTCAGAGGAAAGGATGAGACGTCCATCGTCCATGACTACGTATCTTGAAGGTCTGAGTCCATTTCTATCTAGAACGGCGCCCATGACATCGCCGTCTGAATAAAGGATAGATGCAGGTCCGTCCCATGGCTCCATCATAGTTGCGTAATATTGGTAGAAGTCTCTCTCTTCCTGAGTAAGTGTGTCGTTGTTAGCCCATGGCTCAGGGATGAGGATGGTTGCTGCAAGCGGAAGGTCCATGCCGCTCATAACGAGGAACTCGAGGGTGTTATCCAGCATCGCTGAGTCTGAACCGCTTGTGTTAACAACTGGAAGAACCTTAGTCATATCCTCTTCTGAAAGAAGCTCTGTATGAAGGGTTTCTTCACGAGCAAGCATCTTATCTGCATTTCCCTTGATGGTGTTGATCTCGCCGTTATGAACTATGAAACGGTTTGGGTGAGCTCTGTGCCAGCTTGGATTTGTATTTGTTGAGAATCTTGAATGCACCATAGCGATAGCTGATTCGTAGTCCTTATCCATGAGGTCAAGGAAGAAGGTTCTCAGCTGACCTACGAGGAACATTCCCTTGTAGACGATAGTTCTGCAGGAAAGGGATGGAACGTAAGTGCTTACGCAGCACTGCTCGAACTCGCGGCGAACGATGTAGAGCATGCGGTCGAACTTGAGGTCGAGGTCTGAGCTGTTAGATACTGCTGAGTCTTTTGATGCATCTGAAGAATTACTCACAAGTGAAAGTGATTGTGGTCGTTCTATAAATACTTGCTTAATTACAGGCATACACTCTCTAGCTTTTGTGCCGAGGACATTTGGATCGATTCCTACCTGTCTCCAACCAAGAATCTTGAGGCCGCTCTTACGAGCTATTGTCTCGAACATATTTTCAGCCTGTTTTCTCTGAAGGCTGTCCTGTGGGAAGAAGAACATACCAACACCATAGCTTCTGCTCTTTCCATTTTGAGCAGCTGCAGGCTCAGGAAGAATAACTCCCTGCTCATACATAACCTTTCTAAAGAATTTGTCAGGAATCTGAGTAAGGATTCCGACGCCATCACCGGTCTTGCCCTCTGCATCCTTACCTGCTCTATGCTCCAGATTCTCTACTATACTAAGAGCATCAGCAACGAGCTGATGGGAAGGCTTGCCGTCCATCTGAACTATAGCTCCGATACCACAGTTATCATGCTCGAAGCTGCTGTCATATAAACCGTTTTCTCTTAACTCTTGTATTTCTTTATCCATGATTTTTATCTCCGTTTATTAATCCACTTAAGATTACATTCTTATTTTCGTCCAGAATGACATTTCTGTTTACTTCTATATCAAATACTTCATTAGGAAATATTTGTTACTTCATCAGGAAACTGTCCACCTCAAGGGCCGCATTTCGTCCCTCTGATATCGCCCATACAACGAGTGACTGGCCTCTATGCATATCTCCAACTACGAAGACCTTGTCCTTACTTGTTTGATATTTGCCAGGAAGGGTTTCAACATTTGTTCTTGCATTTACATTTACGCCGAAGCCCTCTGTAACGTAGCTCTCACTACCGAGGAATCCAGCAGCGATAAGAACTAAGCCGGCGGGAATAGTTCTCTCGCTGCCTTCGACTGGAACCATACTCATCCTTCCAGTCTTTTCATCCTTCTTCGATTCAAGCGATACAATAACCGCTTCCTTTACACGTTCACCCGTGTCAGTTTTCTCAGTAAGGAATTCCTTTACTGTTGTTTGATATATTCTTGGATCCTCCCCAAACTTATATATTGCTTCCTCTTGACCATAGTCGGTCTTCAGGACCTTAGGCCACTCTGGCCAAGGGTTTGATGGGAGCCTGTCAGTTGGCGGCTCAGGCATCATCTCGAGCTGTGTCACTGACTTCGCTCCAAGTCTGATGCTTGTTCCAACACAGTCATTTCCTGTGTCTCCACCACCGATTACAATTACGTCCTGACCCTTTACTTCGCTATCAGGGAGCTTGCTAAAGTCTGAGTCAAGGAGGCTCTTAGTTACCTTTCCGAGGAAATCAACTGCGTAGTAGATGCCACTTGCATCTCTTCCAGGAACATTTATATTTCTTGGATTTGATGCGCCGCACGCAAGCACGATTGCGTCATATTCCTTCTCGAGTTCCTCGGCTGTTATATAGGTAACATTTTCGGAAAATGGCTTATCATAGTTTGCCGCACCGCAAATGTTATGATTAGTTTTAAAGGTTATCCCTGCCTCTTCCATCAGCTTCACTCTTCTATCGATAACTGACTTATCCAGCTTCATGTTAGGAATGCCATATCTGAGAAGTCCGCCGATACGGTCGCTTCTCTCATAGACTGTAACGAGATGACCAAGCTGATTCAGGCGCTGAGCTGCAGCAAGACCAGATGGACCGCTTCCAACTACAGCAACCTTCTTACCAGTTCTTACCTTAGGAAGCTTTTCTGTCACGAGGCCATTTTCGTAAGCATACTCAATGATGGTCTTCTCATTTTCCTTCGTGGAAACTGACTCCCCATGAAGGCTGCAGGTACAAGCCTTCTCACAAAGAGCCGGGCAAACCCTGGAAGTAAACTCCGGAAAGCTATGAGTAATGGACAGTCTGTCGTAGGCCTCTTCGAGACGACCTTTATATAGAAGATCATTCACCTCAGGCACGAGATTGTTAAGTGGGCAACCGGACGCCATACCTGCTATCATCATTCCGGCCTGACAGAATGGAACTCCACAATCCATACATCTGGCGGCTTGTTCCTTCTGTTCCTCTAATGAGAGGAGACTATGAAACTCGTCGAAGTTCTTTATTCTGTCAGCTTCGGAAATTGCTGGCCCTTCTACCCTTTCATATTCTAAAAAACCTGTAACTTTACCCATGTTAGCTTCCTTTCTTTCTTTTTTTTAATCGAGCAGGATGCTCCGCATATGTGATCTTGTCTCACCTTCGCACAAAAAAAGGCACTTCGAGTACAGTACTCGAAGCGCCATTGCTCCCAAATCAATTTATTAATTTTTTAAACTATCTCTAGTATAATACTTTATATTTAAAAGTCAACAAAAAATTATGATTAATTTTATTAAATTTCAAGATTCTTCAGAAAGGAGCATTTTATTCTCCAAATTCATCCATTATTTCGCTCTTAATCTCACTAAAATCAACCGATATTTTGCCTTCATATAATTCAAGTGGAACAATATCGTTAAATGTATAGATGTTGGTCAGTGACATATTTTCAAAGAAGTATTTTATTATATACTCCTTGTTCGGATCGATGATCCAATATTCCTTTACTCCACAAGCTTCGTATTTATTCAGCTTGAGGGTCATATCCTTTTTCCTTGTAGACTCCGACAGAACTTCAATTACGAATTCCGGAGCACCCACGGTTCTTCTAGAATTCTTGATCATATCCTTATTGCAGAGAATGAAGAGGTCGGGCTGAACGATCGTCTTGTTACTTTCATCCAGCTGCACGTCGGACGGCGCCATGTAAACCTTGCAGCCGCCTTTATTCTTTCTAATCTGAGAGGTTAGTTGTATAAGTATTTCCTGAAGTATGACCTGATGCTTCTTCGTCGGAGCTTCCATTTCGTAGAAGTAACCGTCGATTAGTTCAACTCTGATATCCTCAGGTAGATTCTCATAGTCGCTTACTTCGTATTCTCCTGAGCTCTTATTCTCAAAGCCTTCCGCCTTACTTAGACCATAGCTATTGTCGTGACTAATTAGTAGTTCCTCGAAGCTCACCGCACCCATCCAACGGGGTGAGCCCTGTTTAATAAATCCAGTAAGTGCTTTCGCCAGTGCTTCAGCGGTGCTGTTTCTCGGCTTTGTTATTCCACCAAGAACCTTCTGCACCGTAGAAATTGGAACCCCGGAAGCCTCTGAAATAGCACTATAGGATATGCTAAATTCTTTTTTTATTGCGATCATTGTCTCAATATTCATAATAATCACTTCCTAACCTATCAAATAGTGGTACATTTCCTATGAATATTATATAACTAAATGGATATTTTTACAATTAATTATTTCCAAATAAAGAAAGGAGCCTACCACTCGGTAAGCCCCCCTCCAAGAGAAATATATGCTATGTCACATTTACTGGTGTAAATGTCACCCAACATCTAATTTTACTCGACATCTAATTGTCACTCGACATCCTGAAGTGCATCGTAATTTTCTTCACCAGTTCTGATCTTAACAACTCTGCTGACTGGATATACGAAGATCTTTCCATCTCCAATCTTACCTGTGTAAAGAGTCTTCTTAGCAGTTTCGATTACGCTTTCAACTGGAATCTTGCTGACTACAACCTCGAGTTTAATCTTAGGAAGAAGTGTTACATCCATCTCAACTCCACGGTATCTCTCACCAGCCCCCTTCTGGATACCACATCCACTAACCTGTGTAACTGTGATACCAGTAACACCGAGGTTGTTCAGTGCTTTCTTGATCTTGTCGTAACGTGAAAGCTTTGTGATAATTACAACCTTATTAATTCCTGTATCAACTGGTACGCCAGCACCTGCCATGTCTGCTACTGTATTAACAACCGGCACAGAAGCATTTTTCTCTGCTTCACTAGCGGAGTCATAATCTTTATTTTCAAGGCTTGTGTTCTCGAAGTCGCCCTTGCCAAGACTTGTGTTCTCATTCTCAAGCATACCAGCGTTTGACATATCGATGATTGAGAAGCCTGAGTAAGCGGATGCAAGTCCATGCTCTGTTGAATCAAGTCCTTCAAGCTCTTCCTCTTCTGAAACTCTAAGTCCGAAGATTGCTTTTATGATTGCGAATACTATAATCATTCCAACTGCTGCCCATGCGGCTACAGTTACAAAACCGAGTAACTGAAGTCCTAACTGATGGAATCCACCACCGTAGAAAAGACCAACTACGCTATCATTTCCAGGAGCTGATGTTGTTGCGAAAAGTCCAGTTGCGATTGTTCCCCAGATACCGTTCATCATGTGAACTGCAACGGCACCAACTGGGTCATCGATGTGAAGCTTGAAGTCAAGAAGCCATACACCGAATACTACGAGAAGTCCTGAAACAGCGCCGATTACTATTGCACCAAAGGCATCTGTTACGTCGCAAGGAGCTGTGATTGCTACAAGACCTGCGAGAGAAGCATTTAGACACATTGAAACATCAGGCTTACCATACTTGATCCATGTAAATATCATACATACAACAGTTGCGACTGAAGGTGCGATTGTTGTTGTTACAAATACAGATGCGAGCTGATCTACTGAAGTACAAGCTGCACCGTTGAAACCGTACCATCCAAGCCAGAGGATGAATACACCAAGTGCACCGACTACCAGATTGTGGCCTGGGAAGGCATTTACCTTTGTTACTTTTCCGTTCTTGTCTCTCTCGAACTTTCCGATACGAGGGCCAACCATCTTAGCACCTACGAGTGCTGCGATACCACCTACCATGTGGATGGCACAGGAACCAGCGAAATCGTGGAATCCGAGCTGTGCTAACCAGCCGCCACCCCAGATCCAATGTGCCTCGATTGGGTAGATAAGAGCTGAGATTATAGCAGAGTATACACAGTAGCTGAGGAACTTAGTTCTCTCTGCCATTGATCCAGAAACGATAGTTGCTGTTGTTGCACAGAATACCAGGTTGAAGATGAAATTCGACCAATCAAAATCCTGGTAGCTTGTAAAGATATCAAAACCTGGTTTTCCGATGAAGCCGAGCACATCCTCGCCTAGCAGCAGGCCAAATCCGATCAAGATGAAAACACAGCATCCTATACAGAAATCCATCAGGTTCTTCATAAGTATATTTCCGGCATTCTTCGCTCTGGCGAAACCTGCCTCAACCATCGCAAATCCTGCCTGCATCCAGAATACCAGAGCGGCTCCGATCAGGAACCATACGGCGAACAATTCACCGTCTAGTGCATTCATTATTTCTTCTGTCATAATTATTTCCTCCTTTGAATAGAGTGTCGTAAAATATCTATATAAAAAGGCGCTCCAGATTGAAGGTTTATTTTCATCAATCCAGAACGCCATTGTTCTTGTTATGAGTATATAGGGACGGTTCTCTTTTACTCAATGAGTATATAGGGACGGTTCTTATTTACTCATCCGACTATTTTTATAATCCCATTTTAATTTAGT
>CACYQC010000046.1:0-7145 GCA_902776395.1 uncultured Lachnospiraceae bacterium
TATATATACTTCCACACCAATACTGATAGCCTGCTTAGCATAATTGAAATCATCATAACCACTAAGCACAACAATCTTGATGTCCGACAGCTCCTTTTTAACTAGAGTTGCCAGTTCTAGACCATCCATAAAAGGCATACGAATATCGGTGATCAGAATGTCCGGTTTCGTCTTCAGAATCTTTGGAAATGCCATTTCCCCGTCTCCTGCTTCGCCTACCAGCTCGAAACCATTTTTCTCCCAATCAACGGACTTCTTTATGCCTTCTCGGATTGCATATTCATCTTCTACCAAAAAAACCTTTATCATGGTGCCCCCCAGGAATCATCATTCCTGTTTATTACTTGTCTATCCCTGTCCGTAATATGCATTTTCACCATGCTTACGGAAGAAATGTTTATCTCTGATACAATCAGGTGCAGTCTTAACTGCTGGATTGATTAGTTCCGTCTTAAGTGCCATCTTGGCAACCTCTTCTAGAACAACTGCATTATGTACTGCTTCAGCAGCATCCTTACCCCATGTAAAAGGACCATGGTTCGTACATAGAACACCAGGTGTATACATAGGATTTAGTCCTCTTTCGTCAAATGTTTCTATTATCACAAGGCCTGTATTTTTCTCATACGCCTCATCTATCTCCTCTGGAGTAAGGCTTCTGGCACATGGTATCTCACCATAAAAATAATCCGCATGTGTTGTTCCATAAAGTGGAATGCCTCTTCCCGCCTGAGCCCAGGATGTTGCCTCTGGAGAATGTGTATGAACTATTCCACCTATTTCTTCATATCTCTTGTATAGTTCTAGATGGGTTGGAGTATCTGATGATGGTTTATATTTTCCTTCCACACGATTACCCTCAAGATCCATAACAACCATATCATCAGGTGTCATTATGTCATAATCTACTCCACTTGGCTTAATAACAAATAGTCCAGCCTCTCTATCTATTCCACTAACATTTCCCCAAGTATAGGTAACAAGATTTCTCTTTGGAAGCTCCATATTAGCTTCAAATACTTTTATCTTTAACTCTTCTAGCATTTTTTTATCCTTTCAATTATGAGCTGTATCTATTATACCGCCTCTATTGCTGCTCTTTCAAGTTCGAGCGCAGATGTAAAGGCTTTCATATAATCGTTGAAGCCGTTAACCTCTTCAACATCCGCGGTAACTGTTGTTCCCTCTTCACCCGCGAAGATTTCACCATTTAGGAAGTCTGATAGGCTAACGCCATTAGAAGCATTTCCACCTGTCTTCATAAGATAAAGTGCTAGCACAGCCATACCCCAGGCACCGCCCTCACCAGCGGTTTCCATTACTGTGATAGGTCCGCCTGTTGCAGCAGACATTATTCTCTGTCCAACTTCCTTTGTCTTGAAGAAGCCACCATGTCCATATAGCTTATCAACCTTTACATCCTCTTCCTTAAGTAGAATATCCAGTCCAACCTTAAGAGTACTAACAGCCGAATATAGATGCAGTCTCATAAAGTCTGCAAAGGAAAAATCCGCATTTACTTTTCTCGCAAAAACAGGTCTACCCTCATCAAAGCCTGTAACTGGTTCTCCCGAGAAATAGTTAAATCCAACGAGACCACCGCAATCTGGAGCGCCGTCCAGAGCCGCCTTGAAAAGCGTGGTATAGAGTTTATCTGTATCTACCTCTATTCCCATCATCTGGCTGTATTCCTTAAAGATGTTGGCCCACGCATTTATATCAGAGGTACAATTGTTGCAATGCACCATCGCTACATCATCACCTACTGGAGTGGTAACAACGTCTATCTCCTCATGCACCTTGCTAAGAGCTTTTTCCATAACAACCATTGCAAAAATCGAAGTTCCTGCAGATACATTTCCAGTTCTTACAGCAACACTGTTTGTTGCAACCATTCCTGTTCCTGCATCGCCTTCTGGTGGACACATTGGTATGCCTGCTTCAAGAGTGCCGCTCACATCCAGCTTTGCTGCACCTTCTGCAGTAAGTGTTCCAGCAGCTTCTCCTGCAACCTTTACCTTTGGAAGAATATCTCTTATCTTCCAAGCAATTCCTTTCTTCGAAAGGATTCCATCGTATATATCCAGATACTTCTCATTATAATTTCTTGTAGTACTGTCTATTGGGAACATACCCGATGCATCACCTACACCAAGTACCTTTTCTCCACTCAGCTGCCAATGGATATATCCAGCAAGGGTAGTAAAAAATGTGATGCTGCTGACATGATCTTCGCCATTTAAAATAGCCTGATGAAGATGCGCTATGCTCCATCTCTGTGGGATATTGAAGTCGAACTCACCTGTGAGCTCCTTAGCAGCCTCTTCAGTAATTGTGTTACGCCAGGTTCTAAATGGAACGAGAAGATTATCACTACTATCAAAGGCCATATATCCGTGCATCATAGCGCTGAAGCCTATAGCTCCTGTAGTTTTTATAACAGTTCCGTACTGCTTCTTAACATCTGCAGCCAGGTCACTATATGCCTCCTGCAAACCCTTCCAGATCATATCAAGACTGTAGGTCCACACTCCATTTTCGTACTGATTCTCCCAGCCATGACTTCCCTGAGCTATTGGTTTTCCGGCATCATCTACCATAACCGCCTTTATTCTGGTTGAACCAAACTCTATTCCTATTGCAGTCTTACCTGCATCTATCAATTCTCTTATTTCAGCTACTTCCATGTCAGAACCTCCCATTATTATAGATAGTACATATTTTACCATCTGTCTTTTTTCAATAAAACAAAATATCTTCTTTAAATTTTTCGTTTTTTTACGAAAGATGATTATATGGGAACGTGAGTATATAGGGACGGTTCTTAAATGAGTATATAGGGACGGTTCTTATTTACTCACTTTCAAAAAAGTGAGTAAATAAGAACCGTCCCTATATACTCATTCATTAATCATATTAATTTACTTCGTAGTAGCCCTTTGCCATTCTCTGTTCAAAGTCTTCAACTGGAAGTGGTCTATCAAAGAGGAAGCCCTGAGCATAGAAACAGTTATTATTTCTAAGGATTTCAAGCTGTCTCTCAGTTTCTACACCCTCAACTATACAGTCGATTCCCATTTCATTAACCATAGCAATAACATTTCTAAACATTATACTGTTAATGCTGGTAGGTGTGTCATCCTCTGTAGGAAGGAAGCTCTTATCCACTTTCAGCACATTCCATGGAAGTTCACGAATAAGATTCAGTGAAGAATAACCCATACCGAAATCATCCACGGAAGTGTAGATGCCCACGCTTTGAAGTCCATTAACGACTCTCTTTATATCAGCAAAGCTCGCGTCTGTTGTTGTTTCTGTAAGCTCGACCTCTATACAGCTATGTGGAACATTATGCCTATCTATAATCTTGAGAAGCGCATCCACAAGACTACTGTTATGCATATGCTTACGCGACAGATTGACAGATATTCGAATAGCTGTCATACCCTGGTCCAGCCATCTTCTGATATCTCTACATACATGATCAAACATATAGAAATCAAGTGTACAGATATCATCGGTTTCTTCCAGCATTGGGATGAAGTCCCCTGGACTAATCATCTTTCCTTCATGGAACCAGCGGCAGAGCGCCTCCGCTCCAATTATCCTACCAGTTTCAGTATGCACCTTTGGTTGATAATAAACCTGGAACTCTTCATTTCGGATAGCTTCAGGGAATAATCTCTGAACCTCCATAGATTGTTTTCTATCTGAAACTAGCGAATTGTCATAGAAGACTACCCTTTCATTTCCACCAGCTTTAGCTGCGAAAAATGCTATAGTTGTTTTCTCTAATATAATTCCTGGATTCCGTAACTCTTCTTCCTTAGGCAAACGATATACACCAATAGTACAACTAATATTAACTGACTTACCCATTTTGGAGTCATATATTACTGGAGTCTCATTCAGATAAGTGAATACATTTCCCATCTTCTGATAGGTGAACATTGCCATGAAATTATCTCCACCTAATCGAACTACCATTCCATCTTTACCAATAAGCTTCTTAAGTCCTTCAAAATGACGTCTCATAACTTTATCGCCGTTAAGTCTTCCAAGCTCTTGATTGACAAGAATGAAATGTAATAGGTTATATCTGATGGCTATCATTCCACCTAAGCGTTCTCTATTCTTCATAAGATAGTTCATATAGCTTCTTTGATTTGCATATCCAAAATCATCAAAGTAGGCAAGCTCATATACTATTTGATTTAATCTATTTCTTGTTACGTAACTAAGAACTGTTCTCATTGTGAGTTCTACATACCACGTCTCTTCATCCGTAAGCGGCACTTCGTCCGTGGACATATAGACCCTCATAACACCTATTGACATTACTCCTGTAACGACTCTGAGGCTAAGTATTTCCTCGCCATATATTCCAGTATCATAGCAGTTCAAGGTCTCTCCCACGCCTTGCGCCTCATCCTTTGGATTCTTATAAAGCTTAGTAACTGCTTTGGAGAGTCTAAACATACTACAAATCTCCACGAGAGTACTTTCTATATCCGGAGTATTTGCTTCTACACTTGATTTAAGGTCTGTCATAAGAGATACAAGCTTTATAAATAACCCACTGAATTTTGTCTTTTGATCGCCGGTCTCAGTGGTTAAATACTTATCAGCCTTTGAGGTATCACTTTTATCAAGAAGCCCTCGTAGTGACTTCTTGTTTACGACCATCGCATTCTGAGCACGTTCATAAACATCCTGAACCTTCATATCTCTTTCCGGTTTATATTCAGAGATTCCATAGGCTACAGTCACTTTTTCATTTTCCCTATTAAAGAGCTGACACGCTGCCAGCTTATCTATATAGCTGCCTCGATCCTCGCATTTATCATCCATTAATATAATGGCAAATTCATCTCCGCCAACTCTATATACATCTACATCATCAAAAACACCTTTTATTAGTTCTGATGCTTCGATGATATAATTATCCCCAGCTTTAGTACCTTGCACGTCATTAACATTACGAAGGCCATTAATATCACAAACTACAACAGCGAATTTAATATCATTGTTATTATCTATAGCATTATCGAGCTTCATTTCATTCTGAACATAGAAACGCTTATTTAATAATCCGGTAAGAGGATCTCGATTTGTAAGATTTGAGGTTCCACCATAGTTTTGCTCAAATTCAAGTTCCTTTTTCTTTGAAAAATCAACATTTGCTACAGCAATTATGATATGGTTTGTATCCGTTTTCGGTTGAATAGCAAATAAAGCCATGTAAAGAGGCTCACCATCAATTATCAGTCTATAACTAAGAAATAGCTTTCCATTTTCCTCCAGATTCTTCATAAGCTTAGTCTTGTCCATAGCAACTGACATCATAGGAAGATCATCCGGATGAATCTCTTTTTTCATATTGTTCTGAGTATCCGCGAAGAAATCAGTCCCCCTCGCGCCTTCTTCTAGCTTTGCAAAATCCTTTGAAGTAGAATACTCTGTATATTCATTTGTTTCAGCATCAACACAGTATATTACCTCGTATCTTTGAGCCAGGGCTATTGCCACTTCATTAAATATTTGGGAATCAATAGACTTAGCATCTTCATTTTTAACCTGTGTATCTACATTACGCACAGCAACAACAAGATGATCATCATCTGCCTGCTGCTTTATCGCAAACAAGCTGACATATCTCATCTCGCCATCTAGCATTTGTCTATATACTATGGAATGACTATCGGAATTTTTAAGCGTGTTAAGAAGATTTGTTTTCTCTAATTCGAAGAGCAGCATCTCTCTATCCTCAGGAAAAATGTGCTTCTCTATATCATTTTGAAGATTTTCAAAGAAATTATCTCCTTCTGATCCTAAATTAAGTTCAGAAAAAGATTCACTTGAATAGTACACTATATAATGTCCAGTTTGAATATCTATGTAGTAGATAACCTCAAACATACTACCGAGCGATTTAGCAATTTCAGAATAAATAGCATTTTTCTCATTAGTCCTCTGCTGACGACGAACAACATTGTCTATATTCTGTACGCCGATTACTATATCGCCGTCCTTCATCATCATAGATTTCAGCGAAAAATAAACTGGCTTATTATCAATATTCAGTCTATATCTAAGACCGAAGGAATCACCGTTTTCCAAAGCCGAAATTACATTTTCTTTTTTAAATGTCCTTAGAAAGAGGCTTTGATCTTCAGGCCACACCATATTTCTACAGTTAACTATGGTATCCTCATAGAAGTCATCACCCGAAGAAACAACAACTAGCTCATTTTCCTCCCCAGATGCACTATACTCAACATAGCTATCATCTTTTGAGTTAATAAGATAGATGCTTTCATAATCATTTGCCAGAGCTGATGCAAGCTCTGAAAATGTTGTTTTCACTTCGCTATTCCCCATATAAACTCCTCCGTCTGTCATTTATTAAAATGATAGATAAATATCAGCCTATATTATTTACAACTCCGACTGAAACATAATTATTCATTATTGCTGCTAAATCTGTTCCGTCAGTAGCCTCCCATTTTCTACTTACGGAAATCGTATATTTTTTAACCCCTTTTTCTATATCTTCTACATCATAATCATCATGGTAGAAGTCATCTGTCGAAACAACTACATCTCTCAGAACGCCCCTACATTCTTCCAGCTTGCAGTCTGGGAAATTGATATTCCAAACCTTTCCCCCGTCCAAAGGTTTAGACATACATTCCCTCATCAGTTCATCTATATATTTTTCAACAACCTCTGAATTATCTGGATTACCTTGCGAAAATGCTATCGCCTGAACTCCGTAGAATACGCCTTCCATGGCCGCACCAAGTGTACCCGAGTATTGAATATCCCAAGACATATTGTAGCCACTATTGATACCTGCAAAAACATAGTCCGGCTTCTCCGGCAGTATCTTAATGATTCCTATTCTTACACAATCTGCAGGTGTTCCACTACAAGCAAAAGCTTTAACACCCTCCATTTTAAAATCGTAATCTTTTACTATAACAGGCTTACTAAATGTAAAGCAGTGAGACATAGCACTTCTCTGCCCATCCGGAGCCACTATCCAAACCTCACCATACTTTCTAGCAGTATCCGCAAGGAGCCTAAGTCCTGGTGCATCGATTCCATCATCATTGGATATAAGTATATTCATCACTAAACCT
>CACYQC010000046.1:7157-19064 GCA_902776395.1 uncultured Lachnospiraceae bacterium
ATTATCTGGAATCTTTTTTTCATTTATATTGATCATATTAAATCTCACTAAAAATAACGTAGTATTACATATTCTTTATTTTAACATTTTTTGAGTATAATATACACCCCTTATTTCTTAGCAAGATACTCCGTCGCAAACTGTATCTTCGTCGCATTAAATCCTTCTTCACAAGGATATATAAAGAAGGTATCATCCAGCGTTGAAAGTGTTACGCACTGTCCCTTACCTCTGTAGTCATACTCTGTATGAATGGAGATCGTAGACTTCGGTGCAAAATGTAGCGTCTCCGTTTTGTCAGTTCTATAGTTATAAAACTCAAGATCAAAGCCACCTAGATTATGAATCAGTCTTCCCTCTCCTAAGTCTACAAAATTGAAGGAGTTCGGAAGGGCTTCGATTTTAACACGAGTATCTAGACTATACTCTCCCGCATCAATCTCTTCATTTACGCATTTTCTCTCCCAGTCATACCAGTCAGGTATGTAGAGTTCCTCTTCCTTGCCACTAAGCTTCATTGCATGAGAACTCTTCTTATGTAGTGTGCCCAGCTCATCCATCTCAAAGGTAGCTCCGCAGGAATCACATTTTATCTCAGCTCCAACAGTAATCATCTTGAACTCCTTACCGCAGCATATACATTTGTAGAGTGGCAGGTGAAGTCCTTCAGCCCTGAAACTGTCAGCAATTACCATATTATTATCGCGCTGATATTTATACTCATCATAATCTAGACTCTCTGTAAGAATCTTATGAATATCTTGCACGCTCTGCTGCTTTGTATCCTCTGCACTAAGAACACAGGTTACATCAGCATGAAGCTTTACTGACTTTCTTTCCTTTAGGTTCCAGATAGGGGACATGAGATAATTACCCTGCATATTTACTATGACAACAGGAACCTTCAGAAGCTTCACCAACTTCGCAACGGATAGAGGAATCTCAGAAGGTGTACCTACATTGGCGTATCTTGCCTCAGGGTAGATAACCATGATTCCCTTACGCTTAATCACCCTTCTGATATTTTTAATAAGTGCCTGATCATTGATGAACTTTCTAGTTCCAAGACAGCCCACTTGTCTATATATCCACTCGCCAAAATTCTCGAAACCTTCAAGCTCTGATATGTAGTTTGCCCTATATGGCGCTAGGCAAAGCGGTGTAACATAGAAGTCTGTGAAGGACTGGTGTGTACCTAGCACAAGGAAAGGCGGTTTTATTCCTTCCATATTGTGCTTATCGATCTTAAGTTTATTTTTCGCAGTAAGTATCTTGCAGATAAGAAGCATTAACGGAAAGAGAAAAAGATTCTGCTTTGGTGGAACTTTGTCTCTATCAAAGGGTTTCTTATCCGGAACAACATATGCATCTTTTCTGACATAACGCCTAATCGGAGCTAGCTTACATAGTAGATAATAAAGGATTCCCGTCGCGAGGAACGAGCATCCCGTTGGAGTCAGAACAAATAGCGCCGGAATATGAACTATTCCTTTTATTGGATTATATATTACTAGAGAGAGAACAAAGCCAAATGCAAGACAAACCATTCCTACTATATTGAAACCTTTCGTGTAATCATAGGAATGATGTCCTTCTAGTCCATATGCACTTCTAAGATCAAGTTTCTGCCTTCTTACAAGGAAGAAGTCTACCACGAGAAGCGCCGCCAGCGGTGCATAAACAAGTGCGCCTATAGTTAGGAAACTTCCAAAAAATTCAGTTATCTTTCCCCAAACACAAAGCACGGTTACGTATGCACCGAGAATCAGAACCAGCACTCTATAAGAAAGCTTTGGAAAGGTTGATTTCAGCATTACGCCATAGATGTAGGAACCTACAGCTTGTGTTCCTATATTTGCAAATGCGACAAGAAGGAGTGATGATAGTCCGAGTATAGGAGCTGATAATGTTGCGAGCATCATTGTTGGATCATCAATCATCTGACCCGTTACGTGATGCATAGCTATTGCCATGACCGCACCTACAACTACAAAGAAGGAACCCGCAAGTCCCTGTCCTAAAACACCTGCATAGAAACCAGACTTTTCAGACTTACATAGTCTAGGGACCTCTGCCATTCCTCCTACAAGAGTTATTACGAACGCAAAGTTTGCTTCTATAGAAAGGATATAATTAGTAGTCTGGCTCACATCCCCACTCAGCTCAGGCTTATAATTCCATATAACTTCTATAGGAACCGATGTGAAACCTACTATTACTACCACTACACCTACGAGGAGAAGCAGTGGAACAAGTATTCTAGTTGTCCAAGTAATACTTCCTATACCTCTATATGCGATAAAGGTACCCAGCACTACACAGGATATACTCAGTACTAGATGTCCACCCGGAAAAAACGATATGCCAAAAAGACCCAGCAGATTCTCCATCGAATCCGCAAAGAGTTCACAGCATACTGCATACCAAGGGAAATTTACGAGGATAATAAGAATAGTAACTACATTTACACCTTTAAAACCAAAGACACTTCTAAGCCATATCCAGATATCGATACCATATCTTACTGATAGGATAACCGGAATCTGATATATAAGAAGCATAAAGAGAGCAGCAAAAAATGCTCCTATGATAAGCTGTTTGAAATTCACAAGCGTCGCCAGATAAGAGCCCTGGGTGTAACTCCAGGTCGCTATACAATAGCCAGATAAAACTAAGAGCGCATCTATAAAACCATATTTTCTTTCTTTAGGCAGAACTGGGTATGTACCAAAGTACACCTCCTGCTCAATAGCCTTCTCAACCTTATTCATCAAACCCATCCCCCTATAATCACAAGAATTAAACAAGCCGCCGCAAAAACGCCCGCTAAGATGTAGTCCTTCTTAGTCATAGTAGGAATACCTGTTCTAATACCTCTATCATCTATGTCATCCTTTATGACATTTTCCTCGAGGTACTTAATTCTCTTCTCTAATTCAAGATCCTTATCTTCTGTATTCTTTTTGTCTATACTTTTTTCTTCCATACTTCCGTTTACTCTTCCCTTCACTTTTCTAATCCATTTCTATAGCAGAAAGACTAATTCCATTGTATAAAACATACCCCACTAATTCAATCAAATGGAGCTTGTGCAACATGCACAAAAAAGATTGTGAAGTTTTTTGTTCACAAAAACTACACATTCCCTTGCAAATATGAACAAACAGCTCTATAATGTGAACGAAATATGAACGAGATGTAAACAGAATTCGAACTTTTTGTAAACACGATTTGATATTTTGAACATAAAAATGACATTTTTTCATCTTGGGAGGGAGAAAAGAATGGAAGAAAGTGGAAGGAAACATAATAACAAAGGTTTCTCACTAGTTGAACTCATAGTTGTTATCGCTATCATGTCAATACTTGCGATGGTAATCAGCATGGCTGTTATCCATTATATGGAAAAGGCTCGTCAGGCAAAGGACGTGTACCATGCAAGTCTTATTAAGGATGCTCTTAATGTTTATCCTTTTGCCAGTGATTTTCAGGGAAGAGACGTTTGGTACGAGGATCCTGTAACTCACCAGAAAGAACATTTCAAAAGAGGCTGGGTATATGTTGATAAAGACGAAGTAAGATGCTCAGACGCAAGCTGTGCACTTGCTATGATTAAGTCTGGACTTGTACATGTAAGCCCTGAAATGGAAGCATCACTTGAAGAAAATGAAGAGAGTAATCCACCATGGTTTCCAGGAGGACCTGATGGGGACTACATCAGAAAGTCAGATATTAGTGAATATGTATTTAAGAATGACATAACAGTTCATGCCAGAAGAACCTGGAATACATACCAGCTAGATGTATATGTAGACGATCAAGGAGAGTTGCATCTCGGCGCCAGTGCTTCAAACACACAAAGAGTGGGTGGTCACGAAAAGGATGAAAAGACAGCAAGACTTATGGCACATAAGCTTGGCTTCTATGACGCAAAGATCACACCAATCGGCGAGCAGTATACAGGAAATTAAACAAATTATAGCCACACCTTAAAAAATGTTGTCCTTTTACCTTATTGGTAAAGGACAACATTTTTTCTGCTTATCATATAATCATTTTCTAGCTGCGAGGCTGTCATCATCTTAGAATTCTCGCCCCTTATTATCAGCTGTATCATTCCATCTGAGGTAGCAACTGTTATATCAAGTTTCTTGGAATTCTCCACCGTAAATCTTGCGATATATTGATCTGCAGTTTCCGCCTGCTTTGTATATACTACGTGAACCCCTAGATAGTCCATCTTCTCTGTAAAATGCCCTCTCACATTATAGGCATCGAAAACTACTATTATCTCCGTCCCCTTTAGCGCCTTATATTCCGACATCATATCAAGAAGTTTAAACCTAGCCGCCTCCAGATCCAGCGACTGTTTATCCTTCGGAGCATTTGCATCCGCCAGCAGACTCTTTAAATCCTTCCAAGCATGAATAATATTATATCCATCAACTAAAAGATATTTCTTTTTAGCAGCAGTTTCAGAAGTAGCCGCCTTCTTTGCCCTGCTTGACCTATCCTCTGCCTGGACAGTACTTTTACTGAGGTAGACTCTCTTAGTCCTGCGGTTTTCCTTACCAGCATTGGAATGAGTAGCACTTCTAAGGATATCATCTATCTCCTCTGTTCCAAGCGCTATATCTCTCTCCTCCGCAGTTCTTGTATGTGCTTGTCTCAAGGCCTCAGCTTCTCTATTTATCCTATCCTCTTCACTTTCCTCATCTAGTTCAAAATAATAAGACTCCTTAGATGGAAGATGCATGAGTTCCTCGCATTCGAACCACGGAACATAGTAGCCCGCTCCATGATCAATAAAAATACTTCCCGAAGGATTATCCTTATCATTATCAGGAATATACCCCTTTTCCTCTATCACTTCTTCCGCGATAGACTCCGGCATATCCTGATATCCAGAAAACTTAAGTTCAATCTCCCCCTGACCAGAGGTATACTCCGTCAGTCTTGTCTGGTAATCAGCTATACATCTGGCGGGAGCATTTCCGAAGAGACTTCCATCTGCAGCCATAGAGCAGCTTCCACCCATATCAGATATCTCCGTCATTACTCGCCCAACGCTCTCCGTCGGAAGAGTGATTTTAAAATCAAAGGAGGGTTCCAGCAGTTCACATCCTACTTTCATAAGGCCTTGTCTGATAGCACGTCTAACCGACTCACGAAAGTCCTGACTATCTGTATGCTTTAAATGTGCCTTGCCCGAAATCAGCGTAAATCTTATATCTGTAAGTGCCGCACCTGTAAGAATACCAACTGGCAAATGTTCCGTCAGAGTCGAGAGAATAGTTTTCTGCCAATTTATATCTAGCTCGTTGACACTGAGGTCACTAGCAACTTCAATTCCTGTACCACGAGGGAGTGGCTCCATTAGAATCTGTACCTCTGAATAATGACGCAGGGGCTCAAAATGTCCATAGCCTATAACAGGGCTAGTAATAGTTTCCTTATAAACAAAGCTCCCCTTTGCAAAATCGATTGAAACTCCATATTTTTCAAGAACTCTTTCTCTAAGTATTTCCATCTGGAAGGATCCCATTACTGAAATACTCGCCCTATCCTCTCCTATCACCTCAAGACTGAGAAGCGGATCTTCGTCACAAAGTTCTCTTATTTTCGGAAGGAAAACTCGAAGCGGAACATCCCCCGGCAGAACCAGATCATACCTTAAAACCGGCTGACATATTGGGGCGTCATCATCAAATTCTTCCCCCAGACCCATTCCTGCAAATGTTCTTTCTAGCCCAAGAAAAGTGACTACATCTCCTGCCTCGGCTATTTCTACATTTTCAAACTTTACTCCATTATAGCTTCTTATCTGACTTATCTTTTCACCAGCAAGTCTTTCGTCCTCTATTTCATTTCTAACTGCTATTCTTCCGCCTGTTATTTTGGCAAAGGAAAGCTTCTGACCATTTTCAAAACACACCTTGAATACTTTGGCCGAAAACGAATCCTTGTATATAACTTGGGGCAGATACTCCGTTATCATTCTGATTAATCCATCAATATTTTCATTCCTCAGAGCAGAACCAAAAACTACAGGATGAAACCTTCCAGAAGCTATGAGCCCTGTCACATCTTCCTTACTAAGCCTTTCTTCCTCTAGATATTTTTCTATTGTCGCCTCAGATAGAGTCGCAACCTCTTCCATCTTAGCGAAAATATCCTCATACTTAATAAAGCCGTCCCCAACCTTTTCCGATAGTTCATCCAGAAGCTCATCCTCAGTCCTCTCACACATATCCATTTTATTAACGAATACCATATAAGGAACCTTATAGCTTTTAAGCATACCTATAAGACGATTTGTTGAGGCTGTCACTCCATCCGGACCACTAACCAAAAGAAGAGCCAAATCAAGCACTGATAGTGCTCTCTCTGCCTCACCTATAAAATCCGCATGTCCAGGAGTATCTATAAGGGTTATCCTGATATCATTACCACACTTATTAAGTTCATTATCCTTGCTAATATCACAAAGTGCCTGTTTAGCCAGAATAGTAACGCCTCTCTTCTTCTCCAGATTATCTGTATCTAAAAAGGCATCACCATTATCTACTCTACCAGCATTTCTGATCATTCCAAGATCATATAAAAGGCTTTCTGTAAGAGTCGTTTTACCGGCATCAACATGGGCAAGAATTCCCATCGTTATTTTCTTTAAATCACTCATATAATCTACATTTCCTTGATTTCATTTCCCTCTAAGCTTAGCTGATAGGAATCATTAGAGTTACAATGAAACCATTTTCATCACTATCGCAGATAAGCTCTCCATTCATTTTAGCCATAAGCGACTTAGCTATATAAAGGCCGAGTCCACTACCCTCTTTATTTTCCGATTCAGCCTTTTTACCTCGGTAAAACTTATTCGTTATAAGTTCTAGCTCATCACGCGAAACACCTGAACCATAATCCTTTATGGACATCTCAAGATATTTTTCTTTTACACCGTACTCTACATCTATTTTTGTCCCAGCATATTTATACGAATTGCTGATTATATTTCCTATAACCTGACTCATTCGTTTACTATCTATAGTAATAATAAGTCGTGGAAGAGTCGACTCCTTAACTAGTCCCTTTGAATCATTTTTCTTGATTATCTCACTCAGAACCTGAGACTCCTCATCTTGTAAACTCACCTTAAATTCTCCTAAGTCCTCAAGGGTAGTGGAGAATAGATCATTTACAAGACTATCTATCTGATCAGCTTTTTTGTAAATGTTATCCAGCTTATCTAAAACGTCCGTATCACGCTGAAGCTCCAATTCCTTAGAACGATCTAGCTTAGCCTCCAGAAGCTCAGTTGTAAGCTTAATACCTGTTATAGGAGTTTTAAGATCATGACTAAGAGAAGCAATAAGCTCTTTCTCTTTACGCTGAAGCTCTATCTCTCTCTTCTTTGACTCAGCGAGCTCTTCTCGCATTATATCAAAGCTCTCTGTGAAGGCTCCAAACATGTTATTTTCTTCCATCAACAGAGGCTCATCCAGTTTTCCCTCTGCAACCTTTCCAGCAAAGGACTGCATTCTGTTAAAAGGTTTGATAATACTTCTGTCAATATATACTCCATATATAACAGCACCCATTATAAAAATAAGCGCCATAATAGTCATTCCAACAACAAGTTTATGTTTTATCTTAGTATAGCCATCCTCTAGGGAATCCAGCAGGATTACGGATCCAATAATCCTTTCATCCTTTATGACATATTTATATGGAAGCCTTCTCTTACCGGCGCTTTCTATTGTGAATCTTTCATTTTTGCAAGTTATTTTAGCTAGTTTTTTATCAGCCCCTGGAGTTCTATATAACTCTTTACCAACGCTATCCATAACAATATAATCCACCCCATAGTCCTTTTCTCCCAGACTATCCAGTGAATCCATATTTTCTTCCACATCCTTAACAATATCATTTAGTGTTAGCATCTTTTCATCACTAACCGAAATGGTATCACCTATATTGCCTGATACAACTACAAAAAGAATGATACCCGCGATCATTAAAATGCCAAATATTAAAACGAACTTTGCATAATTTCTCATTTAATCCACTAAACCTTTTCCAGCTAGCTACCTAGTCAAACTTTATATTTATAACCGTAACCTCACTATTTGTACCGACACGGATAGGCGGTCCATAATGCCCCACACCTGCAGTTACAATTGTATCGATACCATAAAGCTTCTTCACGCCATAAGCATTCTCATTAAAAAATGGTATAACCAGATTCCCTGGGAAAATCTGTCCATTATGAGTATGTCCACACATGACAACATCTGCGCCACTTTCAGCAAGATTCTTAAACTCGATTGGTTCGTGTTGGAGAACCAGAACTGGTTTTGTTTTATCTACAGAACTAAGAAGGTCTTTCGCAGATTTACGTTTATTCGTTCCGTCCCCCGCCTTTTCTCCATCAACTCGTCCAGAAAGAACAACCTCTCCGTCTGCTATTTCAACATTCTCATCATAAAGAACTGTGAAGCCTGCATCTTCAAAGAATTTATCCATATCCGAAGTTCTATAAGCTTCAGAAATAGGTGATATTGAAAAACCACTAAAGAGATTCTCATCAACATCATGATTTCCGCATACAGCATAGACACCATACTTGGCCTGCATTTTACTTAGCTCTTTTGAATACTTCTCAGGATTCTTAAGTCCCTCGTAGTTACTTGTGAAAATATCCCCCGCTATGACGATCACATCTGGATTTTGAGCATTGACCTCTTCTACCATCTTCTCAGTTGCTCTGATATCTGAATTAACACTGAGATGAAGATCCGCAATCAAAACCACCTTCAGTTCTTTTATATTTTCTGTTTCTTTATTTACTGTAATATCATAATTTACAACCTTGGGATTCTGCGCATGAACGAGGCCATAACTTGTAAAAATAAGGCCAAGCACAAATGCCACATTAATTGCATGCCCCAAAGCCTTCATTTCTTTATCTTTACTAACCCTGCATACTATGTGAGTAATAATGGCAGAAAGAATCACAAAGGTCGAATAAAACATAAAGAATCCGAGCCATACATTTCCGAACCCCATGCAGAAAAACTTAAATCCACTCTTAGGAAGAAATGCCCCCAAAACTGGAATGAGTGCCAGCAAAGTATAAATAACAATTCTTAGCACCCTCGTTTTCTTTCCAATATTCTTATATAACCTGTTTTTTTGAATAACGTACTCTGTAAGTATAGAGATTCCTGTTTGAATTAAGACATAAATAACTAGAACTATTTTTCCTAACATGCATCCCTCTCAATCATGTATCCAACACCCCAAACAGTTTTTATAACCTGAGGATTCTTTGGATCCTTTTCAATTTTTTCTCTTAAATGACGAATATGAACTGCCAGAGTTCCCTCGCCAATGAATTCATCATCCCATACATTTTTTAATAGCTCATCCTTCGTAACAACGCGGTTTTGATTTTCTAAAAGATATACGAGCATCTTGTATTCCATAGCTTTAAGACTAATAAACTCATTACCCGCCTTAAGTTTATGAGTATTTGTATCTAGGCTGATAGTATCTGATAGACTAATTTCTCCTGAACTTTCATCTATCTTTTTTGTCATATCTCCACTTGACTTTATAGCTTGTTCAGCATCCTCTTTCGCCTTTTCATATCTTGCTAGGATAGTCTTCACCTTCGCAAGAAGTATGCTAAGGGTATAAGGCTTCTTGATGTAGTCATCTCCACCGATATTTAGCGCTATAAGCACATCATCATCACTAGTTCTAGCGCTAATAAAAAGGATTGGCATATCATAGTTTTCCCTCACCTTCTTGCAGAGATCAAAGCCTGATTTATCCCCCAAATTAATATCCAGAAGCAGGAGCGATACTTGGTTTTCCTCGAGAAAATTCACTGCCTCTTCGTAGCTTGTAACATATGCAGTTTTATATTCGAACATATTAAAGTATTCAGCTGTTGACTGAGCTATTACTTCATCATCGTCGATCATTAGAACTTTATATTCCACTTTCGCCACCTTCTATCCTTTTAGCTATTGTGCCAATCGATACCTATTATAAAATAATTCCAGATTGAGAACAATCTATTTTGTCATTCTTACATACACGAAGAATCTTTCTTACAATACTAGTAAAAAAGATTCTTCGTGTGTGTTTACATTATTTTATTTTTATAGTATCCCCCGTCTCGCCAATGAACATTATATATCCATCCTTCGGAAGATGTATAACCTCGCCATAGTCTATCATATGAGTACTGTACTTAACCTTTCCGAACTTATCATATACATAGACTGCGCTGTTATCAGGCCGTTCCAGACTGATGTTTTTGTTCGCCATAGAGTCATCTATATTAAACCATACAGCCTTTTCTGTTGTGAGGCTCACTTCCTTAACATCAGCTGTGAAGCTCTCATTATCTGTAACAGGCACAACCGCCAGATCAGTTGATGAATGAGCCACTCCGGTATCATCAATATAAATATCAAAGATATCTCTATTTCCTGAACTTGGAATAGTTGTAAATGCCTCCAGATGATTCTCATCAACTATTTTTAATATTCTGGACGCCATACCTAAATCGACAACATAACCGCTATCTTCCAGTACCCTAATCTCAGTAAACGGAATTTGATAAACCGCCGAAGAGTACTTTTCAGATACGACTGCATACTTCATGCCATCTCTTTCCTGCCATGCCTTTATAGCTTCTTCAGATACAGGATTAGGCTCCAGTTTTTCTCCTGAATATGTTCTATTACATCCATTTACAAGGCCACTCTGTTTTGAAACACTTTCCTCAGTAATATATACATGTCCCTCTGCCTCTACAAAATTAATACAGAAGTAGTCAGGATCAACCCTAAATTCTCCAGCTTCTATATCTCCTGTCACCCTTACAAATCCATTATCCGTATACATATAATATTCATCAGATGTACCTGCTCCGAGCATCTTGACAAGAGCATACTTCATATCAGGAAATGTAATCTCAGCAGGAGTTCCATCCAGCGAATAATAACCTTCATACTTCTTATAAGAATCAGGAACTGTTTCCTTTAGTTCTACCTCTGGCGCAGCTGTTTCCTCTACTTCGATACCTTGCTCCTCAAGGGCTATATTTGCAAGTGCTTCGGCCATAGCCATGTTATATCCACTGCTTCCTCCCGAAGTAGTTACACATACACTCACTTCCTCGTCTGGCAGCACTAGAAGACCAGCATGATAATCCGTGTTGTCGCCACCTTTATAGAGAGCTTTCACCCCCGCTTCTTCATACATAGGAATATCTACCATATCCCAACCAAGGCCGTTTTGATCCATATAGTCCGGATCATATTTTAAATTGCCAGAAGCATCAGTTGTACTACTCCAAAGGGTTGCCATCTCATTCTTACTACCTTCAGAAAGAAGTCTGTTATCGCCTTTAAAGAACGTACTTCCGAATTCGCAGGTATCTAACGCAGTTGAGTAAATTCCTCCAGAACCAAGATCCATACAGTATTCCGTTTCATATCTGTTATTACTATCTGGGAATATATCTGCAAGAGCCGGATTTCCAAATACATTTTTTGCAGTATATATATTTTCAGCTCCGATCTTTCCTGCTATGTTTTTCTCCACATAGTCTGTATAGCTCATACCGGAGACTCTCTCCACTAATAATTCAAGGAGTGTAAATCCATCATTACAATAAGCCGCATATTCACCCGGATCCGCCTTAAGTCTCTGATTCTCCAGATTCTTAAGAGTGTTTTCCGTGGAAACGGAAGAATTATCGCCATAAAGGTCAGAGTTTTTAAGAGATGAACCAAATATTCCAGATGTATGATTCATCAGCATCCTGACAGTGATATCCTTGTAACGTTCATCCGCCATCTTGAAGTCATCTATATAGTCTGTCAC
>CACYQC010000047.1 GCA_902776395.1 uncultured Lachnospiraceae bacterium
ACCACCAAGCTTGCAGATAAGTTTGAAGAAAATGGTATCAGGAAGGTGGGAGCCTCCCAGATACTTTCGAGAATAGAGCTAAATGAGATTAGCGAAGGGCTAGCAATTAGACAGTCTATCAGAAAGTGTGGCGAGACAGAATACCGAGAGCTTATCTGTCAGAACGTAGAAGGAGAGGAAAATGTCCTCTCAGATATTCCAGCCATGACAGGAGAGGTAGAGCTGTGGGATATCGAGAATCCTGTCAGATACGAGGTTAAGACCGAGCTTATCAAGAAGGCTGATCCAAACAGAAAGAATACTAAGGACAAGGTCCTTGATGAAAGAGAAGTTAAAATAGGATTCCGCAGGGCACAGTTTAAGGTGAGTGGTTTCTTCCTCAACGGACGTAAGGTTAAGATTCGTGGACTGAACCGTCATCAAAGCTATCCATATGTTGGATATGCAATGCCGAAGTCTATGCAGGAGCGGGATGCAAATATACTCAAATATGAGCTGGGACTAAATGCAGTTCGTACTTCACATTATCCTCAGAGTCAGTATTTTATAGATAAATGCGACGAGCTGGGGCTTCTTGTATTTACTGAATTCCCAGGTTGGCAGCATATAGGTGACGCAGACTGGAAGGATCAGGCGGTGGATAATGTACGCGAGATGGTAACTCAATATAGAAATCATCCATCCATTATTCTCTGGGGTGTAAGAATAAATGAGTCCGTAGACGATGATGATTTCTACACAAGAACTAATGAGCTCTGTAGAGAGCTGGATCCATCTCGTCAGACAGGTGGAGTTCGTTGCTACAAGAAAGGTAGCATGCTTGAGGATGTTTATACCTACAATGATTTCTCTCATACCGGCGGTAATAAGGGCGTAGAGAAGAAGTCAGATGTTACTTCAAACGTTGACAAGCCATATCTTGTAAGTGAATACAATGGACATATGTATCCTACTAAGGCTTTCGATTGGGAAGAACATAGAATGGAGCATATGCTTAGACATGCAAATGTTATAAACGAAGTTGCTAATCAGACAGATATAGCAGGCTCCTTTGGCTGGTGTATGTTTGATTATAATACTCATAAGGATTTCGGAAGTGGAGACCGTATATGCTACCACGGAGTTATGGATATGTTCCGTAATCCTAAGCTTGCTGCGGCAGTTTATAGCATTCAGCAGGAGGATACACCGGTTCTAATGGTTAGCTCCTCAATGGATATTGGAGAGCATCCTGGAAGCAACAGAGGAGATGTTTATATTCTCACAAATGCTGACAGCGTAAAGATGTATAAGAATGATAGATTTATAAAGGAGTATTTCACTGCAGATAGTGAATGGAAGAATCTTAAACACGGACCTATCAAGGTAGATGATTATATAGGAGATGCCATTCTTGAGGGGGAGCCAGGTATGTCTGAGAAACAGGCAGAGGACCTGAAGGTACTCTTAAATGAGGTTGCAAGAGTTGGTCTCTATGGCATGTCTAAAAAGATGATGGCTAAGGCTGGATTTGTAAGTGTTAAATACAGAATGAGCATGACTGACGCAGTTGCTTATTTCAATAAATATGTAGGAGACTGGGGAAGTGAGTCGACTACCTACCGATTTGAAGCTATTAAGGACGGAGAGGTTGTAAAGACTGTAACACTTGCTCCTATGACAAAGAGAAAGCTATTTATAGATGTAGATCATACTGAACTAAAGGAAGAGAGTTCCTATGATGTTGCAGCTATAAGAATTGAGGACAGGGACGAATATGGAAATGTACTTCCATTTTCAAATGATCCTGTAAGCTTTTCAGTTGAGGGACCTATTGAACTGATTGGCCCATCAGTTATATCTCTCCAAGGTGGTATGGGTGGTACATTTGTTAAGACTACTGGAAAGACTGGAACAGCAAAGCTAAGTATAACAACACAAAATGGGGAAACAACAACTGTAGATTTTATAATTAAGTAGCAGAGTAAGAAAAAAAGGAGAAGGCGTATGAAGCTAGGATTAACAGAAAAGGTTTCTTATGGACTGGGAGCTGTAGGTAAGGACATGGTTTACATGCTCTCAGCAAGTTATGTGCTTTACTATTTCCAAAATGTTCTCGGAGTAAATGCTATAGCAATGGGTATCATTCTTATGGCAGCCAGAGTATTTGATGCATTTAATGATCCTATCATGGGAGTTATTGTTGCAAAGACCAAGACAAGATGGGGTAAGTTCAGACCTTGGCTGATGATTGGAACTGTCACAAATGCCATAATTCTGTTCCTGATGTTTGCCTGCCCACCAAGTCTCGATGGCAAAGGCCTAGTAGCCTATGCAGCAGTTACTTATATTCTTTGGGGAGTAACCTATACAATGATGGATATTCCTTATTGGTCAATGATTCCAGCCTTTACTGATTCAGGTAAGGATAGAGAGAATCTGACAACTCTTGCTCGTTCCTGTGCGGGTGTCGGATCGGCTTTGGTTACTATCTTCACTGTTGCGCTTGTTAGCAAGATAGGAAAGCTTATCGCAGGTTCAAATGCTTCAGCAAAAGCTGTTGAGATTGCCGGCTTTAAGTGGTTCGCACTTATCATAGCTATTCTCTTTATCGTATTCATCATTATCACTTGTGTGAATATAAAAGAGCAGGCAACGGTTGATATGGAGTCACCATCTGTAGGACAGATGTTCAAGGCTCTTATCACAAATGATCAGGCGATGACGATAGTTCTTGCAATCGTACTTATCAATACATCTATATATATCACTTCAAACCTTGTTATTTATTTCTTCAAATATGATTTTGGTGGAGCGGGCTGGAAGGGCAGCTTCACATATTTCAACATGTTTGGTGGTGCTATTCAGATACTTTCAATGATGATATTCTATCCACTCCTCCGTAAGTTCGCTAGCAATATCAAGGTATTCTATATATGTCTTGCTAGTGCGATAATAGGATACGGAGTTCTTCTTGCGATAGCATTTATTAATATGTCAAATGTATTCATACTCTTTATTCCGGGGTTCTTTATCTTTGCTGCGAACGGAGTACTTCAGGTGCTGACAACTGTATTCCTGGCGAACACTGTAGACTACGGTGATCTCAAGAATAGTAGAAGAGATGAATCGGTTATCTTCTCTATGCAGACCTTTGTAGTTAAGCTTGCTTCTGGTATTGCAGCGCTTGTTGCCTCCATATGTCTGCAGGTTAATAATCTGAGTGATGATACTGAAGGGGCAGCGGATCTGCTTCATGATTTCTCTGCAGATGTATCAGCAGCCGCTAAGCTAGGACTTAGAATGACTATGACGATTATTCCAATCATAGGTCTTTTCATAGCCATAATAGTATTTAAGAAAAAGTTCATCTTAACGGAAGACAAGATGAATGAGATTACAGAACAACTGAAAGTACGAGATGCCAGTTCTGCAAAGTTAAATGAAGTAAGTGAATAAGTTGAGTAGAATAAGAGAGCATTTAAAAAGGACTTACAAATGATAATAGATGGAAAGAGTTATTTCGTATTAAATACAGATAATACTTCATATATTTTTAGAATCACAAAGAGTGGACATCTGGAGCATTTATACTACGGTTCACGTATCCGTGTTGTAGATAGTCTGGATGGTCTTATAGAACGTCAGGAATTTATTCCAGGAAACAATAATGCATATAGTGCAGAGTTTCCTCATCTTACACTGAATAATCTTCTTTTGGAGGCATCCTTTGAAGGAAGAGGAGACAATCGAGAGGCCTTTGCGGTGATTGAGAATTCTGATGGGAGCAGAACCTCAGATTTTCTGTTTGAGGCCTCTGAGATTGATGATGTAAAAGAGGAGCTAAGTACTATGCCTTCCTCCTATGGACTTAAGGGAGAACATAGTCATCTGCAGATATCCCTCGTGGATAAAGCAAATGAACTGAGACTCTTCCTGGATTACTATGTCTATGAGGAAGAAAATGTAATAACTAGAACTGCACGTCTTGTTAATTATGGCAAAAAGGCTGTATTTATACATCAGCTTATGTCGGCTCAGTTGGGAATCAATGGTGGCGATTATGTTATGTCAACCTTTAATGGAGCCTGGGCCAGGGAGATGGGACGTAAGGATGTAACTATAAAGGCGGGCAAGCATATCAATTCCAGCTATACAGGCACTTCGTCCAGTAATGCTAATCCTTTATTCATGCTTTCAAGAGAGACAACTACAGAAGACTATGGTATAGCCTTTGGATTTAATCTTATATACAGCGGTAATCACGCGGAGATAGTAGAGGTAAATGAATTCGATAAGACCAGAGTTCTGTGGGGAATAAATCCTAGGGGATTTAAGTGGCGTCTGGAGAGTGGAGAAGAGTTCGAAACGCCAGAGGCTATAATGACATTTTCTTTTGCTGGATTTAATGGTATGAGTACGAATTTCCACCGCTTTATTCGTGACCATGTTACGAGAGGTGAGTGGAGCAAGAAGGAACGTCCAGTTCTTCTTAACAGCTGGGAGGCAGCATACTTCGATATAAATGAGAGGAAGCTTCTTAGACTTGCAAAGGCAGCTAAGGATGTTGGAATAGAACTCTTTGTTATGGATGATGGATGGTTTGGCGAGAGAAATGATGATACATCCTCGCTTGGAGACTGGTATCCTAACAAAAAGAAACTACCGGGAGGACTTAAAGGCTTAGCGGATAAGGTTAATAAGCTAGGCTTATCCTTTGGACTTTGGGTTGAGCCGGAGATGGTGAGTGTTAATTCCAATCTATATAGAGAGCATCCGGACTGGGCTATTCAGAATCCACTCAAGGAGCACAGCGAAGGACGTAATCAAAGAATACTTGATCTCGCAAATCCTGAGGTTCAGGACTACATCATAGAGGCTATGTCCAAGGTGTTCTCCTCTGCAAATATAGAATATGTAAAATGGGATATGAACCGTACTCTGACAGATATTTATTCAAGCTATCTGGCAGGGCTTTCGGATACATATAATTATCAAGGAGAGCTTACACATAGATACATCCTTGGTCTGTATAGGTGTATGAAGGTTCTAACAGAGAGATTTCCACATATCCTCTTTGAAGGATGTGCAGCGGGTGGAAATAGATTCGATCTCGGAATCCTCAGCTACTTCCCGCAGATATGGGGAAGTGATGATACAGATGCTATTATGCGTACAGATATTCAAAGTGGATATAGCTATGGATATCCTCAGAGTTGCTGGAGTGCTCATGTATCTGGAGTTCCTAACCATCAGACGCTCAGAGTGACACCTCTCGAGACAAGATTTGGAGTTGCGGCCTTTGGCAGTATGGGTTACGAATGTAACTTATGTGATATGAGTAGAGAAGACTTGTCGGAAGTGAAGAGACAGGTTGAGGTATATAAGAAATTCCGCAAGGTATTCCAATATGGTCAGATGTACCGAGGAAGAACCTTCAGGAATTCCTATGGAAATGAAAATGTCACTGAATGGACAGTGGTTTCGCCGGATAAGGAGAAAGCTGTTGGACTTATAGTGCAAAGACTAGCAAATCCAAATATGTCCTATGAATATTTCAGACCACGTGGACTTGACCGTGATAAGTATTATCATTTCTATAATAGAGAGATAAAGGTAAATATTAAAGAATTTGGTGACTTGGTAAATACAGTTTCACCGGTACATATAAAGCCTGGTTCGGTAGCGCAAGACATACTATCTAAGGTCTATAAGCTCGGAGGAGATTATGATAGCCTAAATATGTTTGGAAGTGCTATAATGGGAGCTGGTGTTAAACTTCTTCCGGCGTATGCAGGGACGGGCTTTAATGATAAAACACGTGTTTTTGCAGACTTTGCCGCAAGGGTTTATTATATGGAGGCAATTGATATATCATGAAGGTAGATAACAAAGAGTATTCTAAGATACCTGAAGATCTCTTAAATAAAATAACTGAAAGAGGCTACAAAAAGGTAACTCCTGAAGATCAAAAGGTTTTCGATAAGTATTATGACGAGATGAATAACCATTGGAGTTCCTCTACATGTTTTGTGAATCTATATGCATGGCATGATACCTTTCCGACCTACTACAAGATATTCGAAGATCTGATCATAGCAGTTAATTATGATAGTACTGAAGGATATATATCTGCGATACCTTTTATTGGTCATTACACCGAGGAAGAGATAATAGACGCGATGAAGGTTCTGGAGGCAGACTTCGAATATTTCGGAGAAGAGCTCATGATATATGACGTGTCTAGATGGATGCTTCCATACTACGAAGCTACGGGAATTCATTTTAAGGTTACAGATAATAGAGAAGAGATGGACTATGTCTTCACGCCAGAAGATTTCGTGGCTGGAATGGATTCGCAGGATGACAGATACAGATATAGGTATTTCATGCGAAAAAATGAATATGAGGTAGTTGAACTGACACCTGAGCTTGCGGATGAATGCGAAGAAATGATGGAGAATCTATGGTGCGAGTTTAATGACTGCAGCATGTGTCACTATGGATGTCTCAAGAGTGTAATAGACATTATAGTTAAGAATATTGATACACTTAAGGCGGAGGGGATCCTCGTAAGAGTTGATGGAAAGGCAGTTGGGCTTTCTATAGTAAGCGTTAGAAATGGCCTCGGTGTTTATCAGTATAAGAATGCTGACAATCATATTAAGGGCTTAAATGAATTTTTACTTAGAGAAAGCTTTGATAGATATATGTCAGATGTGACAGAGATAAATTATACAGAGGATATGGGCGTAGAAAGCCTGAGAAGATATAAGGAACATATGGCTCCACATTATTCCTTAGAGTCAAAACTAATTCTAGAAGTTTAAGAGGTTAGCTATGGGCAGCAAAAGGATAAAAAACATTAATGATTTTAAGAGTATCAAGGAGATGAATAGCAAGCTATTAACTCCCCGAAGAGTATTAAGAATACTGTGGGGAGTTGTTTTTGTTGTTAGTTGCATTCTCCTTTACTACTTTCAGTCATGGTTTTTGGTGAATCCATTTAAGGACGTCGTGTTCGAGGATGTTGTTGATGCGACACGTCTAGAGAATGGGGATCTGATTGTTGCGGCGGATTCTGGAGATTCAATATATAAGGTTCTTAGTGACGGGGAGATAGAATGGATACTGGATGGAGCGGATGTGGGCTTTGAAGGCGTCAGCAAGGTAACTGTTGGCGGAGATGGAGGTATCTATATCTACGAGATAGAATACGATAATGGAATTCGTATAAATAAAGAAAAAATAGTAAAGATATCTGAAGATGGTGAGCAACTTGAGGAAATATATACTAAGGATAATCCTCACAATACTATGCGCCAGCATGTGGTTGGATTTGAGCCAACTGAGGACGGAATTCTATATATGATAAATGAACCCTCAGGTGTTGGAGTTTACAAGAATGGTAATAAGAGAAATGGTCTCTACAGGATAGAGAACTCTGATGAAAATATCCTCTATACTGCTCTTGATCAGGAGACGGGAACTCTGTTCTATGACACCTATTCAGGTCAGGTTTATAAATATATCGATGGTGAGAACGATGAGCTTATCTTTACATCTGATATGGAAGATGGAAGTGTGCCACAGAATATATGCTACGAAAATGGTTATCTCTACATAGCTGATATTGGTAGAAGAATGATAATCAAGCATGAAATTAATACTGGATATAAGTCATATCTTAGATCTTCAGAGGATATTGAAGAAAGAGAAATGGACGCTATTGTAAATGCAGATATGGGTGGTATCTGTTCCGTTTCTGAGAGTGGAATAAGTCTATGGGATGGCGATAACTGTGAATTTGTAGATTCTGCTAAGTACGGAAATCGTTTATTCATAGAAGGCTTTTTATATAATTTGGCAGGTTTGTTTATAGCAACTACATTTATAATTATGCTTGCAAAGGGACTTCACTTTGTATTTACTCAGCAGAATCAGTCTATAAGACTTATAGTCGGAATAATTATTGGTGTTGTTATTCTTGGTGCTTTATTCCTCGGAAGTCTTTTCCCAAGTTTTCAAGAACAATATATGGATGAGCTATACCGTAAGGAAGAACTTGCGGCCTCAATTACAATAGCTAAGCTTCCTTCTGAGGCGGTAGAAAATATCAGCAAGGTTTCTGATTTCATGGGGGAGGACTATAAGCTCATTAGAAAGTCTGCGAGGGATGTATTCTTCACAAAAGAGGGTGAAGATTTATATTGTGAGATATACAACTTCAGACCAAACGGAGAGGTCGTTATTGTATATACTCTTGAGGATATATATGCATGTTATCCAACTGGAGAAACTATTGATGACTACCAAGATATCATTGATGGGGGCGGAACTAAGAGATATCAGAGTTCAACTAGCCAGGGTGACTACCTATATATCAAGAAACCACTTACTGATGGTCATGGTAATACAATAGGTATAGTCGAAGTCGGAACTGATATGACCACGATCAACGAGAAGAATAAAGCGCTTCTCTTCAAGCTGCTTATTAACGTTGTGGCCATGACAGTAGTTATTATAATGGTGGCACTTGAAATTGTTTCATATGTGGAAGGCCAGCAGAAGTATAGAGAAAAAGTTGAAGCGGGCGGAAGTCCTAAGGAGCTGCCATCAGAGATATTTAGAAATGTTATATTCCTGGTATTCTTCTTTACGAATCTCACTGCGGCAATACTTCCTATTTATGCGACTAAGATTTCTAAAGAATTCAATTTCGCTTTCTTCACACCTGAAATAATGGCTGCTATACCAGTCAGTGCAGAGGTATTCTCTGGAGCGATATTCTCAGCTATAGGCGGTAAGATTATAAGAAAGCTTGGCGTTAGAAAATCAGTTATCCTGTCCTCAATGGTTTTCACAGGAAGCCTTATTCTGAGAGTTATTCCAAATATTTGGGTGCTATCTCTAAGTTCTATTCTTCTTGGAATGGGATGGGGAGTAGAACTCCTGCTTGTAAATGTTTTCATAGCCTCACTTCCAGAAGAAGAAAAGGATAGAGGCTACGCTTTGGAGAATATTGCATCTCTTACAGGATGTAACGCCGGAGTTGTGCTGGGTGGTTTCCTTATTCAGTGGGTTAGCTACAAGCTCCTCTTCCTCATAACTGGCTTTTCAAGTATTATACTTATATACGTATCTAATAGATATCTTACAAAGATGGACTATGTAGAAGAAGAAGGTGAAGAAGCTGGTGAGAAGAAGATGAATCCTATTAGCTTTGTCTTCAAGCCAAGGATAATAACCTATTTCTTGTTTATGCTGACACCACTTCTTATAAGTGGATATTATCTCTATTATATGTATCCTATCCTTGGAGATAGATGGGGAATCTCAGAGACACATATTGGTTACTCCTATATAATTACTGGAGTGCTCTCAGTTATACTTGGTTCTAAGCTGACAGCGCTCTTCTCTAAGCATAATGCTAAGGGCTTAGGTCTATTCTTAAGTGCGGTACTTTATGCTGAGGCTTTCCTTAATATAGCACTTAATCATAATGTTAAAACCTTGTTCCTTGCGCTTGTATTAATAGGAATAGCTGATAGCTTTGGAATACCACTTTTATCTGCATATTATACTGATCTCCATGAGGTTGAGGAATATGGATATGATAGAAGTATGGGAATATATAGTCTCTTTGAAAATGGAGCTCAGTCTCTAGGTTCATTTGTTTTCGGTCTTGTTCTGATGTCAGGTGTTAGTAAGGGACTCTTTGTTATGATTGCAGGGCTTATGTCCTTTAGTTTAATATTCCTTATTAGTTTAGGTATATCAAAGCGTCGTAGTATAAAAAGGGTGGTAAAGGATGAAGAAAAAGAAAGTCTCTAAGTTAACCAAAAAGCTTGGTAGAATGATAAATACTGGTCTGGCACTGCTGGCACTTCTTCTGATTGTAGGAAGTGCTATAGCTACCTATATTCAGTATACCAAGATATTTGATGAACATACTTCAAGAGTTGCGAGTACCGTAGCTGACGGCATAGATGGTGACTTCATAGAGCGCCTGTATAAGGCGCAGCAGGGCGAAGATTTTGATGAACTTCGTAATATGCCGGAGGGAGAGAAAAAACAGGATAAGGTTAAGAAATGGCTGGATCAGAAGGGTCTTCTAAAAGAGTATGATGAAACTATCGAATTCATGGAAGACTTTAACGCCAACATGGGTACAGAGTTTGTATATATTTGTGTAATTGATAATGGTAAATCAATAGACTTGATGGAGGCCTTTGATAGATATAATAGCCTAGGACATACTGAAGAGCTGGAAAGTAGCTTTGATTATCTAAAGGGTAATCAGGACGTTGAACCTACGAACACATTATCTGGTTATGGCTGGCTAAGTTCTGGTGGTGGTGCAATCTATAACTCAAACGGTGAGGCTGTGGCCATTGCCTTTGTAGATATGGATAATACTAAGATATATAACCAGTTCAGAATATTCCTTATTATTGTTTCTGCTACAGCATTTGTAACTGTTATACTTGTTACATTTGTGGTTATGAAATCTGTTTATAAGGGTGTTGCAGAGCCAATAGAACTTCTTACTCAGGAAGCAGAAAACTTTGCTGATAGTGAAACATATTCTAAGGAAATGATTCAGGAGCTTGATATTAAGACGGACGATGAGATAGAGAATCTATATAAATCAACTCAGCACATGCAGCATAGTCTGATAGATTACATGGATAACCTCAAAAAGGTTACTGCTGAGAAGGAAAGAATAGGTGCGGAGCTTAATGTCGCTACTCAGATTCAGGCAGATATGCTCCCAAGGATTTTCCCAGCTTTTCCAGAAAGAAAAGAATTTGATCTCTATGCCTCTATGGATCCAGCAAAAGAGGTTGGTGGAGATTTCTATGATTTCTTCATGATCGATGATGATCATATTGGTTTGGTAATGGCTGATGTATCTGGTAAGGGAGTTCCGGCGGCACTATTCATGGTAATTGCGAAGACTCTTATCAAGAATAGAGCGCTGATGGGAGGTTCTCCTTCAGAGGTTCTTGCTTATGCAAATGATCAGCTGTGTGAAGGAAATGATGCAGAACTATTCGTAACTGTTTGGATGGCAATAATTGAAATCTCAACAGGTAAGGGTGTCGCTGCAAATGCTGGACACGAGCATCCTGTTCTAAGGAGAAAGGGAGGACAGTACGAACTTGTTACCTACCGTCATTCAATGGCTGTTGCAACATTAGAAGGACTGAAGTTCAAGCAGCATGAATTCCAGCTATATCCTGGAGACAGCATATTTGTATATACGGATGGTGTTCCAGAATCAACAAATAGTAATAATGAGCTATATGGTACAGATAGACTGCTGGAGGCTCTTAATAAGGAACCTAACGCTAGTCCTGTTGAGATTCTGAAAAACGTTACAGATAGCATTAATGAATTTGTTGCTGGTGCAGAGCAGTTTGATGATACTACTATGATGAGCTTCAGTTATTATGGAGCAAATCTATCTAAGAAGCTAGGCGAGCATAAGAGAGAATTAACTATTGAAGCTGATCTCGACAATATGGACAGGGTAACTAAGTTTATTGAAGATGGTCTGGCTGCCCATGACGGAAACAGTATCAAGATTGCTATGGATATAGCGGTTGAGGAAATCTTTGTAAATATAGCAAACTATGCATATGGTGATAAGAAGGGTATGGCCACTATCACAGTTGAGTTTTTCAAGGATCCTAATGCTATTAAGGTTATATTTGAGGATAGTGGTACACCATATAATCCTCTTCAGAAACCAGATCCAGATGTAACCCTTTCCTCAGAGGAGAGACAGATAGGTGGTCTTGGAGTATACATGGTTAAGAAGAGTATGGATGAAATGACCTATGAATATGAGGATGGAAAGAACATACTTACTATCGTCAAGAAATTTTAAAGGATAATATAATAAAGAGTT
>CACYQC010000048.1 GCA_902776395.1 uncultured Lachnospiraceae bacterium
AATTATAGTTTTATAGTTAAGTAAGCCAGATATATCATCTGGTGCATTGATGCAGGAAACAACCGTTGCATCTACATTAATATTCTTCAGGATGCTATCCAGTCCAGAGCTATCCTCTCTTGCTCCAGATACTATAAGAACCTTTCCAGGAGCATTTACTACCGCCGCTGCAACCATACTATTATTCTCAGTTATAGTATCGCCATCAGCTTCTATAGTTACCTTTCTCTCTTCTATTGCTTCATCTCCGGCCACTTCATTCAGGACAAATGTATTCTCGCCTCTAATCAAATGCACATCCATCTCATCTAGAAGTTCACTACTATCCCACAGCCTTAGCTTTGCATCTACTTCGTAGGAACTATAAACAGTGACCTTGATGCTATATGCATCTCCAACCTCCAGCTTCTCCGGCATATCTACCATTTCGAGATATACATCTGAAGCATTTTCGGTTTCATAAAGCTTTGCACATATTTCTATATCATTATCTTTTAACTTGTTTAATGTATTATTTATATCACCTACAGTTTCACATCCATCTGTAAGAATAACCATTCGACCCAGGCTATCCTCAGGTACAAGAGCCACAGCATAGTCAACCGCTCCCTCTATATCTGTCGCAGATCCGTCAGGCGTAGAAGCAATTCCCACAAACTGAACATCATCAGTAACAAACTGATCCGTAGCGGCATTTCTTCCAAAGGCAACCACTCCGTAGCTCTGTCCTCTAGGCAGCTTCTTCACTTCTTCTCTTATATATTCCTCCTCCTCCGCGAGGCTGCTTGCATTACTATCTGACATATCTACAAGGAATATAGTAACTGTCTTATTCTTGCGACCGAAGAGGTTGACACCAAAAATAGACATTAGAACAAGTATTACAAGTACTGTTCTAATAATTATTTCAATTTTGTTCTTTCTCACCTGTCTGGTGATATAAATGATCCAATCGAGTATCAAAAGGATAAGAGCTATGATAAGACAGATTCTTGTTAGCGAACCCAGTCTCACACCATATTCCGCCTCTTTTACATAGCTCATAGATTCATGAGATATGGTTCCGTCTCCCTCAGAGATAGGATATCTGACTACAAAGTATTCACTCTTGCTACTATTCTTTTCTCCCACTGCATTTGCAGTCAGTCTATTCAGTCCTGCCTTCCTTAGACTATAATCATCATTTGAATCAACTGCTTCGAATACAGTATCCTTACCTACTGAAGGGCTTAAAGATAAGCCTTCTCCCGCCTGAATATATTTACTGTGCACCAAACTGTCATCTGTAATATAAGTAACAGCTTCTGCCACGAAGATTGGGAATTCAGCCATAAGTGGATACTCTGTATTTCTAATATCGAAGCCTAGTACGACCTTTCTGACATCCTCATTTTCTCCATAGTAAGCAACTACCTTTTCATCTTCACTACCAGCATTTATAACCATGAGTGGACTAGCCCATTCAGGACATTCGAGCACGGAAAGATCACTAGCACCGAAGGTATAGTCATTCATATCCCCTATAAGGTCTCCTGTACGAACAGTAACTATTGCACCTGATACCTTTTCAGAATCCTTATCAGAATATCCTTCCACTATTCCAGGATAATTTCCGGTTACAAGGTCCGCTCTATCATATATTGCAAGTACATTTTCTCCTGCAGGTATATCAGCATCATTGGTAATTTTCAGCATAGTATTTCCAGTAATTGCAGTGTAAGCCTTTTCAAAATAAGTATTACCAACGCCGACCATGTATGCTTGAACTTCGTCTGATACACTCTTTATCGCATAAGCTGTGTTGTCTCTATCAAGTCCGTCTGAATCTATTCCACTAAGCTCAGCCTTTACATAGTCTCCCTTTACGGATTTATCCATCATTAGGACTGTACTTCCTGCATTACCCTCTGTATCAATCGTCCTAACCTCAATCAAAGAACCGTCTGCATCATATAGGGAAATGTCAAACTTATGACTTCCTTCCCCCTTTGTATGATAGCCTATTGCTATGTCGTAGGTTCCTGCATCATTCTGCTTCATGGACATCTGACTTATACCAACGTTACTAGTAACATCCCCATATACCTTGATATCCACAGACATTTTCTGACTCATTTCCTCTAAGCGAGAAGCTCCGTCTCCATCCGTGAAGATTATTATTTCTTCCTTCTTGAGAGATTCCAGCAGTCCTTCAGACTTGCTTATATCTCCAGCCGTATCAGTAACCTGAATATTAGAGAGAATTCTCTTCAGTTTTCCCTTGTCATGACTACCATTAGCAAGCACCTCATTCGAAGCTCCACATGTAACAATAGAGATATCTCCACCAGATGTTTCCACGTAATCCTTTGCATCCTGAATAGCCTGTGAAAATCTAGTAGTACCATTTTTATCCTTAAACTGCATACTTCCAGAGGTATCAATAACAATAATGGAGGATTTGTTACTTCCCTTCATTCCTCTCTTAACCATTGGAGACATAGCAGCAAAGGTAAGGCAAATAAGTGCTAGTATTTCAAGGAACATAAGAATATTCTTGATTAGCTTCTTAGAAAATGTTGTACTTCTCTCATTTTTCTCTGTATTTTTCCACAACAAAACAGAAGGTACCACTTTACGTGTCCCCTTCGGCTTCATCAAATATAGAATTATGATAATCGGAACTCCCACCAGACATATAAGCGGGAGAAGTGTTGCGAATGTCATAATACTCTCCAGGTTTTATAAGAATAAGAATCTCAAATTCTCATATATTATTTTTTTAATAGGATCAGCCGTAGAACATAGAATATAATTTCCGCCGGCTGCCTTTGCTTTTGTATAGATGTTCTTGGAATAATCCTCAAGAGCTTTCTTATAATCTCTTATACTGTATTTATCAAGTGTGATTCTGACTTCTCTATCATCATCCTCACTATCTATATATTGAAATGAACCGTCATCCTCTATTTCCATCTCTTCGTGAGAAAGAACATGTATAAGAGTTGTCTTCATACCATGATAATCAAAGAGTCTAAGTATATCTGTTTCATTAGCAAGGAAACCCTCATCCATAAAATCAGATATAACTATAGCTACACCACCTCTACCCTTAACGGCTTTTTTGAGAGAACTCATAAGGTCTATCTTTCCATTCACCTCTGTCTTCTCAAGCCAAGTCTTTAGAGTAGCTACCCCTAAGCTACCAACTGGTACCTTAAAGGTATTGGTTGGAAATGCGAGGTCCGTTACATAAACACTATCTCTTCCGGAGGTTGCAGAGAAGCTTATTATTTCTGCCAGCTCCGCCATAAGAGTACTCTTCTTCTTCTCACCAAAATCCATGGATTTACTGGTATCTAGATAGATGCTAACCCTACCTTCCTTTTCCTCCATGAATTCCTTTATATAGAGCTTGTCGAATCTAGCATATGCATTCCAGTCTACATATCTAGTATCGTCCCCAGGGACATATTCACGGTATCCGGAAAACTCTGCAGAGCGTCCCTTTGCAGACGACCTTCTGAGACCCTCGCCCTGGGACATACTGCGGCGTATATTTAACCTAAGTGTATTCAGTTGTTCCAGTTCTCTCAGATTAAGTGTTTCCATCTGCTATCCTTTAATAGTCTTTAAACTTTAAAATATCTTCTTTTTACATGGTTTATCCAAGCAGCTGCTTAATGATTGTATCTGCATCAACTCCATCAGCTACTGCATCGAAGCTGAGGATGATACGATGACGCAGAACTGCTACTGCTACTGCATCAATATCTTCGAAGGCTACATTTAGTCTGCCCAGCATAAATGCACGAGCCTTTGCACATCTAACTATGTACTGTGCTGCTCTAGGGCTGGCGCCTTCACGTATATATTTATTATCAGCATGAGTCGCCATAACTAGATCAAGGGCTCGTCCCATAACTGGATCTGCTATAGGAATCTGCTGAATCATTTGTCTTATCTCAATAAGTGTCTCAGGCTTAACCATTGGTTGTACAGGTTGTACTCCGAAGCCTTCAGTAAGATTTACAATTGCTGCAAGCTCTTCCTTCGTTGGATATTCGACAAGTAGCTTCATCGCAAATCTATCTAACTGTGCTTCAGGTAGTGGATATGTTCCTTCCTGTTCAATAGGGTTCTGTGTAGCAATTACAAAGAATGGATCTGGAAGAGCATAAGTCAGGTCACCTACTGTAACTGTATGTTCCTGCATTGCTTCAAGGAGCGCTGACTGAGTTTTAGGCGTAGCTCTGTTTATCTCATCCGCCAGAACCACATTTGCAAAAATAGGTCCTGCCTCGAATTTAAAGCTGCTTCCCTGCTCATTTCTAACCATTATATTTGTACCTGTTATATCTGCAGGCATAAGGTCTGGCGTAAACTGTATACGTCTAAAGGACATATCAAAGACGTGACTTATTGTTTGAACCAGTCTCGTTTTTCCTAGTCCCGGCATACCTTCGAGTAGAACATTTCCTCCTACTAGAAGTGCCATGAGAAGATTATCCACCGTCTTCTCCTGACCTATTATCTCCTTATGTATTTCCGCTTTAACCTGATTAATAACGCTTACAGCCTGGTTATATTCCATTCTTACTTACCTCCATTTATATCTATTCAGATAAACCTGTGAAATAATTCTTTATTACATCCGACATTCCGCCGGGATATTTTCCCTTATCTATTCCTTCATACGCCTTATCACTGTAGTCGCCTATTACAGTATCATATGGCACTTGAGTTCCTTCCCATGCCAGTCCGTTCTGTTCGTGAGCAAACTCTGAGGTGGAATTCTCCGTATACTGACCTGATACGTTTTCATTAACGCTTACATAGTCATGATTATGTTTAACCTTTGTTTCACTAGAACCCTCACCTTGTCCGCTTCCCTTTCCTTTGCCTTCACCTTCTCCTTCGCCTTGACCTTCGCCCTCGCCTTCTCCGGATCCTTTTCCTTCGCCTTTACCTTTGCCTTCACCTTCTCCTTCACCTTGGCCTTCGCCTCCTTGTCCTTCTTGACCTTCTTGGCCCTCTTGACCTGGCTCGCCTTCTTGGCCTTCCTGGCCCTGCTGACCCTCTTGGCCTTCCTGGCCTTCCTGACCTTGCTGCCCCTGCTGACCTTCCTGGCCCAGCTGTCCTTCCTGGCCTGGTTCGCCTTGCTGGCCCTCTTGACCTGGCTCGCCTTGTTGATTATTAGAAGCAGTCTGATTCTTCGGCTTCTGATTCTGATTATCCGCTATTTCTTTTGCAGACTTTAATTCTTTCTGAGCCTCTCCTGTTTTACCTTGAGATAACATTTCTAGCTTGTCTGACATATCCCCTAGCTTATAATCATATTTTTGTCTAGCTTTATTAAAATCATTCTTGTCCTTCACATTTGCAAAGTCTTCTTTTGAAGTCTTAAGGGACTCCATCATTTGCTTTAGTGCTTCAAGCTCCTCTGGAGTCATTTCACCCTGATCTATCTTCGTCAGGGCCTCCATCATTTCCTCTACTTCTTCCTGAGCTTTCTTTGCTTCCTGCTTAGCCTCATGCTGATTCTTTGCCAGCTCCTTTGCAGGAGTAGGTATCATATATAAAACTGTCGCAAGAACCATAACTAGTAGTAGTACTCCGAGCTTTATCCACGGAAGCTCAAACTTAACCTTTACCTTGCTCTCCTCCAGTTTTAGATGTTGCTCAGCATCTATTCTCTGAAGAATACATACCTTATCTTTATACTTTCTATTTTCAAGAGCTGTTATTATTTTCTCATCAAAGCCACAACTATCTATATAGAGTGCCGCCGCCTTGTTATCTATTCTCCTTCTAACTCCAAGAAAAACTCCAACAAGCAGTCCTATAAATATAGCTGCAAGAGCCACGTAACCTGCATAATAGAAGGGAAATATCATACTCGCTATAACAACAATAAGTCCTGCTACAGCTCCGTACATCAGAGCTGTAACAAGACTTCTTCTCATTATATTAGCATTTAACTTTATTCTTATTTTTCCTACTATTCTGTCAATATATTCCATTCTTCTGCCTGCCTGTTATTTAGTTAAAATAGCATTTACTTATTTCTAGGCTTCAGTCTTAGAGAGGCCATCCATATGAAGAATGCTGCTATTCCAAGCTGCAATATAACTGAAATAATTAGCCATACTGTAGTGGATCCAAAAAATTCAAAGATCGGATTGTTATTCGTACCATAACTATATATTTCTTCATATAAGGATTCACCTGTCATTCTCCCATAGAAAAATACTATAAAGGACTGAACAGGATTAAATGCAAGTGGTAAAAATGACCATACCGCGTCATCTATATCTCCAAGAATCGCAACTAGTAGTAGTGGTACATAGGTTATTCCATATATTGTTCCATATATCACATATGACATTATAATAGCTGGAATTGATTTCCTACATACAGAGGAACAGAAAGTTCCTATACTACCTGCCATTATTGCATAGACAAATGCAAGCACGGTATACTCCAGAAGCATAAGCCATGACAGACCTCCCATTATGAAGGATATCGCCATGAGAGGAACACTAGCTACAACGAATATCATTACTCTGAATACTGCAGATGAAACCTTACCAATAATTATTGCTGGAGCACTCGTTGTTGTAGTTAACATAACATCTAGTGTCTGTCTTTCTCTTTCACCTGATATAGAGGAAGCAGTTATTATAGGTATGATCAGCGATATCATGATTAACTGCGCTATACCTATCACAAGGAAAAATGAGATATAGGCCTCATATACATCCGTATTACTTCTTATTCCTGAATACGATCCAACAGAACGTATCGTAAGCATTATAAAAAGGAATATGAGTGCAAGTATTGCCTCGTAGGCAAAGAGTCCCCAAGAGAATTTCATACTTCTGGATATAACCTTGAGGTCCTTTCGAACTATAGGATTAACTATGCTTTTTGAGGTTTTAACATTATTCATTATGCAACACCTCCTGTCATATTCATAAATATCTTCTCTAGACTTCTCTCTTCTCTATGGAATCCCGAAATAGTCACTCCTCTAGATATAAGATCAACTATTATTCGATTAGCCATTGCATCATCCGCTACACCACTAATTATTATCTGATTCTCACGAACAGATTCCATCCTAATTGCTGGCTGCTCTGTAAAGATTCTCTGTGCCAGCTCTATACCATTTGCAAAGGAAATGATCAGACGGCTTGTATCTGTACCAGTTTTAAGAATATTTTCCATCTTACCCGCTGCCACCAGACGTCCTTGATTCATTATTCCTACGGCGTTACACATTTCAGCTATATCAGCAAGTATATGTGAACTTATAACTATTGTTTTGCCCATTGACTGCAGATTCATCAGAAGCTCTTTCATCTCGATTCTGGCCGCTGGGTCAAGACCCGAGGAAGGCTCATCCATTATAAGAAGTGTTGGATTGTGAAGGAGTGCCCTCGCAACACATAATCTCTGCTTCATACCTCTTGATAATGTGTCTACATAGAAGTCCTTTTTATCTTCCAGATTAACTAGAGCAAGAAGATCATTGGAAGTTGCAACTATATCTCTATATGTCATTCCATTAAGAGATCCATAGAATTCCAAATACTCTGTAACCTTAAGGTTATCATATACACCGAAGAAATCCGGAACATAACCTATATTTTTCTTTATTTCCTTTAACTGACTTCTAGTGGCTCCACCATTTATGCCTGTGATTCCATTTACTGTAACCTTACCAGATGTAGGTTTTAGAAGTCCGCATACTATTCTTATAGTTGTTGTTTTTCCTGCACCATTAGGTCCTACAAAGCCAAACAGATCTCCCTTTGGAACTCTAAGGGTCAGTCCTTTAACAGCAGGAAAACGGCCATACATTTTTACTAGATTCTCTATATATAACATAGCTTTCCCTCCTGTTTAGTATTCTGAATAATAGCATTCCCAGGCTGCTTCTGAGTCTACCTTTGTCTTGGTGCTACCCTTTGTAACTCCAACTACCGCAAGTGTTCCAGGCATTCCGGCGCAGTTTGCTTTAAGAGTCATAGCCATAGCCGACAGCTCGGCCGCACTCTCATAGTCTTTTTTCCTATAATAATTACTTACTTCTCCATTATAGATTAGATTATTATTACTTACCGAATATCCCTGGTAACCATAGGAGGACTTATTAATGGCAACTGTCATTTCTTCACCATCTTGGACATCCTTAATTAGCTGATTTCCGTAGTCTCCTATTATCATTACAAAGTCAAAATCTTTACCTGTATTATTTGTTATTTTTCCATATCTAATATTTTGAAGGCCATTATTATCCACATCATCAAATTCCACATCATAAGTGAAATCCTTTATTTTTTTATCCTTGTTAGTCATTACAAAACAAGTGGACTCAAAGGTTCCTTCAGGTTTATAAGTCAGCCTATCTACCTCTCCACCATATTGTATGATTCCCTTTTCTTTACTATCACTATATCCAAAATCAGTTATCATATTTCCATATAGATATGAATCTTTGGTTTCAATCGTCCATTCTTTAGGCTTTGCTGAATATCCGAGTATAAATACATCATCTGTATTATTACTTATGTTATGCATTTCAACTGTTTTGATATTCAGTCCACGAACCTTTACTCCTAAACTGAGCAGCGCCACGAAACCAACGAAAACAAGTGACATTATAGGAATAACTATCCATATCTTCTCTTGCATCTTCATAGATTTAAGCACTAGATATACAATTGGTCCTACTAGGACTATATAAATAATTATAATAAGTGAGAGAAGCCCCGCTCCTGTCCTCACAGGTTTCTCCATATATCCTTGGAAATCCTCCAGATCATACATAGAAAAGTTGTTATTAGGATTATAATTTGAAGAACTAACCAGCTGAGATAATATGAAATTATATAAACTGTTTAAATTGTAGTTGTCATCCTCTGTCAGCTCTTCTAGATCAAAGGTCGAATGAATAATATATCCACTACCGATATTAATATAGTTATCAACATTACTAATGCCTGTATATGAGAGTGTATAGTCTATATCTACCACTTCATGTTCAGCATAATCATTTCCTGTGTAGAACTTTTCATCGCGATATGTTCCTCTAGATTCAATACCAAGAAATCCATCATCAAATCCCGATACAGTTCTATCCATCGTTCTACCTGTACCAATAAAAAGGATTCCTCCATAATTAACCCAATCTTCTATCTCTTCAATAACCTCTTCCGATATACTGGAAGTGTCGTAATTATTAATGACCAATACATCTATTCTAGCCAACTGATCTGATATATCATCAAGATCTATTTCCTCTAGTTTAACCTGGTAGTTTTCCTGGTAATATTCTACTGTTTCACCGCCCATATCCAGCGCAGATATCTTGTCAGGATTATCTGACAGAAGTCCTAAAGTGATCTGACTAGCCGTTTTACCAAATACAGATCTAAACTTTTCCGAGTACACCTTTTTTCCACTAGTGTTATAAAGATAGATTGTTATCTCCTTATGAGCATCTAGCCCTTTTACAGGAATATCCACCGAATAAGTTTTTGTATTGCCTTTCGGAACTGAAACAATAGTTTCATATCCAACCAGCGAGGCCTTATCATTTTCAACTACGACTCTCATAGTTCCAGAGAAATTCTCTAGTTTACTCTCTATGTCAACATTGACTATATAATAATCACTACTAGTCGAGAGATCTGATGTTACAGCCAGGGTGTATCCTGAACCGGCAGCATCAATATTCATATTCGAGACTAAAAGGATCATTGTCGTCAGCAATACAAATACTATTAACCTTTTCATTTGTTTCCTCCATTTACTTCTTGAAGTGAATAATTTCTTATGTTATACTCGCACCTGCGAGCAGGATAGATAATCGCGGGGACTTTTATAGTCCGTGAGGAAAGTCCGGGCATCACAGGGCAGGATGCTGGATAACGTCCAGTTGAGGTGACTCACAGGAAAGTGCAGCAGAAAATATACCGCTCTATATGAGTAAGGGTGAAAAGGCGAGGTAAGAGCTCACCGCCTGGCTGGTGACAGACAGGGCATTGTAAACCCCATCCGATGCAAGACCAAGCAGAAGCGTTGACGCGGCCCGCCGAGCTTCAGGTAGGTTGCTTGAATCCTGTAGTAATACAGGATCTAGATAGATGATTATCCCCGACAGAACCCGGCTTACAGTCCTGCTCCATTTTTACTTTTTTCCCTTCACGTATAAGTCTACTCAGACTTTAAAGCATCCCCCACCAATAAATTCTCTTATAATAGAATTCTGTGGAACGCTCTGAACATCTATTCCCAGGAAATAATCCAGGAACTTAAGAAGCCTCTTGGCCTCATAATACTCATCACTTTCTTCCGATACACCAAAGAGTAAAGGCTCTGCAAAGGTCTTGAGTGCAGGAAGTTCATATATAAGTGCTGAATTGAATACAGCATCTGCCTCCTCTTGATATGGGAAGATATATTTTTCTTCTCCACGTCTTACGGATGGCCACATTTCTATAGTTTTACTAGCACTATGTCCTCTAGTTCTCGCATCTCTTATCATTCTTCTGATAAGTCTCGTATCTGTTGTCGATATACGATTATGCTCATCGATATTTAGCTGTGTAAGTGCACTAATATAAATCTTGTAACAGCTATCCTTAGGAAGCGTCTTAGTCGACGCTGGATTAAGCGCATGTATACCCTCCATAACTATTACATCATTCTTACCGAGCTTTAGTTTAGTGCCATCATATACCTTTGAACCCACTGTAAAATCAAAGGTAGGCATATCTACTTCTTCCCCGTTCAGAAGTCTAGTCATAGTACTTTCAAGAAGCTCCAGATCCAAAGCATCTATAGTTTCAAAATCGAATTTTCCATTTTCATCAAGTGGAGTATCCTTCCTCTCCTTGAAGAAGTTATCCATAGCTATTGGATGAGGAATTATACCAAAAGAGGCCAGCTGCACGCTGAGTCTATTGGAAAATGTTGTCTTGCCTGAAGAAGATGGTCCTGCTATCAGAACAAGCTTTCTATCCCCTTCATATATTTCCTGAGCTATCTCAGCTATCTGTTTCTCCATCATAGCTTCCTGAAGGAGCATAAGTTTATTCATATCCCCTTTGACAACTATGTCATTTAACTCACCAACACAGGTTATTTGGAGCTTACGTCCCCAGTCCTCAGATCTTCTGAGAACATTGTAGAGCTCATTTGGAGCCTCATACTTTTCAGGTAGTTTTAATGTATTCTTCTCTGGAATAACAAGCACGAATCCATCATCATATGGCACAAGATCAAACTCTGTCAGATAACCTGTTGATGGAACCATATATCCGTAGAAATAATCCTCGTAACCATCCAGATCATATATATTAATCTTGGAGGACCTTCTATATCTCAGAAGTTTAGCTTTACTTGGAAGATCTCTACGAGCAAATCTTTCTCGCATTTCTCTTGTAGTATATATCTTCTTCTCTAAAGGCAGATCCTGCTCAACAAGTTCTCTCATTCTAACCTTGATCTTGCCCAGAAGCTCTTCATTCATCTCTGTATCGTCATCTTCAAGTCTACAGAAGAAGCCCTTTCCCAGAGAATACATTATCTCTATTCTGTAATCCCCTTCTGCTTTTCCAAGCACATCCTTTGCAGATTTGAGCATAAGAAGGACTATGCTCCGCTTATATAGATCATATCCTATAGGACTGTTAAGCTTCATAAACCTAATCTCTGAGTCCTTGAATATGCTACTAGTCACTTCACATAGTCTCCGATTAACAACGGCCGCTACATACTTCTCCTCGTCGCCTATAAACTTATCGATTATATCTGTCAGACAAGTACCAGCAGGCACCTTACCTTCTATTATATTTTCCCCATTTTGTATTTTGATATTTATCTCTGTATTATTCATTTAGC
>CACYQC010000049.1 GCA_902776395.1 uncultured Lachnospiraceae bacterium
AAATGTGTTATCCATATATTAAAGAATACACTGATTTACTTAAATGGTAATGAAGTAATAATAGATGAGATGACTAAGAAAACATACGATTACTACGTGAAAAAAGGTGAGAAATAAATGGATAGAGAATTAGAAATGGTTGAATGTGCCGTTAATGCACTACAGGAGAAGATGGCGCATGATGTAGTTTCACTTCATGTAGGTACAGTTACAGCTATAACAGATTATTTTGTGATTGCGACTGGAAATAGTAAAACTCAGATTGATGCCATGGTTGATGGAGTGGAAGAGTCAATGAAGGATTCTGGTTACGAACTAATTGCTCGTGAAGGAAAGTCTCAGGGTGGCTGGATACTTCTTGATTATAACGATGTTGTTATACATATTTTTGATCAAGAAATGAGAGAATTCTACAACCTTGATAATAGCTGGAGAGATGTAGAGAGAAAGACTTACTTAGATTGATTTATTTTCTATTAGATAGTATAATAATTGTTCGGTTAAAGGTAAGAATAGGAGCGTATTATGTTTAGAGCGGTTAATGAGTATATGGCAAAACTAAGTATCGTTACTGACGAAGAAATATATGCTGCTATGGATACATTTCTAAGCAAATCCAAGAAGGTTGATAGTTTTTGCATTAATGTAAATTACAATAGATATATAGTTGATATAAAGATGAATAAGTATACCGTTGCTGCGGCAGATGCCCTTTATCGCAAGTTTGTTGAAGCCACAGCTTATCCATATTCTCATGTATCGGTTCGTTACAATGAGGATAGCAGAGTAAGATATAGATTTTGTACCTGCAAGGAAAACAAAGACGGTGTATATATGGACATAATTATATCGCAGGCTTAAGAGAGGGAAAACTCATGAGAGAAACATTATTATCAACCCCGGAGGGTATCAGAGACATATATGGTTCTGAGTGCGAGAGAAAGCATCAGATCATAAATGATATGGAGCATGTCTTGCATCTGTATGGAAATAAAGATATAGAAACTCCAACCTTTGAATACTTCGGGATTTTTAATTCAGATAAGGGAAGTGCTCCATCTAATGAGATGTATAAGTTCTTTGATAGAGATAACAACACACTCGTTCTTAGACCTGATTTTACCCCAAGTATAGCAAGATGTGTTGCGAAGTATTTTGCAGACGAAGAACTTCCTATACGACTTTGTTATAGAGGAAATACCTTTGCTAGTACAGAAAAGCATCAAGGTAAACTTGCAGAAATAACACAGCTTGGAAGTGAACTGATAAATGATGATAGTTCAGCGGCAGATGCCGAGTCCATTGCGTGCGTAATTGACTGTCTAAAAGCTTCTGGACTAAATGAATTCCAGATAGTAATCGGCGAGGTGGAGTATTTCAAGGGAATAATTGAAGATGCAAAGCTTCCTAAGAAAATAGAAGAGAAGATAAAGGATTATATTCAGATAAAGAATTTCTTTGGTCTTTCTGAATATATTTCAGAGCTTGATATAGATGAAGGTATCAAGAATAATCTTAATTCTTTATCCTCTTTATTTGGAGGACTAGACGCCTTAGATAAGGCAGAAAAGCTGACAGAGAGTAAATGTGCACTTGAAGCGATAGACCGTCTTAGAAAAGTTTATACAGCGCTTTCATATTATGAATATGAGAGCTATGTAAGCTTCGATTTATCTATGATCAATGGATACGATTATTATACAGGAATTGTTTTCAGCGGTTATACTTACGGTACTGGTAATCCGATAGTAAGAGGTGGACGTTATAACGATCTGCTTTCTATGTATGGTAAGGATGCTCCATCAATTGGTTTTTCGATTTATGTTGATGAACTAATGAATGGTCTTAATAGACAGAAGCTTCCATTTAAGAGAAATGTAAAGTCAGCTCTTATCGTATATACAATCGAGCATCAACAGAGCGCGCTTCTTCTTGCTCAAAAGCTTCGTCAGAATGAATGTATAGCACAGCTTATCAGAAAGTCTAAGAGACATGATGAGGATGAATATATGACATATTCTGATATCTATGATGTTGGAAAGGTATATATTCTTCAGGATGAGAATAATGTACGTATCATAAGCGCTGATAGAAGTGTTGACGAAACTAGAAAAATAGACGATTTAGATATATAGACCGGAGGATGTAATGAGATATCTTACATTTGCTCTTGCTAAGGGCAGACTCGCAAAAGAAACATTAAAATTACTTGAGAAAATTGGGATTACCTGTGATGAGATAAATGATCCTAAGACCAGAAAGCTTATATTCCAGAACGATGAGCTGGGTATGAGATTCTTCCTTGCGAAGCCAAGTGATGTGCCTACTTATGTAGAATATGGTGTGGCTGATATAGGAGTTGTTGGTAGAGATACACTCCTTGAGGAAGGCAGAAATCTATATGAGGTTATGGATCTTGGATTTGGAAAGTGCAGAATGTGCGTATGTGGACCTGCTTCTGCAAAGGAACTGCTTTCCAAGAATGAAATAATCAGAGTGGCTAGTAAATATCCAAATATTGCTAAAAATTATTTCAAGGATAAGAAGAATCAGACAGTTGAGATTATCAAACTAAATGGTTCTGTAGAGCTTGCTCCAATAGTTGGGTTATCTGAGGTTATCGTTGATATCGTTGAAACAGGATCTACACTTAAAGAAAATGGTCTTGAGGTTCTAGAAGAGATAGTTAATCTCAGTGCTCGTGTAGTTGTAAACCAGGTAAGCCTACGTATGGAACACGAGAGAATAAACAAATTACTTAGTGATTTAAAGGGCGTTTTGGAAAACGAATAAAACTTTCAAATGATGAATATAAGAGGAAAGAATTATGAGAATTGTTAAATTAACTAGTGATACAAAGAATAAACTTATGAGTGATTTGCTCAAGAGAACTACAGATGATTATGGTGAGCAGGAGGTTGTCGTTAAGGAGATACTCAAGAATGTTCACGATAACGGTGATGCAGCTCTCTTTGATTATACAAAGAAGTTTGATAAGGCTGATTTAAATGCTGGAAATATCAAGGTTACTGATGCGGAGATTGAAGAGGCATACGGACAGGTTGATGGTGATCTAATTGAGGTTATCAGAAAGGCTATTAAGAATATAAGTGATTTCCACGAGCTTCAGAAGAGAAATAGCTGGATCAACACTTATGATAATGGTTCAGTTCTCGGACAGAGGGTTACACCTATTGAGTCCGCTGGTGTATATGTTCCTGGTGGTAAGGCAGCTTATCCTTCAACAGTTCTTATGAATGTATTACCTGCTAAGGTTGCTGGTGTTTCTAGAATCATAATGACAACACCATGTAACGCTGAGGGTAAGGTTTATCCTACAACTCTTGTCGCAGCTAAAGAGGCTGGAGTTCAGGATATTTATAAAGTAGGTGGAGCTCAGGCTATAGCAGCTCTTGCTTATGGAACTGAGAGTATACCTAAGGTTGATAAGATAGTTGGTCCTGGTAACATTTTCGTAGCAATAGCTAAGAGACTTGTTTATGGACATGTTTCAATAGATTCAATTGCTGGTCCTAGTGAGATTCTTGTTCTCGCTGATGAGACTGCAACAGCAGAATATGTTGCGGCTGATTTACTGTCACAGGCAGAGCATGATGAGCTTGCTTCTGCAACCCTTGTTACAACAAGTGAAAAGCTTGCTAATGAGGTTTCAGAGTGGGTTGATAAGTTCACTGCTGAGCTTTCGCGTAAGGATATTATTCAGAAGTCACTGGATAATTTCGGAAATATATTTGTTGCTGATTCAATGGCGGATGCTATTGACGCAACAAATGAAATAGCACCAGAGCATTTAGAGATTCTAACTGCTAATCCATGGGAGACTATGACTCAGGTAAAGAATGCTGGAGCTATATTCTTAGGTGAATATTCATCTGAGCCACTTGGTGATTATTTTGCTGGACCAAACCATGTACTTCCTACAAATGGTACAGCTAGATTCTTCTCACCACTTGGAGTAGATGATTTCATTAAGAAATCAAGCATTATCTGTTATTCAGAAGAGGCTCTTAGAGCTGTACATACAGATATTGAGGCATTTGCTAAGGCTGAGGGTCTTACAGCACATGCTAACTCAATCGCAGTTCGATTCAAATAATTAATTCTTGCGAGTGAGTATATAGGGACGTTTCTCTTTTACTCACTTTAAGAAAGCGTTTTGAAATTATAAATGTTTAAAAAGTGAGTAAAAGAGAAACGTCCCTATATACTCACTATGATTCTATTAGAGAAAGGAAGAAATATGGCAGAGAGAAAAGCTAGTATAGAGAGAAAAACTGCTGAGACTGATATTAAGCTCGCTCTTAATCTGGACGGAACAGGGGTTAGTAATGTTGATACTGGAATAGGTTTCTTTGATCACATGCTTAAGAGTTTTGCTAAACATGGTTTCTTTGATATGAACTGTGTTGTGAAGGGAGACCTTGAGGTTGATTGTCACCACACTATAGAAGACACTGGTATAGTTCTTGGAAAGGCTATCAAAGAAGCGGTCGGTGATAAGGCTGGAATTAAGAGATATGGTTCATTTGTAATGCCTATGGATGAAACTCTTGTTCTATGTGCTATTGATCTGTCAGGTAGACCTTATCTTAATTTTGATCTGAATCTTACAGTGCCTAAGGTTGGTAACTTTGATACAGAAATGGCTAAGGAATTCTTCTATGCAGTTAGCTATGCTGCTGAGATGAATCTCCATATAAAACAGCTCGATGGTGCTAATAATCACCACATTATAGAGGCTGCTTTTAAGGCATTTGCAAATGCTCTTGATTTAGCGGTTAGTTACGATCCTAGACTGGATGGTGGACTACTTTCAACGAAGGGAGCACTTTAATATGTCAGACTTTGTGCTTTTTAATAAATATGACGCTGTATTTGATGATGTAAAACATCTTCTATATGAAGGTAACAAATATGTTGTTTTCGATCTAGAAGGATGTAATGGAAATGCTTCTTTTATGGATCTTTATAAGTATTCTAAGGAGAGATTTCCAGATAAGGTATTTGAGACTGAGAAGGAGTTAAAGGAATACCTTGAGAAGACATCAGAAAATGAAGCGGCTGAGCTTAACTTCTCAGATTTTAAACTAAATAGCGATGGACTTATTCCTTGTATAGCTCAGGATTATAAGACAGGTGAAGTGCTTATGATGGCTTATATGAATGAAGAGTCCTATAAGAAGACACTTGAAACAGGACTTATGACATATTGGACCCGTTCCAGACAGAGACTTTGGACGAAGGGTGAAGAGTCAGGACATTTCCAGAAGGTTATCAGTCTCACCATAGATTGTGACAAAGATACTATTCTGGCTAAGGTTGATCAAACAGGGCCAGCCTGCCATACTGGAAATCCAACCTGCTTCTTTACTCCGCTGAAAACTAATTCTGATGAGGCGGATAACAAGGATATATATAAGGTTCTTCAGGATGTATATAGTGTTATTGCCGATAGAAAGGCAAATCCTCGTGAAGGAAGTTATACGAACTATTTATTTGATAAGGGTATAGATAAGATTCTTAAGAAGGTCGGAGAGGAAAGTACTGAGATAGTAATCGCAGCAAAGAATCCTGATCCTAAAGAGATTAAATATGAGATAGCTGATTTCCTTTATCACGCGATGGTTCTTATGGTAGAACGTGGTGTGACTTGGGAAGAAATAGCTGAAGAGCTTGCTAATCGTGAATAAAACATTAGAGAATTGTATATTCTTAAATAATACAGGAGTTGAAAAATTATGAGACAGTTTACTTCAAAGGAACTTAGGAAGACCTGGGTAGAATTCTATAAGGAAAGAGGACATGTGGATGTTGGTGCGGTTTCACTCGTATCTGATGGCTCTACAGGCGTTATGTTCAATGTAGCAGGTATGCAGCCACTTATGCCATATCTTCTTGGCGAGAAGCATCCTATGGGTACAAGACTCTGCAATGTACAGGGTTGTGTACGTACAAATGATATAGATTCAGTTGGTGATAAGAGTCATGTTACCTTCTTTGAAATGATGGGTAGCTGGAGTCTTGGTGACTACTTCAAGGAAGATAGATGTAAATGGAGCTTTGAGCTTCTTACAGAGGTTTTCGGATTCGATAGAGATCATCTTGCATCTACTGTATTTGCTGGTGATGAAAATGCTCCTCGCGATGAAGAGGGAGCTCAGTACCGTATAGCTTCTGGATTTAAGCCAGAGAACATTTACTATCTACCTGCATCAGATAACTGGTGGGGACTTGAATATGGTCCTTGTGGTCCAGATAGTGAGATGTTCTATATAGCTGATGTTCCTGATTGTGGTCCTAATTGTGGTCCTGGATGTGACTGTGGTAAGTATACAGAGCTTGGAAATGATGTTTTCATGCAGTATGAGAAGCACCATGATGGAACTCTTACTCCACTTAAGCAGAAGAATGTTGATACTGGTTGGGGTCTTGAGAGAATCCTTGCCTTCCTTAATGGAACTAAGGACGTTTACCAGACTGACCTCTTTACAGATGCTATTAGCTTTATTGAGTCTAAGTCAGGTACTAAGTATGACTCTGACGAGAAGCTAACAAAGTCTATGAGAATCCTTGCTGATCATATGCGTACTAGCGTTATGCTTATCGGTGATGCAGCTAAGCTTCTTCCTTCAAATGTAGGAGCAGGCTATGTTCTTCGTCGTCTGATTAGAAGAGCTGTTAGACATGGACGTACTCTTGGCCTAAATAAAGAGAACCTCCTGGAGCTGGCTAAGATATATATTGAAAAGGTTTATGATGACAGTTATCCACTTCTTACAAAGAATGAGGAGTTCATCATTACAGAACTTGGTAAGGAAATATCAAGATTTGAGAGCACTCTTGAAAATGGTATGAAGGAGTTTAACAAGATCCTTGATGAGAAGAAGAGTGCTAGCGCTAAAGAAATAGATGGAGAGAGCGCATTTTATCTATATGATACATTTGGCTTCCCTATCGAGCTTACAGTAGAGATGGCTGGAGAGGAAGGCCTCTCAGTGGATGAGGCTGGATTTGATAAGGCTATGGAAGCTGCTAAGCAGAAGGCTAGAGAGAATCAGAACTTTTCGCAGAGTCTTGTTGCAAGTGATGACCTTTTTGCTAGTCTTGCTGAGGATATTGAAACTGTATTTACTGGTTATGATAAAACAGAGGATACCTCTAAGATAGTAGCTGTTGCTGACGAGAGTGCTATGGTTGATACTCTTTCTGAAGGCGCAAAGGGTACTGTTATTGTAACTAATACACCATTTTATGCGACAATGGGTGGACAGACAGCTGATACAGGTGTTATAGAGACTGCTGATGGTACATTTAAGGTAGAAGATACAGTTAAGCTTAAGGGTAACAGAGTTGCTCATGTTGGAGCAGTTATAAGTGGTGCTATTAAGTCTGGTGCAGATGCAACTCTTAAGGTAGATGCTGATAGACGTGCTCTTATATGTAAGAACCATTCTGCTACACACCTTCTTCAGAAGGCACTTAAGACTGTTCTTGGTGACCATGTTGAACAGGCAGGTTCCCTTGTAACAGATGGAAGACTTCGTTTTGACTTTTCTCATAATCAGGCTATGTCTCCTGATGAATTAAGAAAGGTTGAAGAAATAGTCAATAAAGAAATTGGTGAAGACCTTAAGGTTAATACTCAGGTTATGTCCTTAGATGAGGCTAAGAAGACTGGTGCTATGGCTCTCTTTGGTGAGAAGTATGGCGAGGAAGTTCGTGTTGTAAATATGGGCGACTGGTCAATAGAGCTTTGCGGTGGTACTCATGTACCTCATACAAGCGTTATTGGAACCTTTAAGATAGTTTCAGAACAGGGTATAGCTGCTGGTGTTAGACGTATAGAGGCCCTTACTTCAACTGGTGCTGCTGCATATTATGCGGATGTTGAAGATAGACTAAATGCTGCTGCAAAGGCTGCAAAGACAGAGCCTGCTAAGCTTACAGAGAAGATTCAGTCCCTTATGGACGAGATCAAGGCTCTTCAGTCTGAGAATCAGAGTCTTAAGGATAAGATGGCCAAGGCGGCTGCTTCAAGCGCTGAGGATGCAGTTGTAGATATTAATGGAGTTAAGGTTCTGCCTATGGCAGTTCAGGGAGTAGATCCTAATGCTCTTAGAAATCTAGGTGATGATTACAAGGCTAAGCTTGGAAATGCAGTTGTAATCATGGCTTCTGATAATGGTGATAAGGTAAGTCTTATCGTTATGGCTTCTGACGAGGCTGTAAGCGCCGGAATACATGCCGGTAATATTATTAAGACTATTGCCCCAATAGTTGGTGGCGGCGGCGGTGGTCGTCCTAATATGGCTCAGGCTGGTGGTAAGGATGCATCAAAGATTCAGGATGCACTTGCTGCAGGTGTAGAAGAAGCTAAAAAGCAGCTATCATAATTAGCTGCTTTCCTAAAAGATTTATTTAGAATTATTTGATTGAGACATATAATTGGATATAAGTTCATTTCTGTTTTTATATCCTGTGATTTTTAGAATATTTTTAACGTGATATTTGACGGTGCTTTCTGCTAGATATAATTTATCAGCTATTTCGCCGTTAGGATATCCATCGAGAAGCAGACGGAGGACCTCCGTCTGTTTTCCGTTTAAGCCATAACGAGAGGAATATTCCTTGAATATACGTTCTTTTCTTTCTCCTGCTGTTTCTGTAACAATAGATTCCGTCTTATTATAATAAAAGCTTTGATAAGCGAAAAATATTAGTCCACAGATAGCGTATAGTGTCAGAGTAATACAGATTAGAATTGTCTGATTCTTTTCGAGTAGAAGTCCAACAGAGGTGCCTAGTGCTGTACCTATTCTAGATATTCCAAAGCCATAGGTAGACATATGTGCTTTGTCTGGATAATGATCTCCAATATCAATAAAAAGAATAACTGAATATACATTTATAAAGCCAAGAAATATATAACTTAGTATAGATGATACTATAGTTATATCATTTCCTCTAAAACTAAGACATATAAGAGGAAATGATAGTGACAAAAAGGCGCATATTGCACCTAGATTTCTTTTTTTATCGATAATTATTCCAGCTGCAATTAATCCTATCGAATAAAAAGCTCTTGTAAATAATATATTTATATTATCTGCGATTGCCTGTTCAAAATGATATCCTAAACTATTAATAACCATAAATAGAAATGGTAAGAGAACCATGAGTAATATACTGTTTTTCTTTACGTTAGTAGAAATAATAGTATTTGGAGTGTTTTCATTCTCTGTTTTAATATCCTCTTTTGATAATTTATCAAATAGATATAGAAAAAATGAAGCAATAATTGCGAGAATTATGTAAACCCATATAATATGGTTTGAGATTAAGGCTTTACCATCAAAAGGAAGAGAAAGAAGATATGTTCCGATACTTCCTAGCGCATAAGCGAAAGCGAAGCATTTTCCTCTTTCTTTGCTTTCAAGATTTTTTGACATTCTTAGTAGATAAGAACATAGTAATGCGCCTATTGAAATATTCATTATAGCTCCAGAAACAAGTATTCTTGTTGGGTCATTTGAAAGTATAGCCATAATACCAAAAAGAATAGTAATAGCTATTAATGAAATATTTAAAATATGTTTTCGGTATTCTAATGTTTTGCTCTTTACAAATAATGAAAAGAAGAAGATTCCTGTTGCCTGCATTATATAGTACAGGACATCAGAAATATAGGTTACCTGTATTTGATCATAATGTTCATATAATCTGAAAAAGACGGTCATAAAGATTCCGCCAGACCAAAGATAGCATATTCCAAATGCAAGGGATAGGGTTAAGGTTTTCTTATTCATATTATCCTCACCTCAAATTTCTTTATATTTAGATTATTCCATATGATACTATACCGGTCAATTGCGTAATCGGCTAAATCAAACTATTGATACCAAATTGATACCTGTATTTATCCTTGTTTAGCCTTAAATAACATTGGCATTGTAATAGGAGTAATTTAGAATTTATATTGATGGATACTGTGAAAAGAGGAGGTAATATGTTCAATGGGTGATAGATTACGAAAAATAGTTTCCATTATCCTTGTTTGCTTCTTGGCTGTGAACTTATTTAATGTTCCGGCATTTGCAAAAGGAAATATATTTTCGGATTTAGATAATGAAATCGAAGGAGCAAATCCAGATGGTGACTTGACTAATGAAGAAAATGTTACACCTGAGGAAACGGATACTGGTGAAGAAGTTATTCAAGGTGAAAATACTAATAATGGAAATGAAATTGAAGAAAATGAAGATGACAAAAATGTCATAGATGAAAATTCTACTATTGAAAATGATGAAACTAATGAAGTTAATGGTGAAGATGACATTATTACTGAAGATACTTCGCTAGATATTAATTCTCAAGGTGGGATAGCACCAGACACTGTTTCAGTTAAAAAATTAGCTGCTCCTAGTCCTACCAGGAATCTTTTGGGAGATGAACCAGAAGTTGAAATGGGTCTTTATTATGCTGTCTGTGTTGAGGGCTTAGATGAAGGAGATTCCTTCTATGTAGAATATTCATATGATGGTACAAACTGGATATATGCTAAAAGTGATGAGGAAACAGGTGAAAAGACAGTATTCGAAATCGCGACTAATCCTGAAAACGGCGAATTAAGTAATGAATTTTGGTTTGAACTAAGGGATATACCAGAAGGTTTCACAGAAGAAGATATAGTTTACTTTAGAGTTACAAGTGAGACTGCTGAACCTCCTATGGCTTTTATTACTTGTAGTTTGTTTGATTGGAATAATGAAACAGAAGAATTAGATGAAATATTCCCTCCTGATGTAAATTGTAGACCAGATGGAGATGAAAATGGAATATATATGACCGTTGAGGTTCCTTTTTCTCATGTTTTACTAGATTTAAATATTCATTATAGACGTCTGATTATTAGTGCGTCTTTTATTGATGCTGGTAATAGAGGCATTCTAGATGAAACAAATCGGTATATATATGCGTATGAAACAACTAGTGAAGAAGAAACTATAGCTAGACTCACTGAAGAGCTTTATAACAGATTTATAGAAGTGCCAATGTTTGGTGAATTTGGTATAAGAGATGATGATCCAATTAATGGAATGGATAATCTATATAATCGTATATCACCAATAGGTGATTCTTATTCAATTGATGCTGAAGATGCTGGAGGAAATCCTATACAGATCCCTGTTCATGATTATGAAATATATTGGGGTAATGATGAGGAAACTGGTGAGCCATTGACACAAAAAGTACCTGTTTATACTCTTCCAGATTCTCAAGATATTCTTGTCTGTGTTGACTTTGATGAGGACGAAGGTCGAGGAAATACGTTTTATATAAGAAATGATGCTGATAGAATTACCTTCACAGATGATCCCGAGAATCCAACAAGTGCAGCAGTTATTTATTATGATTTTAATGATTATAAGACAATTGTAGCTGGTGGAAACGGAAGAGGCATATATGATCTTAATACAGAAGGCTTATATTCGTTTGAATGTATCGGAAACTTTATAAATATTGATCTAATTACTACAACTATCAGAGTTATGAAACCATCTGGAACCTATGTCGTAATTAAGGGTGAAGGCGAAGATAAGAAATTTGGCAATATTGGTTATAATGGTTTTGCTACAGATGTAGTTTGGGCAACGGGTGGTGAATCAACAGCAAATGTATATATTGGTTACCCAACTATTTATCTTGAAACCTTAGGTGGCGAAGTTACCGGAGTGAGTGTTAAATCTATTAAATCTGTAAAGCTTATGGATGATAATTACCGTGATGGTGTTAGTATTGATGCTTCAGACCTAGATAAGATTAAATTTACTTTTGCAGCAAATTTCTATGACTCAATTCCAATTCTTATA
>CACYQC010000050.1 GCA_902776395.1 uncultured Lachnospiraceae bacterium
TGCTATGCCATTCGACTTAGCCGTTTCTTCAAGTATCGGCACATACTTCGCATTGAAAGGACACTGATTAGTATAATACAGTACATATCCCTCTTCGTCTATATGAGGGTGCTTCGCACATTCCTTGAAATGTGGTAAATATGTCTCTTCATTATCAGAATCATTAGAACTAGTCTCATCAAAATCCAGATACATCAGCCTCACTCCATTATCAGCTTCATCAGCGACTTTAAATCCTTTATAGCTAAGGAACTTCGGATCAGAGAGAAATGGTCTCTTCTTCGCTGCCGATAATATGCAAAGCCCTTTCTTACCTTTTTTCTTACTATCCTCGATACAAGCCGAGAGAAGTTCCGTAGAATACCCATGTCCTTTTAAGGAACCGGACACCCACAGGCAGTCGATATACATATACCCCTCTGCCTCTATCGGAACCCATGCATATTCTGCAGGTATATATTCTATGAAACATTTACCCCGCTCCGCACTTTTTAAGAACACGAGCCCCTCATCGAACCTGTCACTAAGCCAAGCCTTCTTTGACGAGACCTGCACATCCTTATTATTTGTTATAGCACAGCAAATGTGCTCCTTCTCAAGATTTTCTTTTGTAACTCTGATGTATTCCATAATTAATCTTCCTCTAGCTTTCACTTTTTTTCATCATCGAATAATTCATCCAAAATCTAACATACCGATTCTTAGAATACTAAACTAATTTGCCTCTTCAATAATCTCTCTTTGACGCTTCTTACTGAGACTTTCAAAAACTACTGTATATGCCCTGTCCAGCAAATCCTTCACAACATCATCAGGTACATTCCCATCAGCCTTCACCGAATTCCAATGAACCTTATTCATGTAATAACCTGGAATGATATCCTCATATTCTTTTCTGTAAAATTCACCTTCAACCGGCTCAAGTTTTAGTGTTATAAAAATAGGCTCATTAGTCTCATCATCCCTGCAAATGGCTGCAAAGAGCTTCCCTCCAATGTAAAAACGAATCCAGTTCCACTGCTCCTGAAAATCCTTTGTCACTCCTGCTTTCTTCATTAGATATTCTTCAATCCATTCATATTTCATAAAGTGAATCTCCCTTTTTCGACATATTTTTTCTCTTTCGGCTCACTATATTTATATATCAAACAAACTCATCTGCTGATATTTATCCGGAAGCTCGTTCATATATCTAAAACAATCATTCGGGTTTGAAAGCATTCCATTCTCTTTACATATTCTGTGTAGAATCCCCTGCAACGCTTTCGCATTCGGGCTTGGAAGTTCATATGAATTTCCATACCTCTGAATGTATCTCTGCTTCATGCCCGGAAAATGTTTATCCAGCGCTGCATAGTAATACTCTCTATCGCCTTCACGAAGTGTAAGTCCCATTCCAAAATCAATGATACCCTTTACACCTACACGCACGCATTCCTCCAGAATAGAAGTAACATTTTCTTCTGTATCGTTAATAAATGGCAGAATTGGTGTAAGCCAAACAATCGTAGGTATACCTCTTTTCTGCATTTCTTCCAGAACTTCTATACGCCGCTTTGTGTTACAGACATTAGGTTCCAGAATCTGGCACAGGTCATCATCATAGGTGGTGAGCGTTATCTGGACAACACATTTTGTAGACCTGTTTATCTCATCCAGAAGATCTATATCTCGGAGGATTCTGTCGGATTTAGTCTGAATAGCCAGTCCAAACTCATACTTCTTTATAATCTCAAGGCACTGTCTTGTCAGCCCTAGTTCTTCCTCGCAGTGCATATATGGGTCCGACATTGCCCCGGTTCCGATCATGCATTTCTTCCTCTTGGACCGGAGTGCTTTTTCAAGAAGCTCCGGGGCATTCTGTTTTACCTCGATATCCTCAAATGGATGCGTGAACTGATAACATTTGCTCCGGCTGTCGCAGTATATACAACCATGACTGCACCCACGGTATATATTCATCCCGTGCATGCCGTTATTACTTGTAAGAATTCCTTTTGCATCAACAAAATGCATCTATCATTTCTCCTCATTCTCCAACAATAAACCGCCTATTATTTATACATCCTACCCATAGCACCTGCTATATCTCTTAGTTTTTCTCTAGCCTCCGGTGGTTCCAGGACTTCAACTTTATCTCCAAAGGTAAGCAGCCACATGACCATATTCTCTATGTCGAAATATTTTTCGACCAAAAGTAGTCTTCCATCTTCCGACACCTCATAGCATTCCGGTCCAAACTCTTCAACAAGACGCCACTTCATATCTGGTTCAAACAAAGCTTTAAGGATGATATCGCGCGGCTCTATAGGTCCGGCAGATATCTCAGGTGCAGGAACATTTCTGCATTCAAATGTATCCTTTGACATCGTAACCTTATCCATTCTATTCAGCTTAAACAGACGAAAATCTTTTCGCTTCAGGCACCAGCCATACACATACCAGCTGGTCCACTTATATATGATATAGTATGGTTCTATCGTTCGCTTACTCTCACCTGACGGAGCAAAGTATTTGAACTTCAGATACTGACGATTTTCTATTGCATCCTGTATCACTTCTATCTTCGGTGCAAGCGTTCCCTTGTACCACGACGAAAGGTCAATAAGGATTGAATCCCTGCCACTCACAAAGTCCGAAGAGCCCGCCTGGATTTTCTCCATCAGTTGCCCATAGTAGCTGCTTCCAGGATAGTCCTATCCATACGGTAGCCTTCCATGATGCTGATACCACCACCTATTCCTTGGGCCGTCTGTATAGGGATTCCTGCTTTACAGAGATCTTCTATATCACGATTGATTGTTCTTCTGGATACTTCAAACCTCTCTGCAAGTTCTGGTGCAGTTGTCTTCTCTTCCTGCAAAAGAACAGAAAGAATTCCAATTAGCCTATCTATTTTCATTTCTTTATCCGTCCTACTATAGTATGATAGCAAACTAAACACGACAGCTATATGTCATGTTTTAAATATAACAATATATGATTTTTGTGTAAAGAAACTAGCGACTATCTATCTCACTATCATCTCTGGTGATATCCTTAGCCCAGACATGGCTATAGAAATGTTTGAATACCCAAGGCCATTTTACAAATTCATCGGTGCAGAGCAGGAAATATACTACCTTGACAGGAAGTTTAAAAACAAAAGCCGCAAGGAAGCCAAGCGGTACCGCATAGCACCACATATCGATAGTATCACATACGAATCCAAACTTACTATCACCACCTGCTCTGAAAACACCGCCTATAAGGCAGGTATTAACAGAGGTTCCTGAAATGTAATAGGAATTAATGATCATCATAAAGTTCAAATAATCTAGTGCCTTCGGCGTTAGCGATGCATAGTCCAGAACAATCGATTTCAACGCCAGCACCACAAGTCCTCCGATGATACCGGTAATTATCGAAAGTCTAAGGAGTACATGCCCCGCTCGAATTCCACCTTTCCTGTCTCCAGAGCCCAAAATCTGTCCTACTATGATTCCAGCAGCTTCACCTACTCCATAACAGAATACACATCCTAGATTTCTGACAACATTTACTATAGAATTCGCCGCCACGGCGTCACTTCCCAAATGTCCCAAAATAACAGAATACATCGAAAATGCCACTGACCACACAAGATCATTACCAATAGCCGGAAGTGCCATCGAGAAGAAGTCCTTCTGAAGCACGGGACTAATTTTAAACATAGTTCTGAAAGTCAGCCTAACCCCTGGCCTTCCCAACGAAACAGCAAAGCATCCCAGCAACTGAAGCAAACGACTGAGTGTAGTTGCAAGCGCAACACCAACAACACCAAGCTTTGGCGCTCCAAAAAGACCGAAAATAAAAACTGCATTTAATCCTACATTACATATCAACGCACCAATCTCAAGCACCGTACTCGTCGCAACTCTTCCTATACATCTAAGTATCGACATATAAACAGCACTCACCGCCCAGAAGAGAAGTCCTGGTGCAATCATCACAAGATATCTACTACCAATTTCAATCAACTCTGGATCCGATGTATAAATGTACATCAGATATTTCGGTATTACTATTGATGCTATCGCAGCAGGAATTGCTACCGAAAGTGAGAATCTAAGACCAATCCCTTCTATCTTTTCGATAGTTCTCATATCCCCTTTACCATAATACTGAGCCGCCAACATCGCTATTCCAGTACCAATTCCATAAAGGAACATGAAAAAAATACCAATCATGCTATTTGCAAGTGATACCGCACTTATAGCGCTTTGGCCCACAGAATTTAACATAAGCACATCCACGCTATTAACTGCAGCATCAATTACATTTTGAAGCACAATTGGCAGTGCAACTACCAATATCTTTTTATAGATGACTCCGTCACCCCTATACTTTTTAAATGTTCCGAACATAAAATCCTAAATCAACGTTTATATAATTGTTTCCAGAAATCGATTATCCTCCGATAATCACTTACCACCTTGTCTACATCAACCTCTCCCTGATGTTGCATTTGATAGATATATCCTTCTGAAGCAAGATACATATCCTGATACATCAGTTCTAGGTCAAGGCCCTCCTTATACTCCTTTGGATCAAGCCTCGGAATCGCCGTATTAGTCTTAATACTTTTATACGGAGCAATGATCTTCTGGAGTTCATCCTTCACTTCTTCGTCGTCCTCATAATAAGCCTTGAGCGCGAAGTTGCTCATATCAGGATACTTCTTCATTAGCTCAGCCTTCGCAAGAAGCCCTTTATACATCATTTCGAAGATATCAGATTCTTGATAACATCCCGACTTAATCAGATGCTCCAAGGTTATCTCTTCCGCCTTCTTCATCAGAAACAAATATAGCTCCTTCTTATTTCTAAAATAGAAAAACAGAAGTGATTTACTGATATCCGCCTCATTTGCTATCTCAAGCATAGGACTTTTCTTGTATGAATTTTTAGAAAAAACTCGGAAACCTGCATTAAGTATCCGGTCCTGCTTCTCCTGCGGAAGCGCGTAGAATTTTTCGTTCATCTTCAGACCTCATTACATTTAGCTTTTCAAAACCACATTAATTACGCTGAAATGTCCTTCTTATTATACTTGAAATAAGCAATTATAATGCATACCACCATAATTATCATTCCAGGAATCAGATATTCCAAATTTATTTCCTGATTATTGATTATATCAGAACCCTCAGTATATCCAAAAGGTGTAATATATTTTAAAACCTTCGCATCCTCAGATATATTTGCTACGATGTTTAGTAGATACATCAGACCCGCGATTCCGATACCAATTCCTATTCCAGCCTTCTTTATAAAAGCGGAGATGCCAAAGCATATTCCGGCTATTTCGAACTGCATCAACAGATACGCGCCATGGAAAAGTATTAACTCCTTCCAGAATATCTCTTCATCGATCATCACTATTGAAGCTATAGAGCAAACGAATACAATCACATTCATGATTATAATTATCGCAAATGTACTCATCAGCTTTTCAGATATAACTCTAGTCCTCGAAACTGGATGTGTCAGAAGATATTCTGCAGTACGTTCCTTCTCCTCTTTCATAAGCGCTGAAACTCCAATAATAGCAGCAAAAAATGCACCACCTATTCCGAGCATATTTCCGCCTTCAACTGCATAAAAGCCTATCAACGTTCCGAAGTTCAGCTGGTCCATACCAAAGGCCGCCGTGAAGTTTCCCATTGAAGAAAACATTTCATTTACTCCCGACATCTGTGATTCCATATCTGGGTACATCAGCACACATGCAGCAACAAGAAGTCCTATCGATAGACTCCATATGATTATCGCAAGCTTCTGCGATTTTATTTCCTGTTTGAATATCGTCATTTTTATACCTCGTAATAGTTCATAAATATCTCTTCAAGACTTGGTTCCGTAATAGTTAGATCCTTTGGCTCAACGCTTCGTAGCATATCAAGCAACATAGGCATCTTACCATTATAGAGAAAGTCCGCCGATCCTTTTTCTTCGTCTATCTTAAAATCAGAAATGTATTTCTTTATGTCATTTCCCTTTAGTATGCTTTCAAGTCCGGACTTTCCTCCAATCACAGAAACCTTCTTCGCTCCAGTTTCCTCGATCTTATCGACTGTGTCTGACATTATGATTTTTCCATCCTTGATAAATGCTGCCGTATGGCAGTAGTTCTGAACCTCAGACAAAATGTGTGAAGAGAAGAATATAGTTGCACCTCTCTCGTTCTCCTCCGTTAATATATTGAAGAATTCCCGCTGCATCAGCGGATCAAGTCCAGAGGTAGGCTCATCAAGTATCAGTAGCTTTGGACTATGTTGGACGGCACATACTATACCAACCTTCTTCCTATTACCAAGAGATAACTCGTCTACCTTTCTGCTCATATCAAGTCCAAGTCTTTCCGCCAATTCAAGCGCTTTATCTTTACATTTTGCTTTCCTTAAATCAGCAGAATATTTTATTACATCCTTCACTTTCATGCCGCTATAGAAATTGATTTCCGAAGGAAGATATCCTACTTCCTTTAGGATTTTGTCCTTCTCGGTCAGTATGTCGAACCCTAAAACCTTTGCACTTCCACCCGTTGGCTTTATAAGTCCAAGAAGGGTCCTGATGGTTGTCGATTTACCCGCACCATTTGGTCCGATAAAACCAAAGAAGTCGCCCTCTTCGACCATTAGCATAAGATCATTTATGCCTCGACTCTTTCCATAGCTTTTTGTTAATTTATTCGTTTCAATCGCATTCATAATTACTATCCTTTATCATTTGCATTGACCGTTGACCACAGTGGTTAATAATTATTATATTCCATTGACCGTTTTTGAGAAGACCCCAAATAAAAAAATTTTTGGAAAAATATTTTCGCGGTGTTACAATAGGCTGGAAGGAGCGTATATATTATGGACTATTACTATGATAACGATACACAAGATAACATTTACAAAACCACGGCAAACTCTTTCTTTACCGTAGAATATAACAGGGTTAAGACCATTCTTCTTATCGTATTCGCAATATTTCCTTTCCTTGTTTTTCTTTTTGCAAAGAATTTATTAACGGACTTATACAGTCGCGGTCTCACCAATTTGGTATATATGTTTGTATTTTTCCTTGTGCTGACATCGCTTATGTTTCTTGTTATTTTTCTTGTATCAGTTGGAACGAAGATAGATGTTCAGGGAAATGTAATCACCATCAGAAAATGGTTCATTTTTTCAGATGTTATTTCGCTAAATAACATTTCAAAATGCGAAGTAATATTAAATCTAACTGTTTATAGCAGATATGGATCAAGAACCTACAACAAGATAGTACTTCACTATAACGGCAAGAAAGTTTCCGTCACAGATGACGTATTCACCAATTGGAATAGACTAAGAGATTATATGATCGAAAGTGGCAAAGCCACCACAATAGATGGAAGCAGCAAGCTTTCAAAATTCCTGGAAAACCTAATGAGAAAATAACTAGTCAAAGGACAGCATCAAGGTCTCGGAAACCTTGTCAAAATCGTTAAAGTAAGAGACACTTACCACACGGTTCGAGGTTTCATTTACCATCACGACAACGCAGTCGTTATTGGTAGTGTTGTGATAGAAATAAATATTAGACTTATTTCCGTACAGACTCTGTAGGCTTTGAGTAGATTCGTCATAGTTAAATGTAATCTTCCGCGCAACCTTTATTTCCTGCTGATTAACTGAAATGCCGTAGATGGCATATTTCCTGCTATAGGTGTTGAATCCGACCTTCTGTCCATTTATATAAACAATATTTAGATCCCCGTCTGTTTTAACCGTAACTTTTTCATTTGTGTATACAGGAATCTGTTCAACAAGTGTTTCATCCTCATGGAACGTAGTACCTAGTTCGCGTGAGATTACATTTTCAGGCTGAATAAAAAGATATGATATATCGCGTCCACCGGAATTCAGCAGATAGATTATTCCCTGATAACTGAAATAAATGAAAAATGTAGCAACTGTTACAACCACAAGCTTGCTCACTATTTCAATCAGGAATCTAGCACTCTTCTGATTGAGAAACTTCGGAAGTGGAATGACGGTCATATCATCATAATAATCATAATCATCGCCATTTGCGATTCTTCGGATATTTCTGATAAGCTTCAAAATAAACTTCGTAAAAACGCCCTTAATAACAAGGAGCAGGAACAGGAAGAGGAGCACAACCATAGTTACGGTAGGTGACACTTCGAACTTATTCAGATAGTTGAAGAGAGTAAGAATGATGCTTGCGAGAATAATGTAAAGAATCGCACCTAAGCCCATAGAGCAAACGATGTGATTGCCGCCTTTATCCTCAACCTTCTTCTGAATCTTAGTAAAGATTTTCTTCAGATAATCGCTGATTACAATATAAAAGAAGACCGCTACAAGTACTTTTCCTACATATAGTGGTATAGAGTCATTGTTTGCATAAACCCAGTCTATAAATTCTTTCCAAGTTATAGCTATAAATTCTTTCAGCGAATCGTACATTTCCCTTTTTCCTTATTACAGCGGCCATGTATCTACGGCCGATTCTCACTAATAATTATAGCTCATAAAGAACATTAAATGTATAACAAAATACACAGTGATTGAGAACTTATTTTAATAATGCTATAATCTGAATTAAATTTACTAAGAAGGAGCCTACACTTATGGAGGGATTATTATCACTGTTTTCAAATATCACGAACCTTGATTATAAGCAAGTGATTATGTGGATTATCGGAGCTGTTCTGATATACCTCGCTATTAAAAGAAAAATGGAGCCAACGCTGCTTCTTCCAATTGGTTTCGGTACCATACTTGTGAATCTCCCAATGTCCGGAGCAATTACTCAGATGGTCGGAGATATACTTCAGGAAGGACCTATCTCAATCCTTTTCGAAAGCGGTATCGCAAATGAGCTCTTCCCACTATTACTCTTTGTAGGTATTGGAGCAATGATCGATTTCGGCCCACTGCTTTCCAATCCAAAGCTAATGATATTTGGAGCCGCAGCACAGTTCGGTATCTTCTTCACACTGAGCCTAGCTTCACTATTCGGATTCGAACTTAGGGATGCCGCCTCCATCGCTATTATAGGTGCTGCCGATGGACCAACCTCCATCTTCGTAGCAAACTACTTTGGAACTAAATATATCGGCGCGATCATCGTTGCTGCTTATTCATATATGGCGCTTGTACCTATCGTGCAACCACCAATCATTAAGCTTCTAACAACAAAAAAAGAGCGTCAGATCCGCATGGAGTATACATCAGGAAATGTATCTAAGACTGCTAAGATAATCTTCCCTATATTCGTAACTATACTCACAGGACTTGTTGCTCCAAATGCTGTAGCACTTATAGGTTTCCTTATGTTTGGTAATCTTATCAGAGAATGTGGTGTTCTCGATTCACTTTCTGAAACAGCACAGTCAGACCTGGCAAACCTTATAACACTATTCCTTGGAATAACAATCGCAGAGAAGATGCAAGCAGATGCCTTCCTGAATCCACAGACACTGCTTATACTTTTCCTTGGACTCATCGCATTTATATTCGACACTGCAGGTGGAGTTCTCTTCGCTAAGCTAATAAATATTTTCGCCAAGACAAAGATCAACCCTATGATTGGTGCAGCCGGAATATCTGCATTCCCTATGTCCGCTCGAGTTGTTCACAAGCTTGGTCTTGAGGAAGACAGTTCAAACTTCCTCCTTGCTCACACCATTGGTATTAATGTTTCAGGTCAGATAGCTTCTGTAATCGCCGGAGGTCTGATCCTCAACCTGATAGCACGATAGGAGGACTGAAGTTATGAAGATTGATGTAGATGCATTTATGAACTCCCTCCCAATCATGGGAATCGGACTACTCGGAATATTTATAGTAACAATCGTTATTATTGTCGGAATATATATACTCAAGGCTGCGACAGCCCCTAAGAAAGATGCTGGTAAAATGGTACCAGAAGAAACAAGCGAAGAAGTTGCAGATCCCTCTGTTCCAAAAGAATCAGCGATGGATCTCATGAAAGAACGCGAGAAGAAAGACTTCTTCGACACAGATAGTAACTTCACAATATCTAAAGATCTGTAAAAGCCAGTGGGGACGGTTTGAATCGTCCCCACTGGCCTCATTCTACCAGCCGAGATCCATGAGCCAGTTATTTAAAGCCCGCTCTCTATCCTTGTCACTCTTCTCGGGATCATTGTAGTACTCACCTTCGATATTTCCATCAATGATGTATAGCACTCGCGAACATTTCGCTGCAACCTTAGAATCATGAGTTACCATCATTATTGTGGTACCTTCTTTATTGATTTTAGTAAGCTCTTCCATAACTTCGTTTGAGTTAGCGCGGTTCAGGGCTCCAGTTGGCTCGTCTGCAAATACAACCTTTGGCTTATTGATAAGGCTTCTGCAGATGCAGGCACGCTGAAGCTGTCCTCCTGATACCTCGTTGATATCATTATCGGCCGCCTCAATGATTCCCAGCTTTCTCATCAGATCCTCGCCGAACTCTGTTACTTCCCTACGGCTTCTCTTCAGCTTCTTGCTCTGAAGTCCTGGAAGTAAAATGTTATCTAGAATTGTAAGATTCTTCATCATAAACATCTGCTGGAAGATGAAGCCCATCTCATCAAGTCTCATATCCGAGAGTTCATTCTTCTTCATCTTTGTGATGTCCTTATTATTGAAAAGAACTGTTCCACTTGTTGCAGTATCCATTCCAGATACACTATAGAGAAGGGTTGACTTACCGGACGCAGATGGTCCCATGATTGCAACCATCTCTCCCTCTTCTACCTTAAAGCTTACGTTCTTAAGTACATTATTCTGTCTCTTATCTGTTATATATGTTTTGCATAAATCCTTTACTTCTAATACTGTTGGCATATTCGTTCTCCTTATCTTAATATAATCTTTCTACATTCCCGCCTTGCTGCGCTCGTTCGGAGCCTGCGCAGCATTCCTACTCAATACTTGCTGTATCTCTGGCTTCTACTGTCTTGCTGTAGAGGGCTGTGAGCCAGGCAATCGCTACCGTTACCGCTACTATAACCAATGGATACTGTATTAAACTCATGAAGTTATATACGAAATCAACCTTTTTAGCTCCCATCATTCCAAATATCGGGCTTATAGCAAGGTTCGTTGCTGGAATGGAAAGTGCCATGGCTATCACAACTGAGATTATAGCAAGTATTCCGAATCTTATAACCTGCCAGCGGATTACATCTGAATCTCTAAATCCTACGGCTTTAAGAATGGCAATCTGCTTCTTCTCATCTGCGATAAAGGATCTCTCCATCATGATAGTAACAAGTATAATTACCACTATTGTTATAGCCATAAGAAGCAGTTCTACACTTTTAAATGTATCCAAAGCGTTCATTGTATTTACACAGAATTCTCTCTGATCTTTAATATCATCTGTCTTTAATATATCCTTCAGCTTTTCTTTTCTATTTTGTACTTCTTCTTTCGTAGGATCATCTGTAAATGTGACCTGTACTGTACTCATGCAGCCCTGACAATATTCAAATGATGTAGGAGCATCCTTATGAAGAAATAAGATATCTCCCATATTGTTCATAGACTGAACTATTCCGGTTACGGTACATTTTTCCTTACAGCTACCAAAATCTATCTCAAGGGTATCACCAATTTTGATTCCGAGATTATCTGCCATTGCTTTACCAACAGCTATCTCATTTTTATTAGTTGGAACTTCGCCTTCAAGTGTTTTCATTTTTTCGTCGGCATTTCCCACCGTCTGCTGCATACGGTAATTATAGCTATCTCCATTATAAATAATTTTATATTGATATATGCATTCCGTAAAAGCATGTGCCGGCATGCCTTCTTCCTTCAGTTTATCCTCAACTGTTTTCAGGAATTTACCATATAGTTCCTTACCATCTTCTCTATACATGAAAGTATCAATATCTATTTTCTTTTCATCTGTAAAGCTTGAATAGTCGATTGCATTTTCTCCTATCTTATCAACATAGAGGTCTGATCTTGTACCAAATGTATCTATAAATGCATTGCTATCCATAGTGGCCGTTGTGTTGGCCAAAACAAGCAGGAAGAGTGAACATATTCCAAAGGAAATGATTATATTTAGGAACCTCTTCGGACTGCTTACTATGTCGTTCCACGCCAGGTAAAGAGTATTCTTCGCATGGCTCTTACTAATTCTGTAACCTTTCTTCTTTTTAAACCTCTCACCTGTTTCACCATTTCTGATGGCATCAACCGGAGTAGCCTTCTTGATTCTTGCTGTAGACAGATATGCAAGTCCGATAATAACTCCAAATACCAGAATGGATCCAACAATGTTTAGTAGCTTACCATAGGAATTACCCAGCACCATATTTTCAGTTACACTCTTCATAAGCATTTCTGCAAATGGATAACTTATAATGCATCCGATCACCGAACCTGCCAATGCAATTCCTGTGTATTTTGTCATATAGAGACTTCTTATCTTCCTATTTCTAATACCTATAGCCTTCATGACACCGATCTCACGGAAATCATCCTGAATCGTAAAACCAATGGAAAACTTAAGTATTACGAAAGAAACTATAACGAGACATACACTAAGTATCATTACTACGAAGGCAACTATCAGGTCGAGAACATATGTCATAAGTATTGTGCTCTTTGGGGCCTGGAACATTATGCCTTCGATTTCACCTGTATCCGACTTAGCCTTTGCTATATCATTTGTATCGGCATAAACTATAAAACCTTCATAATGTTCTGTATCCACGTTATCATAAATGTAATCAAGATCTTCCTGATTTATAAGAAATCTGTCATTTCCCATAAATGTAGATCCCAGGAACGCATCCTTAAGCTTTCCATCTACTACAAGCTTTCGTTCAGCATCTTTAAACTTCAGAGTTATCTCATCACCTATCTCTATATCATATCTTGACATATAGTCTCTAGTGATATAAATATGTCCTTTTTTTACACTGTTAACCTCTTCATTTGAAGCATCAAACATCTTAAGCGATGAATTCTCAAAAGATTGAACAATAACATTGTTATCTGTTTCAATCATATTTCCCTTACTGTCTATAACGCCATCAGCTAAGAAAAGTACCTTATCCATCTTATAGCTCGTTATAGCTTCTGAATTCTTAAATGCATCCTCTACTTCTTTCTTATCATTTCCAGCAATGACCAGGTTGTAATCACCGACTCCCGCCTTATCCAAATAATAATCTGTACCATTTAATACCGACACCAGATTATTCAGACCGCTGGCCACAAAGATTGACGCCAGTATGATAAAGAGGAAGAGGATGACATTCATCGTCTTATTTCTCTTTAGATCTTTTTTTAATATCTTGAAAAACATTTCCTTTTTTCCTTTCTTGTTATTTTTCATCTTATGGCTGAATAATAACAAGTCAATTATTAAATAATCATTAAACGATAAAAAGTGAGTATATAGGGACGGTTCTTATTTACTCATAATGGGCGAGCAAAAATAGGGACGGTTTTGATTTACTCATCTCTTATGAGAACGAGTAAATCAGAACCGTCCCATTTTGCTCACCCTAGTTCCTCTTTCTCTTACGAAAATGAGTAAATAAGAACCGTCCCTATATACTCACACTTTCCTAACTACTGCGGTAACTTTGAATCTTCCATCTTCTATCTCCGCAAATGCATCTCCGTCCATTCTCTTCATCAACTGTTTTACTATATACAGCCCCAGTCCATTTCCTTGAATGTCGTCTGTGTTCGATCCTCTATAAAAGGAATCAAAGAGATTCGCCAGTTCCTTCTCATCTAAACTACAGCCAGAGTTCGAAACCGTTATCAACTTGCAATCTTCTTCCTCGCTGAAGCTTATTTGGATTTCTTTTCCATCACCATACTTAATGGAATTTTCCATCAGATTCTGAATAACTTCAATAAGTCTATCTTTATCCGCCGAAAGTATACAGTCTTCATATTCATCCATTATAAACTTGGTATGCAGTACACTAAGCTTGTCATTATAATATACTTCGATATTATTCATGACCTCAGACATATATACTTCGCTCGGATTCACATCAAATTCCATGAACTCTTCTCGGGACACTCTATGTATCTCATCTACATAGGACTTGATTTCCTCAGTCTTGGAAAGGATTCCACTTAGAGCCTCCTGCCTCTTTTTCTCCGTCTCATAGAGACCTTCCTGCATAGCCTTGGTATAAAGCTGTATAGCAGATAGCGGAGTCTTGATATCATGTGAAAGAGATAGAAGCATCGTCTTCTTCTCCTTCTGATATTCGAGATTCTTTGTCTTGGAGCTTTCTAGATTCTCTCGGAGCATATCAACTCCCCAAAGGAACTTGCCGAAGAATCGACTCTTTTCTTCCTTTACAGGAGTAGACAGGTTACCCTTCGCAAGGCTCACCGTCATATCCGACATTTTGTTAAAAGGACGAATCACAGTTCTACCTATGTATGCCAGCACTCC
>CACYQC010000051.1:0-11810 GCA_902776395.1 uncultured Lachnospiraceae bacterium
TCTATTGACCGCTCCACCAGCTAGCTCTACAGTATAAACCTCGTGATCCATGAACATCATGTTTTCAATATCTGGAGCCTCATCCGATTCTTTCGAATCTTCTTCTGTGGTTTCTTCAGAGAAATCACCTTTCTTAGGCTCCTGGTTACCATTCTGGAAATTCATATCTCCTTCGCTATCGGGAGGTGCCGCTCCACCGAACATACCACGGTCATCCATTACTCTTAGATTACGAGATATACTCTCATATTCTCTTCTGTAACCAATAATATTCACTATAACAAGGCTTACTATAAGAATAACTGTAAGCATCCCGAAGAGTATCAGGAAAACCTTCTTATTTAGTTCCTTCATTTAACATCTCCATCTTATAACCCATATTTCTAAGTGACTTAATAGTTATATCCGCATCCACTATCTTAAGCTTCTTTCTAACAAAGGATAGATACGCTTCAAGATTATTAGATAGTGTGTCACTATCCATTCCCCATACTCGGTCGAATATCATTTCCTTAGAGAGCACCTGATTCGGATTCATCATTAAATACTCCAGTAGCTGAAATTCTTTATTATTTATCTTGATGCTTTCCTCAGTTTCTTTGTTCACTACCGCTGGAGTACTATAATCGAGAACAATATTTCCAAACTGCAGTTCGTCCTTTACAACTGTCTCAACTCTAAGCTGAGCATTGATTCGTGCCACGAGCTCATCAATATGGAAAGGCTTCGGAACATAATCATTTGCACCCTCACTGAAGCCCTTAAGCTTATCCTCGAGCTCTCCTTTAGCAGTTAACATAATAACTTTTGAGTTAATCCCTTCAGCTCTTATCTCCCTCAGTATTTCGATGCCATCCTTCTTAGGCAGCATGATATCCAGGAGTATCAGATCATAGATTCCTGTAAGTGCATCAAAGAGCCCTGATTCTCCATCATTTCTAACATCAACAGTATATCTTTCCTTCTTCAGTCTCTGTGCCACAAGTTCAGCAAGAGATTCTTCATCTTCTACAAGTAGTATTCTCATATACTCTCCTGTTCATTATCAATTAATTTAACAACTTATATTTTTTTCTAAGCCTACCATTCCAGTCTATGTAAGTCCCCCTCTGTCTCTAGTCCGGGGTAATCCATCTGTCTCAGCGCCTCGTAAGTTACTATTGCAACAGAGTTCGCAAGATTGAGGGACCGCTCCTCTGGAAGCATTGGTATACGTATACAGGTATCCGGATGCTCTACTAGAATCTCCTCCGGTATACCAGCACTCTCTTTACCAAACATTATATAGTCGCCGTCCCTATACTCCACATCTGAGTGCCTGTTCTTCCCCTTTGTTGTAGCATAAAAAACTCTCGCATCAGGGCCTATACTCTCATAGAACTCTTCTACATTTGCATATATATGTACATCCAGCCTTGGCCAATAGTCTAGGCCCGCACGCTTCAGCTGTTTCTCATTTATCCTAAAACCCAAAGGTTCTATTAAATGAAGAGACGAACCTGTTATTACGCAGGTTCGCCCAATGTTACCAGTATTTGCAGGCATTTCTGGTTCTAACAAAACAATATTTAACATGTTTAGATCATTCCTTTATATAGTCTTGATATAAATATAATCCATTTTGCAGTTAAATGCCAACATTATTAACTATTGAAATAGATATAGAGTTATCTATAAGTGCCTGAATATCAGTGCCTTCCTCGGCTTTCTCCTGATACCGGCCATTTATCACGTATCTTGCTCCGCCATTATCTAGACTGGCCGTCTTCTGATAGCGGTCTACGAAAAACATACTCTTCGATATCTTTCTATCCCGACGTATTTCCTTAAAGTCTGATAAACTGCAATTCGGGAAATTAACATTCCATATCTCGCCAAATTCCAGTTTCTTATCTATCAGTTCTTTAACTATCTCTCTTAAGTATTTATCCGTCACCTCGTGTACTCCGCCCTGTCCCTCAGATAGAGCGATTCCTATAAAGCCCTGAAAAGACGCCTCGAAGGCAGCTCCACAAGTACCGGAATACTGTATATCCGTCGCTGTATTGTAGCCATTATTTACACCTGAGAGAACAACATCCGGCTTATATGGCATTACACTTAAGCTTCCAACTCTTACACAGTCCCCTGGGGTACCACTGCAGGTAAAGGCATTTACACCTTCTATTCCATAATCATACGGATATATATCTATCGAACCATGAAGCGTTATCGCATGAGATGATGTACTTCTCTCACCATCAGGTGCAACTATCCATATCTCTCCTAAGTCCCTGACAGCATCAACAAGACGTCTAAGTCCACTAGCTTCGATTCCATCATCATTTGTTATTAGTATTTTTCTCATTAAGGCTTCATTGCTCCTTTAGACTTTTCATGTTCCTGCGCTGTCTTCTTAACAACAACATATGCAGATTATAGCATAAATAAATGATGTTTTTTAGATGGAAATTTGCTACATCCTTGATGACGATTTGAATCATAATCATTTTGTAATATACGGGTATCCAAATATGGAGGTATCTAAAATGAATGAATCAAATAATGTAACTAATGGCAGTGTATATCGCCCTAACAATATGGCAGCACCTGGAAATACTGCTCAGCAAGGTTTTATGCCAGGTCCTGGAAATGCCCAAATGGGCTACTGGGGCATGGTTGCCAAAGAAACTCCTGAGCAGACTAAAGAAAGAGCTAAGATCGGAAGCAAGCTCTTCAAGCTAACCTTTGCTTATGCGCTCTTCTTTACATTTTGCTTATATAACAACCCATCCGGAGTGACCATGCCACTTTTTGCTATAGGTACCCTGGTATATATCTGTTATATGCTGAACTTCTATGGATATAAGATCAAGAAATCCAGCTATTTCTATGGAATTATAATAATCGGTCTCTCCATATCGAATATGCTGACCGGTAATTCCTTTTTCATATTTTTTAACTGTATAGGCATTTTACTACTTACCTTTGTATTCTTACTACATAATGTCTATGATGATTCGAAATGGAATCTTCCAAAAACTACATTAGCCATCCTTGAATCCTCCTTTGGTTCTCTTGGATGTCTAGATGATTATATAAAAGATAAACGTGCTATGAAGGAGCACAGTCAGACGACTAACGCACAGGGGCCATCTAGTAGAAATGGTATTCTGGGATCAGTTATTCTGGGACTAGTTATTGCAGTTCCACTTGTTACAATCATCCTCGCTCTCCTGGTAAATGCTGATGTTGTATTTAAGACCCTGATCACTGATTACCTTTCTATTAAGGTGGATGGCGTCACTATCTTTGGTGTGATAATGACATTTATCATCAGCTACTTTGCTTCTTTCTGTATAATGAGATTCTTCGCTAAGAAAAAGATCAAGGAAGAAGTAGTTAGCCACAATAACTTCGAACCTGTAGTTGCTATCACGGTCCTTTCCATCATCGGAGTTATCTATATGGCATTTTCACTGATTCAGATTATCTTCTTATTCTGGGGAGGTATGGCGTTGCCGGACGGCTACACCTATGCTGAATACGCAAGGGAAGGCTTCTTCCAGCTACTTACTGTATGTATCATAAATGTAATCATTGTGATATTCGTTAAGGATTATTATAGAGAGCATATGATGCTGAAGCTTCTTATGACACTGATTTCTCTTTGTACATATATAATGATTGCTTCAAGTGGACTCAGAATGTTGATGTATATAGATAGCTACAATTTGTCCTTTGATAGAATACTTGTTCTATGGACTCTTGCAGTACTGAGCTTCCTACTTGTGGGAATAATTGTTTCGATATATAAGTCAGGCTTCCCGCTCTTTAGATACGGAGTTATTATTGTCAGCATCTTCTATATGGCACTTAGCTTCTCACATACAGATAATATCATTGCGAGATATAACCTAACTGCACTTGCAGATTCAACAGATACTGATAAGGAATTAGTTGACTACTTCTATCTCGTTAACAATATGTCTACTGATGCGGCTCCAGCCATGAGCGAGCTGTGTCCTGAGAAATTCAGAGAAGAATACTTTGCAAAGAACAAAAGAAACTATAATGATTTGTCACTTAGACATTTTAATGTTTCTAGATATACGGCTAGGAAATTAGCTGAAAGTAAATAAATACGACATAATCTTAAAGCCCGCAGTACTTAAGAAGTTAAATACTCCCTAAGCTGCGGGCTCTTTTGTAAATTATAAACCTCTGGTTTTGAGGTCGCTAACTAGGTTTACATAAAATTCACGTACATCAAAACCGGAAATATTCTCTCGATTCAGATCGATCATGTCTCCGTGGGATATACCTCTATTCTTCTTATTCTCAATATAGGTATAATTCTTACCCCAACGGAAAGATGGTTCTCCTACAAGGCCATCGTTTGGTCCGTCGAATCTACCTACAAATAGATAACTCATATTTAAAGGAAATGCACCGCTGGTCGCATGCTTCATACAAGAGCCTACACTCTGTGTATATACACCATGTGCGGCGTAATCAAAGGTTGAAAGAGCTCCCCATATCTGCTTGCAGCGAAAGGCTGTCAGATCAGTAACCGCAGCTATAAAGTCGGGATTCTTATCCCCCACCTTACGAAGCGCCGCATTGTATGCACCAGCAACCTTTTCCTTTAGTCCCTCTGGGGCCTTGTTTAGCAGATATTCTGCGAATTCACATCCAAGGTGAGGGGTATTTATTGTTGTTATCGAAGCAACATAATCAGAAACTCCCTGCATAGCTACTGCTGTCTTAACATCCAAACCGCCCTTAGAATGAGCTATTATATTCAACTTACCGCAACCTGTAGTTTCAACTATCTCTCTTATTCTAGCGGCTAACTCCTTGGAACTATTCTCTACTGAGGCGGCTGACTGATGATTTCCGTAATAGATAGTCGCGCCATTTTTGATAAGCTCATCTGGTACTCTTCCCCAATAATTGAAATATTTATAATCTCTAAAGAATACACCGTGAACCATAAGTAAAGGATACTTAGTCTTGCAGACCTGTTCATTTATTCTGCTTTGATCAAGTCTAAGCTTTGCTTTCTCAAACTGATATTCACTCGTAGCTATCGTTATGATAAGCACTAGGACAATCAGGTTGGCTATTGGCATCATTCCGCAAATGATTCCAAGAATTCGCATTTTAATTCCTAGTTGCGTTGAAGTTATGTAAACTAGTATGATTCCTAGCCAGAATATAATATTTTCTATGATAATTATAGCTATCAACCAGGACCAGTAATTCCTAAAGACTTCCTTTATTCCGTCTTTGATAAGAAGGACTATGAGTCCAATTGATAAGACGAAAACTGAAAGCATGAAGATGATCAGGAATATACTTCCCAGATTCAAGAGATTAAGTCTTGCTTTTGTTATTGGTTTTTCTACTCTTCTGTCTGTCATTTTTACCCTTCTATCTATGATAATATTTTCAATACTTTTTTTCTTTATTTATACTTTTTTCGAAGTAACTTATTGGGTCACAAGCTCGATTACTACGGTGACCTTCTTGTCATTTACTTCAAGCTCCTTAATGGATATGTTGTCCCAGTCAAAGGACATCGCTTCTATTTCCGCAGTCTTTACGTCCCTATCTACGAGGATATATCTATGTCCCTTGGAATTAACACATATAACAAAGTAAAGCTTCGGACTTTCTATCTCATATACATGATTCAGCTTATATGGCATTTCTTGCTTTTCGTCTGTATCGAGGTTATGGACGACGAGCCTTGGCTCCGTTCCGTCTGGTGCCTCATTTATCTTCTTTAGGTCCTCCGGGAGCTGATCATCCGTGAGGTAGCCGAACCTTATGATATCTCCGAAGGCCTTCTCTTCCTTCTTATAGGTGAATCTGTTAATTAATCTTTGAAATGCACGTAATATCATTTGAACTCCCGATACTCTTTAAATCAATTCATTTTATGCAGAAAAGATTCTGCAAATAATATCCTTCATAATATCATATTTTATGTAACAAATGGAGCACAAAATGTTATAATACAAATATCTCCTTGGGGTTCATTAAAGGGGAAATATTTACTGGATGAGAAGGAGATACTAATCTTAATGAAAACGAATGAACTGATTCAGTATATTAGGGAGGGAAAGCTGGATGCGCGACTCTCTGATATATATCTGGATGCTTCTAAGTTAGATTATCAAAGAACTAGATACATAGATGCTATCGGTAAATTCACCGAAATATTTGGTGGGGATTCAGACGTTGAAATATACAGTGCTCCCGGTCGTACCGAAGTTGGCGGAAATCATACTGATCACCAGCATGGACAGGTTCTTGCCGCTTCCATTAATGATGATGCGATAGCTATCGTTTCTACAAATACTTCCTCTACTGTAAAGGTCAAATCTGAAGGCTACGATATGATTACTATTTCTTTAGATGATATAGCCAAGAAGGCGGACGAGGAAGGAACTACCCTAGCTCTAATCAAGGGCGTTCTTGCAAGCTTTAGGGATAGAGGTTACACGATTGGCGGTTTTAATGCCTATATAACGAGTGATGTTTTGGGAGGGTCCGGACTCTCTTCTTCTGCCGCTTTTGAGACAATTATTGGAAATATTATCTCGGGACTCTACAACGATATGAAGGTGGATGCGGTCGAGATTGCCATCATCGGCCAGTATGCTGAGAGCGCATATTTCGGAAAACCTTGTGGACTGATGGACCAGATGGCATGTTCTGTTGGAAGTCTATGTCATATCGATTTTAGGGATCCTAAGAATCCTGTTATTGATCCAATTTTGGCGGATCTGGATGCTGTTGGTTATTCTCTATGTATCACGGATACGAAGGGAAGCCACGCAGATCTGACTCCTGACTACGCTGCTGTTCCTGCTGAAATGAAGGCGGTTGCGGCATACTTTGGTAAGGAGGTTCTGATAGAGGTTTCTGAAGAGGACGTGATTTCTCACATCCCTGAGCTTCGCGAAAAGCTGGGTGACAGAAGCGTTCTTCGAGCTATACATTTCTACGAAGAAAATAAACGTGTAGAAAACGAGGTAGCTGCACTAAAGTCTGGCGACTTCTCTTCTTTCCTATCGAATGTAAAGGCTTCGGGAGATTCCTCCTACAAATTCCTGCAGAATGTTTATACTAGTCACGATGTACAGCACCAGAATGTATCGATTGCACTATGCATCAGCGAGAAGGTGCTGGGGGCAGATGGTGGTGTTTCAAGAGTACACGGTGGTGGATTTGCAGGAACTATACAGGCCTTTGTTAAGAATGAGAAGGTCGCTGAATATAAGGCAGCGCTCGATAACGTATTCGGGGACGGTGCTTGTAGTGTGCTGAAGATTAGGAAGTATGGTGGAATTCGTGTTATATAATTAGGTATTTGTTTTACTATAAATATATATATTAAAAGAGGATGCATATATGACAAATATAAACCAACTTATAAATGAGTTAGTCAGTTATGGAATCAAAAGCGGGCTTGTGTCTGAGGACGATAAGGTCTATACAATAAATAGATTGCTGGAATTTTTTAAACTAGATGAATATATAGAGAATTCTCTGGATCAGTCTGCTAGAGATTTGCATTTTATTCTAGAGGATATGACGGATTATGCTGTTCAAGCAGGGCTCCTCGAAAACGATACTATAACTTATAAAGACCTATATGACACAGCTATAATGGGGCTTCTCACTCCTCCACCTTCTACTGTCAGAAGAAAGTTTCAGGAGCTTTATGAAAGCGGCGAGGACGGTGCCAAGAAGGCAACGGACTTCTACTACGACTTCAGTAAGGCAACAAACTATATAAGGACAGACCGTATAGCAAAGGATGAGAAATGGACTACTTCTACGGAATTTGGAGAAATAGATATTACTATCAATCTATCCAAACCAGAGAAGGATCCACGTGATATAGCAGCTGCTGGTAAGGCTAAAAAATCCGGCTATCCAGCTTGTCTTCTATGCATGGAAAATGAAGGCTATGCGGGGCATTTTTCTCACCCCGCCAGACAGAATCATAGAATAATACCAATCACTCTGGATGGAGATAATTATTATCTGCAATATAGCCCATATGTTTATTACAATGAGCATTGTATTATTTTCAATGAGAAGCACATTCCTATGGCTATCAATAGGTCAACCATGAAGAAGCTACTAAGTTTTGTAGAGCTGTTCCCTCACTATACTGCAGGTTCAAATGCTGACCTTCCTATTGTTGGTGGTTCTATCCTATCTCATGACCACTTCCAGGGCGGAGGATATGAATTCGCTATGGTCAGAGCGCCTTATGAGGATAGCTTCGTAATTCCAGGTTATGAGGATATCCATAGCGGAATAATCAAATGGCCAATGTCGACGATTCGTCTGCAGGGAAAAGATATCGACAGAATCGTTGAGCTTGCAGATAAGATACTTACTAACTGGAGAGGTTATACTGACGAGGGAGCATTTATCTTCGCTGAAACTGATGGCGTTCCACATAATACTATCACACCTATCGCTAGGATGAGGAAGGCTGGGGATACAAATAATAAACTGGATGAGGCTTGCGATGTGTACGAACTCGATCTTGTTCTGAGAAACAACATCACAACGGACGAGCACCCTCTCGGGGTTTATCATCCACATGCCCAGTATCACCATATCAAGAAAGAAAATATCGGCCTGATCGAGGTTATGGGACTTGCTGTTCTACCTGCAAGACTTAAAAAGGAAATGGCACTTCTTGAGGAAGCTATCAAAGAAGGAAAAGATTTATATGAGGACGAGGCTCTGCAAAGCCATGCGGAGTGGGCCGCAAGCTTTCTTCCTAAATATGGGTATAGAGTTGATAAATGGACGGATGATGCTGGCAAACATATTAAGGCTCTTGCTAATGAGATGGAGGGCGGTGCTTCAACGGAAGGCGGTGCTTCGATGGAAGGCGGCTCTTTGACAGATGGTTTACATAAAATAATTCAGGATGAGATAGGTTTCGTATTCTCTGGGGTTCTTGAGGATGCTGGAGTCTTCAAGAGAAATGCTGAAGGTAAAGAGGCCTTCAAGAGATTTATCGAGTCGATTAGTTAATTTAAAAGTTGCTATAACGTAAATAAGTCAATGAACTATTGTTCATTGACTTATTTTTGTATATATAATATACCTCTCTCCAAACAGAAATAGGATTATTCTGTCTCTGCCTTCATTTCCATGGCTACGCTTTCATCGAGCCACTTAGCGAAATGCTCATTTCCATCCTGATCTACGATAACTCCTGTTGAGCCGAACTCACCATTATCATCCTGATCAAAACGATATCCATAAGTCTTACCCTCAACTGTAATCATTGTTACATAGGAACCATCCTTGAGGGTTGACTCTTCTTCTTCGAACTCACCATAGTAGATGTTATCGCCTTCTGTAATGACTGCAACCGGGTGACCAGCTGACTTGAACAGTGCAATATTTGTATCACATACTTCGTCAGATGCATATAGACCACCCATGTATACTACATCGTCATCGGCAGGATCGCCTGCAGATACATTTAGCTCTACTGGATCCCATCCATAGTCCTGATACTTTGTTGCAGGAACACTATGTGAGAAAACATACTCTTCTATAAAGTCTTTTCTCTTCTCATTCTTAAGATCGTCGTTGCTGTAAATCTCCATGAAAGCATCGTACTTATCACCGAAGATTTCCTTTGCAGATGCATCGAAATCACTTCCGTCAGCAACTGGATCAAAGTGATCAACTACATATCCTATACCAGCGTCCGTTGTCTTGATGTGCATGCAGCCTGGATAAGAACCACCCGCCTGTGTCTCAAGTGTGTCGCCTACAAGATTATATGTGAAATATTCGAACTCACCCCAAACCTTGATATCATCTGGATCAGACTCATCGCGGCTTACTTCGAGCACGACTGGAAGTCCAACATCTGCAGCGTCATAACCCTTTGCAAGCTCATCACAGATAAAGAATGTGATTGCGCTCTCGATCATATCGTCGCCTGTGTAAGTATACTCACCATATGCCCACTCGGCATCTGAGCTTGAAGCATCAACTTCTGTTGCTTCTGTTACTTCCTCTTCTTCTACTTCTGCTTCGGTAACTACCTCTGTAGTAACCTCTGCCTCTGTTGTAGTTTCTTCCTTAGCACCACAACCTGTAACAAGTGACAAACCTAAAATCATCGACAAAACAACTACGCTCTTCTTTTTCATTTTTCTTCGTCTCTTTTCTTTAATATTTTTTTACTTCTTTGTTACTACAAGATGGAGTATATAACTTCATGTGCAACAAAAGAGCAACAAAAAATAAGATTACATTACTCGGTAAAGCTAAGTGAAATGAGACTCTTCATTGCGTCTTTTACATTATCAGGACTGATTATCTTCACTTTGCCTTCAAGTGCGATAATCCATGAGAGGAACTGGCTACTTACTGCTACGCTTACTCGTACAATAAAATGATCATCATCCGCTTTCATAAATTTAACATCTCTTCCAAACTGATCTATGATTACATTTGCCATAGCATTTTCACACTTGAGAGTTACAGTTTCTACTTCGCCGCCATACATACGGAAATATTGTTCGTTGTACTTTGCTCTATCCTGTTTATCGAAGACAGTCTTACCTTGTCGTTTTATGTCAACCACTGAAACATCTCTCATTTTATCTACTCGGTAGTGACGAATCTCTTTTCTCTCATGATCATAGGCTATCAGATAATATCTCTCATCATCGAAGTGGAGCGCCCAAGGACTAACCTCATAGTAGGCACCTCCACGGCGGAATTCCTCTTCGCCTTTTACATTCCAGCTGAAATACTTAAACTTGATAGCTTTGTTATCACCCATTGCTGTATGAATTGAATCGATTGTATAGTAGATGCTCTCGTTCATGCTTTTGACACGGCCAACCACCTTGACTTCACGATTCAGCAGCTTGCTATCGTAGGTAGATACATTTTTCTCAAGCTTCGAAATAAGCTCCTTAGTCTTCTTCTCCGTTATGAACTTCGAGGACTGAATAGCATCCACCAAGATTTTAAGCTCTGCTATCTCGAAGTCTCTGCTTCCGCAACGATAAAAAGTTCTGAAGCCCTCTTGTTCCTTAACGATTTCTATTCCAAAGTCGTCCAGTGCCGCCAGGTCATCATATATACTTTTTCGCTGAGCCTCTATGTCGTACTTGGCAAGTTCGGCAATAATCTGAGACATAGAGAGACCGTGTGTATCATCGGTCTGCTCCTGCATTATTTTTGCTAGATATAATAGTTTTAATTTTTGATTTCTACCCCTCATAGTAACTACCTCAATATAGTATTTCGTTATATTTTACTGTTAAATTTAGTCTCCTTCGTAAGGGAAGGTACCAGCTTCATAAACCATTTTACCATCTCTTTTAACCTTAATATACTGGATTCCAACACAGTCTTCGTTCCAATATTTATAGGTATACTCAACTTCAATTAGGTAATCTCCGTCAGATTTTTCCTCTGGTTTTATAACAACGCCTGCAAAAGAATCTCCATTTGTGACATGGAAAGAATTTGTTCTTATCTTAACATCTTTAACATCACTTCCAAGGCTTTCGAACATTTGCTCTGCATCGTGATTTGTTAGAGGATCCCCCTTGATACTCTTTTTAGCAAAAAGGTCTGACAGTTCATCTGGGTCATTTGATTCAAGAGCCTTTTCAATATTACTGTTGAAGGTCGTAACCTCTTCGGAAGACATTTCATCACCAACAGTTAGCTTCAGAATACCAAAGATCATAGTCACAAAGAACAGGCAAATAGCAAATAGCATACTAAAAATACCTATAACCACT
>CACYQC010000051.1:11822-14452 GCA_902776395.1 uncultured Lachnospiraceae bacterium
ATCGCTACAACTCCAACTAATGCTGATACTATAGCAACAATACTCATCACTCCACTTGCTTCCATAATTTCATCCTTTCACATATTGTCATAAAGTTGTCCCTGGTGGTCTCAACAGTTTCCTTCATATACGTAGTTTAGCTTCTCGCGGGCGATGTCAGCTAAATGATAGACTAACTTTACGTCAGTTGGATTTCGGTCAGTCATCTTGAAACGCGGGAAGAATCTTGAGATATGAAGAGGGATGTCGTGACCGATGACATTTCCATTCTTATCCTTAAGCTGGGATATGTACTCGCTAATCGCTCGCATCTCCTCTTCCGTATCGTTCTCGCCAGGGACTATCAGCGTTGTTAGTTCCACATGGCAGAACTGAGCGGCGGTCTCGATGAATTCCTTCACCATTTGGAGATTCCCACCTAGTACATTACTATAATAATTTTCTGTAAACCCCTTCAGATCGATATTCATCGCGTCAATATGAGGTCTCAATTCTTCGAGAACAGATAGGCTCGCCGTTCCGTTCGTCACAAGCACATTTAACATGCCTCTTTCATGAACGAGCCTAGCCGTGTCGCGAAGGAATTCATAACCGATAAGTGGCTCGTTATAAGTAAATGCCACACCGATATTTCCTTCGCCCTTATAATATGCGGCAGCACGCGCAACATCTTCCGGCGTCCAAACCTCAGCCTCTTCTTCAAATAGATAAGCTCTATCCGACCACGATATATCGTCATTCTGGCAAAATGGGCAGCGCAGGTTGCACCCGTAGCTTCCAATAGAAAGTATATAACTTCCAGGATGAAACCTACTAAGCGGCTTCTTCTCAATAGGGTCCAGAGCCATTGATGTAATCTTGCCGTAATTGGTTGACATAATCTGACCATCCTTACAGCTTCTCACACCGCAAAATCCTCTGCCACCTTCTACTATATCACAATGTCTGAAACATACATCACATTTCGCCATAGTGTTCTCCACTAAATATTATCAAACGTGTCTCACAACCTCAAATCTCTCGAGCTGATAGTCATCCGATTCCCTGATTCCGCCCTTTTTCATTGCGATCGACACCTGTTCGTCTACTGTATCAACTCCCTCAAGGTCAGGCAAAAGGAGCCCCCTTCTCGAGCCGCAGCTTACGATGACACCATACCTTTTAACGTCTAGCTCGTCTCTTGAATGTATTGGCTCAGGTTCGGAAAGAACATCAACGTTAATATCTAAGTAAGGAATCTCTGACGTCGTAATCGGATCAAACCTAGGGTCACGAGTTGACGCGCTGATGGCATTTTCTATTATCTCTTCAGCGAGGCTGCTTTGAACAGGAAGAATCGTCCCAATACAACCTCTCAGCATTCCGTGCTCGTGAATAGAGACAAATGCTCCCGCCCTCTCAGACTTGAGTCGCGTAACATCAGCCGAGTCGCTGTCCACTTCGCCGTTAAGGGACAGCTCGTGAAGTCCCTCCTCTACTGAGATTGTTTTTCCATTCATTAAATATGTTTCGAGTGAAAGTCTTGCGAGTTTCACATAGATATCGGACTCGGATCTCTTGGAGATTATTTTGTCCTTTTCGGATTTTAGATATATGTCGAGGAATCTCCTCTCTTCATTTAGTACAGGAGTTCCGTCTAAATTACATTTCACCTTAAATGTACAAATGCCGTAGCCGACACCTGTCACGTCCTCATGAGAAAGCTCTCGAATCTCAAGCTCTTTTCCGTCGAGTGCGCCCGCCATCATAACAAAGGAACGGTGACCGCATTCAGCAGCTTTGTCGCAGAAGTTTTCATCGAAGTTAAACATTTCTCCGAAGGCGCCTTTGGAGCAGACATCCATTATCCGCTTATCATACTCAGGGCCTTCAGGGCTGAACCCGTACGGACCATAGTCCTGCAGCTTATGCGAGAGATCGCCGCTTGCGACATACACCGCCCTTCGACCAGTCTTCTCTACAGCTTCATTTATCATTTGTCCGAGCCTATAGTGATCAGTCAGCGGAAACCCAGATAGACCAATCCTCACGATTTTGAAATTGCTATACTTCTTCCTGATAAAAAAGAGAGGCACCATCGTTCCATGGTCCAACTCCTTCTCCCTTTCTCCCAGCGTGCCGGCTGGAAATGCCTCCGCGCTAGCAATTCTCGAAATCGTGTCCACCAGCTCCGAATCATATTCCTCAGTAAACTTAACCTGCGAAGCACCAAAAGAAGCGAAAGAGCCCGAAGCCTTTCTTCCTGGTGATATATGAAAATAGTCGGAATACATTGTCGCGTGTGGACTTGAAATGATAATCGTCTCAGGTTTTATCTTTGCTATCTCGTCGGCAACCTCATTATACGATTCAATTGTTTTTCTAACCTGCTCCTCGCTCCCACGCCCAACAGCTGGCACGATGAGTGGTGGATGTGGAACCATAAATGCTGCAACTATTGACATACGCCCCTCCATAATGCTAACACTGGTCTCATTTGTTCAGTACAAGATATATTCGCTCTGAGTTCTTTCGAGGCTTTTCTAGTGTCCTGTCTCCATATACTTTGGCGCTTCTGAAGCCGCCAAAAATAGCTGCTTCTTTTATTTCTGACGCAGTAAAGACATGCTGCTTATGAACCTCATTCTCAG
>CACYQC010000052.1 GCA_902776395.1 uncultured Lachnospiraceae bacterium
CCTTATATTCAGGTTCAGGATAATGGAATAGGTATGGCAGAGGTGGATGTTAAGCACATGTTTGAGAGATTCTACCGAGCTGATAATACAAGAAAGGTTCAGGGAACTGGACTCGGTCTTTCTATTGCTAAATGGATAGTTGATAAGCATAATGGACATTTTGAAATAGTTTCTCGTAAGGATATTGGAACTAGAATCAGAATAGTTTTTGAGAGATGACATTTAAATGTTATAGAAAACAGAAAATCATAATAAATGGGTAGATAAATACGACAATAAAGTAATCATTTCGATATAATTATTTTCGTCTAAAATATATCATTAGAGTATCAGAAAACGTAAATAATTCTATGGGAGGATTACTATGAGAAAGAAATGTTTTAGACTTATTTCTTCAAGTCTCGCTATGATAATTCTGATGGGTAGTCTTGTGGCTTGTGGCAAGGATACAGTACAGTCAGTGAATGATAGCGAAGACATCGAGACAGAGGTTGCAAGTGATGAGGACGCCGTAGACACTTCTGCAACTGATGTTAGTGAGGATGCCGTTGAGGTTCCAGCGGGATATAATCTTGTATGGCATGATGAGTTCAATGGTACCGAACTAAATGAAGATGATTGGAATCGCGAAGAGCATAAGGCCGGTTGGGTTAATAATGAGCTTCAGGAGTATATTCCATCTGCAGATTATGCATTTGTTGAGGGTGGTAATCTAGTTATTCAGCCTGTTAAGACAGAAGGTGAGGACGGAAAGGTAACCTATGCTTCAGGCCGAGTAAATACTCAGAATAAGCATGATATAAAGTATGGCTATATTGAAGCCAGAATAAAGTTCCCAGAAGGACAGGGATTCCTGCCAGCATTTTGGATGATGCCTCAGGATGAGGACTATTATGGACAGTGGCCAAAGTGTGGTGAGATAGATATCGCTGATCGCACCGCAGCCGATGACTGCAGTTTTCACAGGATTCATTTTGCTTCCTCCTCGCCGATTTGTATTTCGGTGAACCACATAAGCAGAGCCAGGGAACATATGTTCTTGAGGAGGGCGATTTTGCAAGTGACTTCCATACATTTGCAATAGAGTGGGAGCCAGGACTTATTAAGTGGTTTGTTGATGGCGAGCAGTATTATGAAGAGAATGATTGGTTTACAAAGTGGCCGGGTGCAAAGGAGAAGCCTTATCCAGCGCCATTTGATCAGCCTTTCCATGTAATACTTAATGTAGCTGTTGGTGGAGATTGGCCAGGTAGTCCTGATGAAACAACGGTATTTGATGATAGAGCAGCTATGAAGGTTGACTATGTTCGTATGTTCCAGAAGGATAGCTACGATGAAAATGTATCTAAGCCTGAAAAGGTTCTCGAGATGAGAGAGGCAGATGAAACTGGTAACTTTATTCATAATTCGGACTTTGCTGAGGCAGAGGACCTGGGAGATGACACAGATTGGAAGTTCCTTCAGCTGAATGGTGGTAAGGGAGCTGCAGAGATTAAAGATGGCGAGATAGTAATAACTACAGAGGATTTTGGTTCTGAAGAGTATTCTATCCAGCTTGTTCAGACAGAGATGCCTATGGAGCAGGGGTCAAAGTATAAGTTCTCCTTTGAGGCATATGCTGAGGAAGATAGGCAGATGAAGGCTGCAGTTACAGCACCAACCGTTGACTGGATAAGATATTTCCCTGATACATCCGTTGATCTTACTTCTGATTGGCAGACCTATGAATTCGAGTTTGATATGAAGGACGAGACAGATGATAAGGGTCGCGTTGAGTTTAATATGGGTAATCAGGGCTCAACAGGAACTATACACATTAAGAATGTAAGACTAGAAGTTGTTGAATAAAGAAGGAGAAACTGTATGAAGGTTTTTGAGGGATACATGCATGGAATAAACCTTGGTGGATGGCTCTCACAGTGCGATCATACTAAGGAAAGATATGATAATTTCATTACTGAATCAGATATAGCTAGAATCAGTGAATGGGGACTGGACCATATAAGGATACCTGTCGATTATAATTTGGTTGAGGATGAAGAGGGTAACTATAAAGAAGATGGTTTTGCATATATCGACAAAGCCATAGATTGGTGCGAGAAGTATCATCTTAATATGGTTCTTGATCTTCATAAGACTTATGGCTTCAGCTTCGATAGCGGAGAGCAGGAGTCAGGATTCTTCGAAAATGAAGATTATCAGGAAAGATTCTATAAGCTTTGGGAAGTGTTTGCAAAGAGATATGGTCACTTGTCAGATAGACTGTGCTTTGAAATGCTCAACGAAGTAACTGATAAAGAGTACTGTGAAATATGGAATAAGATTTCTAGAAAATGTATCGAAAGAATCAGAAAGTATGCACCCGATATTCAGATATTACTTGGTGGATATTACAATAATAGTATAGAGGCTCTAAAGGATCTGGATGTTCCATTCGATGATAAAATAGTGTATAATTTTCATTGTTACGAACCACTTGTTTTCACACATCAAGGCGGTTACTGGGTTGATGGAATGGATACATCCTTCAGAATGCCATTTGATGTTACATATGCTAAGTATGATGAGTATACACTGCAGAATCTGAACAGATACGCGGAGAGGTTTGACACTTATGATGCTGATAGTGTCATGGGAGTAGAATATTTTGAAAACATGATGCGAGAGGCAATCAGGGTTGCTGAGGAACGTGATGTCAAGCTTTATTGTGGCGAATATGGAGTTATTAATCTGGCTACTCCTGAGGATACTGTGAAGTGGTATCGTATGATATGTAGCTGCTTTGATAAATATGGAATCGGAAGGGCTGCATGGAGCTATAAGGAGATGGACTTCGGCCTGGTTGATGATCATATGAAGAGCGTTTTTGATGAAATGATTCAAATCATATAGTTCGTAACAGCTGCTGAAGTTACAAATTATTCAGGAGCTGAGTATGAAAACTAATATATGGAAGAAACTATTTATAATAGAAACGATACTGGTGATATTCACCGGTATCGTTTTGTTTGTTTATATGACTAAATCTGATGGGAAAAAGAGTGAGAGCACCTCCGAAGATAGTTACTATGCAGATAGTAATAATTCAAACAAGGATGTAGAAAATAGTACTGAAACAGATGGTATAGAAAGTACTAAAACAGATAGTGATAACGTAGATAATATCCAGGCAGATAGTGATGTCGAAGAAGTGAAAGATAAAATTATTTACATGCCTGGCGTTACAGAAGAAATGAGTAATCCAGAATATTGGATAGATTTGCAGGAGAACCCAGATAAGGTTCTAATTACAAAGTCCCAGATAGAAGCTCTAAATAGAAAAACTGTTGAGACTTCGGGCTGTAAAATGTACGACTTGGAAAGCTACTCTGAGGATGAGGCAGAATTTGGTATTGTCGTACGACAAACGGATATTAAGGGAAGTCCAACTAATTCTTTGATGAATGGTTCGGATGCAAATTTTGATGACAACCAGCTAGCGGGTGCAAAGGTAAATGATCCAGTTTGTATCATAGGACATTCTGAGGATGATTCCTTTTATAAGGTTAGGACTCGTGACTACGAGGGATGGATCCGGTCTGAGGATATTGCCATTTGCGCAGATAAGGAAGCGTGGCTCAAGGCCTGGAAGTTCACAGAGGAGGATAACTTCGTTGTTGTTACAACAGATAGGCTATTCACCGAAGATAATAGATATACACCGGATACTTCAAGGATGGTTCTTACTATGGGAACTGTACTCGAGCTTGTTGATAAAAACGATATATCCTATGAGGAGGATGGAAGAGCGCCATTTAATAGTTACATGATATATATTCCTATAAGGAATGCTGATGGAAGCTATGGAAGGGCTGCTACTCAGCTGCCAGAACATTCGGGAGTGAGTGTTGGTTATCAACCTCTTACAGAGAGAAATATTATAAATACTGCATTTGAATGTTTAGGAGACATTTATGGCTGGGGGTCTTCTCTTAATTCTGAGGATTGTTCTGGATATATACAATCGATATACAGAACCTTTGGAATAATAATGCCACGAGATACAGATCAGCAAGAGCTGACTCCTTGTAAAAGAGTTATGCTATCTGGACTGGGAAATGGTGACAGAAGAGCAGTTCTCGACGAGGTGCCAGCTGGTACAGCTCTTTATATGGATGGACATACAGTGATGTATCTTGGAGTAGTTGATGGTAATCATTATTGTATCAATTCCTCTGGATCTGTTAGGGGAGCTTCGGGTGGAAAGCTGAAGACTAGAACTATAATGATCAATTCTATAGACCAGACGCAGATGGTAAGTACAGGTGCTACGTGGACAGATACATTTACAAGTGGAATAGTACTATGGGAAAAGGCTGAATAACCGCAAAAGTGGTTTACATAAGTTTTGCGAGTGAGTATACATAAGTTAATAAAAGGAACATTTTAAGACAAAAACTAAAAAAACGTAATAAAAATCATAAAAAACTTAATTTTATTATTTACAAATATATATATTTGATTTATAATTCTGCTTTAGTTGGATAAAGTGATTTATCAATGAAGAAAAATTATATAAAAAGGAGAAAACGCTATGTCATACGTTGATGAGGTACTTGAGAAGGTACAGAAGAGAGACGCAGATCAGCCTGAGTTCCTTCAGGCAGTAACAGAAGTGCTTAGCACACTTCGCCCAGTTATCGAGCAGGACGAGGAGAAGTATCGTAAGCTCGCTATCCTTGAGAGAATTACAGAGCCAGATCGTCAGATCATGTTCAGAGTTCCATGGGTAGATGATAACGGTAATGTACAGGTTAACAGAGGTTTCCGTGTTCAGTTTAACAATGCAATCGGACCTTACAAGGGTGGTCTTAGACTTCACCCATCAGTAAACCTTGGTATTATTAAGTTCCTCGGTTTTGAGCAGATTTTCAAGAATTCACTTACAACACTTCCAATCGGTGGTGGTAAGGGTGGTTCTGACTTCGATCCTAAGGGTAAGTCAGACAACGAGATCATGAAGTTCTGCCAGAGCTTTATGACAGAGCTTTCAAAATATATCGGAGCTGATGAAGATGTTCCTGCTGGTGATATCGGTACAGGTGCTCGTGAAATCGGTTTCATGTTTGGTCAGTATAAGAGAATTAAGGGACTCTATGAAGGAGTTCTTACAGGTAAGGGTCTTACATATGGTGGATCACTTGCTCGTACAGAGGCTACAGGTTATGGTCTTCTTTACCTCACAGAGGAAATGGTTAAGTGCCATGGCGATAAGATGGAAGGCAAGACAGTTGCTATTTCAGGTTCAGGTAACGTTGCTATCTACGCTACAGAGAAGGCTCAGCAGCTTGGAGCTAAGGTTGTTACAGTTTCAGATTCAACAGGTTGGATTTATGATCCAGAAGGAATCGATGTAGCACTTCTTAAGGAAGTTAAGGAAGTTAAGCGTGCTCGTCTTACAGAGTATGCTGCAGCTCGTCCTTCAGCTGAGTATCATGCTAAGGAGAACGGTGAGCACGGTGTATGGCAGTACAAGGTAGATATCGCTCTTCCATGTGCTACACAGAACGAGCTTGATATTGAGGATGCTAAGATGCTCGTTGCTAACGGCGTTCAGTATGTAGCTGAAGGTGCTAACATGCCTACAACAATCGAAGCTACAGAGTACTTCCAGGCAAACAACGTACCTTTCGTTGGTGGTAAGGCTGCTAACGCAGGTGGTGTTGCTACATCAGCACTTGAGATGAGCCAGAACAGTGAGAGACTTTCATGGAGCTTCGAAGAGGTTGACTCAAAGCTTAAGGGTATCATGGTTGGTATCTATCACAACATCGACGACGCTGCTAAGGAGTACGGTATGGAAGGCAACTATGTTGCAGGTGCTAACATTGCCGGCTTCAAGAAGGTAGTTGAAGCAATGATCGCTCAGGGTGTTTGCTAATTAGTAAAACCTATCAATTCAGTAATGAATAATATTTGCGCTTGTCACACATAAGTGTGACAGGCGCTTTTTGTTTATCATAAATAATGATATAGTAAAGCAAGATGAGAGGTTTATAATTGCCTAGAAGGTTACAGTGTGGTAGACTAACATAGATATTTTGATTAGAAACATACGGCCTTGAGAGGAGAATAATTAAATGCCTGTATTTGATTTTAATGAGAAGAAGAAAGAAGCAGTAAAGGCTGAGAGAAGCTATAAGCTGGTCTATTCTAGTGAGAGAATTCCCAGCACCGAACATCCGATAATGATTCTTGAAGACAGGGGTTCTAAGCTTGTGCATCATTCAAATGGTATGTTTGAGGCTCCAACTGTAGGATCAGCTTTTATATATGACACAGATGAGAAGTCAACTCATAATATCATTGAAATTGATGCGAGATTTGAGAATCTTCTAAAGTGGCTTGGTGAAAATCATATAATGGTACGTCTCTCTGGTCAGACTACTGAAAGAGGATATGCAGTATATAAGATTCTCGAAACTGGAGTTGCTGTACGAGGTTCAAAGCTATCTGGTGAAAATGGATTCTTACAGTTTATGATTGACCGACTTCTTCAAAGTGATGCACCATCGGAAGAGACTGTTGATCCAGATGATATAGAAGATGCGGATGATATGCGACTTACAAGTATTCAGAGTATAACAGATTATCTCATGTGTGCAGGAAGTACGCTACCTGATAACATTAGACTTTGGGCCCGACGTAATCTTGCAGTTGCGAAGTCTTCGGAGGTGACACCAGAAGAGAGAAGACATGCTCAGAGAGCGCTTTCAATTATGCTCAGTATTCAGTGGAAGAATACTGATTTTCAACCGATAGATCCTGTCGAGGCAAGACGAATCCTTGATGAAGAACTCTATGGACTGGAAAGTGTAAAACAGCGAATAATTGAAACTATAATTCAGATAAATCGTACACATACACTGCCAGCATACGGAATACTCCTAATAGGTCCTGCGGGAACAGGTAAGTCACAGATTGCATATGCTGTAGCGAAAATTCTTAAAATGTCATGGACAACCCTTGAGATGAGTTCGATAAATGATCCTGAGCAGCTAACAGGTAGTTCTCGTATATATGCAAATGCAAAACCGGGACTTATCATGGAAGCCTTTGCAAATGCAGAAAGCTCTAATCTGGTATTTATTATAAATGAGTTAGATAAGGCAGCATCAGGTAAGGGAAATGGAAATCCTGCAGATGTTCTTCTGACATTGCTGGATAATCTAGGATTTACAGATAACTACGTTGAATGTAATATACCGACAACAGGTGTATATCCTATAGCGACAGCAAACAACAAAGCAGATATAAGTGCACCACTTATGTCAAGATTTGCGGTTATAGAACTTCCAGATTATACACTGGAGGAAAAGCGAGTGATCTTTACACGCTTTGCTATGCCTAAAGTCCTAAAGAGAATTGGACTTCGTAGTGAAGAAATCGTAATAACAGAAGAAGCATTAGATGCGGTAATGGATATCTTTAAGGATACATCAGGTATTAGAGATATAGAACAGGCTGCCGAGCATATAGCTGCAAATGCATTATATAGAATAGAAGTTGAGAAACTAGATTCAGTTACCTATGATGCAGAAATGATTAGAGATTTATTATAGTAATAAAGAACGTCGATTTCGACTCATAAAACAAGCCCACTGGCTAAAAGCCGGTGGGCGTATTTTTGTCTTTGAAAAAGTAGAAGTAGAAATTACTTCTTGTTTTCTTTCTTAAGCTCATTCATCTTCATTGCACGAACCTTAAGTGGAAGACCCCAAAGAGTGATGAAGCCTTCTGCATCATGATGATCATACATGTCACCTGTTGTAAAGGATGCAAGTGATTCGCTGTAAAGTGAATATGGAGAAGTTGTACCTGCTTTGATGATATTACCTTTGTAAAGACGAAGCTTAACTTCACCAGTAACATACTGCTGAGTTACATCAACGAAAGCGGATATAGCTTCACGGACAGGAGTAAACCATTTTCCTTCATATACTATGCTTGCAAGCTTGCTTCCAAGATCCTTCTTAAGAGCGATAGTGTCACGGTCGAGAACAAGCTCTTCAAGCTGCTGATGAGCTTCCATAAGAATTGTTCCACCTGGAGTCTCATATACTCCACGGCTCTTCATTCCAACAACTCTGTTCTCTACGATATCAACGATTCCAATACCATGCTTTCCACCGATTGTATTAAGCTCGCGGATGATATCAGCAACCTTCATTTTCTCACCATTAAGAGATACAGGCATACCTTTTTCAAAGTTAATTGTAAGTTCTACATCTTCATCAGGTGCTTTCTCAGGAGTTACTCCAAGAACAAGCATATGATCGTAATTAGGTGCCTCTGCAGGATCTTCAAGTTCAAGTCCTTCGTGACTGATATGCCATATATTTCTGTCACGGCTGTAGGACTGATCTGTTCCAAAAGGAAGATCAATACCATGAGCCTTACAATAATCTATCTCGGCCTGACGTGAATCCATCTGCCATCTGTCATCTCTCCATGGAGCAATAACCTTGATATCTGGAGCAAGAGCCTTAATACCGAGCTCAAATCTTATCTGGTCATTTCCTTTACCAGTAGCACCATGACATATAGCAACTGCATCTTCCTTACGAGCAATCTCTACAAGTTTAGCAGCGATAGTAGGTCTTGCCATAGCAGTACCCATGAGGTACTTATGCTCATATACAGCGCCTGCCTGGACGCATGGCATAATATAATTCTCGCAAAGATCATCAACGACATCCTCTATATAAAGCTTAGCAGCTCCTGAAAGACGTGCGCGCTCTTCAAGACCATCTAGCTCCTCGCCCTGACCGCAATCAATACAGCAGCATATAACTTCGTAACCATATGTTTCCTTTAACCAAGGAATTACTGCAGTTGTATCAAGTCCGCCTGAATAGGCTAAAACAACTTTATCCATGTTTACTGACCTCTTTTCTATAATAATAAAAAATTCTTTTTGGCTATAAAAATGCCACACATCATAATAACGTATATTAAGCAAAAAGAAAAGTATTCTTTGATATTTCTTTTCAAAACACTAATATAATTAGTATAATAATACTAGGACTTAAGGAGTTACTAGAAAAATATGTTAATATTTATGAAGAGTATATTGCTGACTATGTACCAGACTTCGAAGTGAAGGATGGTACAACCCGTTACGTAAGGTTTAATGACGCCTGGAGAGGTCTTAATCCTTTTGAAAAGCTTTTAATAACCAGGATAGGAGAAGGTGGAGCTCATGCGTGGTGTTTCCAGGATTTTCAGAAATATCCGAATCAGATGACGTTTGATATGGTCAGACAAATGATGCCGGATCGAATCTTTAATCCGAATCAAATAGAGTATACTTTTGAACGTGTTCCTGATGGCTTGGAATATACTAGTAACTATTACTTCCGAAGGTCTCAAACTTTAACGGACAAAGGTAATATATCAGAAGATACACTTACTCATTTGGCAGAGAATGGAATACGTTTGGTTTGATTTCAGAAGTGCAATGAAAGAGGTTTGATGATAAAGAAAGGTATATAGAATATGAGTAATAACATACATGATGATGAAAAAAGATTTCCATTATTCAATAGGGTAAGACACGATCATGATATTAGTGTTTATATCGAGGAACAGAATAAATCCTTGCAAGCTATGGGATTTACTGAACATAGTTTTGCACATATTGGTGTAGTTGCTGATAGAACAGGTTATATTCTGGATACACTTGGGATTGATGATCATACTATAGATCTTGCTCTTACAGCAGCGTGGATGCATGATTTAGGAAATGTTATCAATCGTGTTGATCATAGTCAGTCGGGAGCTATGATGACATTTTATCTATTAGATAAGATGGGGGTTCCTGCGGAGGATATAGCTCCTATTATTAGAGCGATTGGAAATCATGATGAAGGTAGCGGAGTGCCAGTTAGTAATATAGCTGCAGCACTTATTCTAGCAGATAAGTCCGATGTTCGAAGAAGCAGAGTCCAGGACGAGGACAAAAGAAACTATGATATTCATGATAGAGTCAATTATTCTGTTAAGTCATCAAAACTCAAGATAAATCAGGACCATACTTCTATAAAACTTAAGCTTGAAATAGATACAAGATATGGCGAAATAGGGGAATATTTTGAGATATTTATGGAACGAATGCTGCTTTGCCGTAAGGCTGCAAATTTCTTTAATCTAGAATTTCATTTAATTATAAATGAACAAACATTAATGTAGAAGAAGGACGAATGAAGTGATTGACAAAATAAAGTGGTAGGGATAGAATTAACCACGAAACTTAATAAAGTCGGATATGATATTAATATCATTGGGGAGCTAGTGAACTGGCTGAGAGGAAGTAAAAACTTCGACCCGTTAACCTGATTTGGATAATGCCAACGTAGGGAAGAGTCAAAGAAATAATTCTTATAGTGAATGAAGTAACAGCTGATATACCTGATGGTATATCAGCTGTTTTTTCGTGTCGCAAGCGACACTCTATTTAAAAAGTATATTAATCATAAGGAGGAATATATATGGTCAAGGTGAATGGTGAGAGCTATGACTATGCTGGACTTACTGTGATGGAAATGCTAGAAAAACAAGGCTTTTCAACTGAACGTATAGCAGTAGAGATAAATATGGAAATAGTACCTAAGGCAAGTTATAGCGCGACTACTTTAAAAGACGAAGATATAGTTGAAGTTGTAAGCTTCGTGGGAGGTGGCTGATATGATTCCTTCTAGAGAAGAGTGGATAGCGGCATTAGTGGAGAGACATGGAGAGAAAAGACAAAATGCATTTCTAAATGCAACTGTTGCCATATGTGGACTTGGAGGACTGGGTTCTAATATAGCAACTGCTCTTACTCGTGCAGGCGTGGGCAAGCTGATACTGATAGATTTTGATAAGGTTGATATCACAAATCTTAATCGTCAGCAGTATAAAATGAGTCAGCTTGGAAAGTATAAGACAGAGAGTTGTCTGGAGAATATAAGGGAAATCTCTCCGTATACTGAGGCTATAATTCACACGGTTAAGCTTACTGAAGAGAATATACCAGAGATGCTTGGGGAGGCTGATATCATTTGCGAAGCATTTGACAAAGCAGATCAGAAGGCGATGCTGGTTAATACTGTACTTGAAACCTTTCCAGATAAATATATGCTTTCAGGCACTGGGATGGCAGGCTTTGGAAGTGCAAATACTATACAGAGTCGTAAGGTATTTGGAAAGTTTTATCTCTGCGGTGATGAAAAGAGCGATGTGAATGATGGCATCGGACTTGTAGCCTCCAGAGTTATGGTATGTGCGGCGCATGAAGCACATATGGTTCTTAGGATTTTGTCAGGAGAGACAGAAGTGTAAGTGTTCTACAAAAGTCTAAGATTATAAAAATGATTATAAGATTAAAAGCTAAAAAGAAAGAAGGAAATGTTATGGAAGACATTAAGACAGAAGATAAGTTAGTGATTGGAGGAAAGGAATTCACTTCTCGTTTTATTCTCGGTTCAGGTAAGTATTCTATGAAGCTTATCGAGGCAGCAGTACGTGATGCGGGAGCAGAGCTTATCACTCTTGCAGTAAGAAGAACTAACACTAAGGATAATGAGAATATACTCGACTATATCCCTGAAGGAGTTACACTTCTTCCTAATACAAGCGGTGCAAGAAATGCAGAGGAAGCAGTACGAATCGCAAGACTTGCGAGAGAGCTTGGCTGCGGAAATTTTGTAAAGATAGAAATAATGAGGGATTCAAAATATCTTCTGCCTGATAATAATGAAACAATAAAGGCAACGGAGATACTCTCAAAGGAAGACTTTGTTGTACTTCCGTATATGTATCCTGATCTATATTCAGCAAGAGAGCTTGTGAATGCAGGAGCAGCTGCAGTAATGCCTCTTGCGTCTCCGATAGGTTCTAACAAGGGTCTTGCAACTAAGGAGTTTATACAGATACTTATAGATGAAATAGATCTGCCGGTAATAGTTGACGCAGGAATAGGACGACCGTCACAGGCATGTGAAGCAATGGAAATGGGTGCGGCTGCAATAATGTCAAATACTGCGCTTGCAACAGCAGGCGATCTGCCGATGATGGCTGCTGCATTCAGAGCTGCAGTAGAAGCCGGAAGAAAGGCATATCTTGCCAAACCGGGCAGAGTTCTTACAAGAGGAGCATCTGCATCAGATCCTCTGACAGGATTTCTTCATAACTGAGGGTGAGAAAAATGGAAAACAGTTTTTTTGTAGACAGCGAAAAGTTGTCCGCTGCTGCACTGGAAAAAAAGCATCGTCTTGAAAATGATCCGTCAAGCCGAAAGGATCATATGGAATATATGGAAGGCATGGAGATCATCAGA
>CACYQC010000053.1 GCA_902776395.1 uncultured Lachnospiraceae bacterium
TGGTACATTTCTGAATAGCCTCGGAAATGTCATCCATAGTCATATCGTAAATATTTGCTTCCAGATCTATTACTGAATTTATGAGTCCTTCATACTCCTCGTTAGTTGCAAGAAGTATAGCCTTGCCCAGATTACCCTGAGCATACTCGATAGCAAATGTAGCCTTATTCTCATCTACGCCTAACTTCTCAACCAGATACTCATGAATATCCTTTTCCTTGATAGGCTTAGTGCTGAGAGTAATACATCTAGATCTGATAGTTGGAAGAAGCTTCTCAGGCTGTGTAGTAATTATAATAATTATTCCATATGCAGGTGGCTCTTCGATGGTCTTGAGCAGAGCATTCTCCGCCATCTCATTCATCTTCTCGCCATCCTTAATGATATAAACCTTATATTTGCTACTATAAGGCTTAATATCCATGGTTGAAACAACCTGCTCACGGATAGTATCCACAGTAAGAATAGCATTGTCACCCTTCTCAACAACAATTATGTCCGGATGATTTCCGCTCTCTGCCTGCTTACAGGATTTGCACTCTCCACAGGAATCCGATCCTTCGGACTCGCACTGAAGAGCCTTTGCAAATGCACTCGCCAGGCTGAATCTTCCACTGCCTTCTTCTCCAGCAATTATATATGCATGGCTGACATGATCAGTTTCTATATTACTTAGAAAACGACTGATTATATCCTCATGACCTATTATATTTTTAAAATCCATAGCAAGTCACCTCGCTTTACTTAGAACCAAGCAGTCCTTCTACGCTACCCTTTATAATACCATATATTTCTTCTATTGGTAAAGTAGCATCTATGCTTTTTATCCTCTCTGGAAATCTCTGGGCCATTTCACGGTAACCCGCTGCAACCTTCTTATGAAATTCCAGACTCTCCAGTTCCATACGGTCCAGTTCCTTCTGGTCCTTCTTTCTACTGATACCCACCTCTGCAGGAAGATCCAGCATAATTGTAAGCTGTGGCATATATTCTCCTATTGCCACCTTATTTATCTCATATACAGTTTCAACGCCAAGTCCTCTGGCCATTCCCTGATATACAAGTGAGGAATCTACAAATCTGTCACTAATAACCGCCTTACCACTCTCGATAGCAGGTCCGATAACCTCTGCAATAAGCTGTGCTCTTGCGCTCGCATAGAGCATCATCTCTGTAACTGGTGACATTTCTGTATATTCACTATTTAGTATAATTTCTCTTATAGCTTCACTTATTCTATTCCCACCCGGCTCTCTTGTTATAAGAACGTCGTAGCCTGCGCCTTCCAAATACTCTTTCAGAAGCTCTATCTGTGTAGATTTTCCAGATCCATCCGGACCTTCCATTGTGATAAATATTCCTCTATTCACTTCCCATTCTCCTAATATATAATGTCCTTAATTCGGTTCATCCAGCTCCCCATTCATGAAACTGATTATCCTATCTGCTATAGCCTGATCCTCTTCTCCGATAGGATAAGGTTGCCAGTTATTTTGGCCTCCCGTATATACATAACAAGGAATCATATTTTCCTGCTTGTCCACCAGAGTAACCTCCTCGCCACTTTTATGCAGCTTCAGATCATACTGATATATAATAGTACGATTTGATCTAGGTGCGGTATTACCACCAAAGCAGAAATTACCCAAGGAATAAACTATATCTACACCATTATAATTTTCTCTTTTCTGAAGTACATGTGGATGTGAACCAATTATCAGGTCCGCTCCATTATCTACCAGCATATGACATGCCTGAATCTTCCAGTCCTCCGGCTGATATACATTTTCCATTCCGCCGTGGAAGAAGATTATCTGGAAATCACTATTCTCTTTAGCTATTTCAAGATATGGAAGTATTCCCTCCGCCTCTTCATAGTAGTAGAAAGAAACACATACAACTCCTATCTTATAACCATCTTCTTCGTAATAGATAACCTTGTCTCTGAAGCCCCAGTCAACGCCAGCATCATCGAGCGCCTTCTTCGTATCCTCAAAACATTCAGGTCCATAATCATTTGTATGATTATTATTAACGGTAACTGCCTCTATATTGTTATCTGAAAATACTCTTGCAAACCATGTAGGAGATCTGAACCAGAAGTTCCTTCCCTCTCCTTTATCTCTTGGCCCAACCGTGCTATCCGAGAAAACATTTTCGCAGTTTGCCACAGTCAGATCATCCTCCTCGAAATAACTCCTAACACCATCGAAGAAATAAGTTGTCTCGGCATTTGACTCATACCAAAGAAGCGTTCCGTAGGAGCTGTCCTCGAGATTAGTCGCCATACAACAGTCTCCAACAAAAGACATTTTGATATCAAAATCCTTTTCCTCCGCATCTGTCGCACTTGCATCCAGGATTGTCGCTGTGTCGACCTGTGCCTCAGTAGTTACCTGATTTTTTTCTTTCACATCCGCCTTTTTTTCAGGCATCTCAAGTCCCAGACTATCCATTATATTTGCGAGCACTCCAGTTAGATAGAGCACTAGAAATGTAATCGCCAGCACTATTATGATAATAAAGATAGCTAGCAGTGCTCTAAGTCTCTTTGCCTTCTTGTATCTCTTCTTATATTCCTCCGTATTTTTCGAAGCCTGACTTAGCTGTTCCAATATTTTCTCGTTGTAATCTTCGCTCATTCCCCCTATTTTCCTTCCACTAATTTTTGCTTCTATTTAAATTATTAAACCGCTTTGGTTATAAAGACCTGATTTGCTTTTTTCTCGTCAACTATCTTCCTGTAAGACGCTTCTGCTGCCTCAAGAGAATCATACATTCCAAATACTGTCGGACCACTTCCACTCATCATAGAATTAATCGCTCCGCCCTCCAGCATTATCCTCTCAAGTTCTTTTATTTCCGGATGATTCTCGGCGGTCACATATTCCAAAACATTCAGGAATCTATCTGCGACACCTTGCAGATCCCCTGAATATATGGCATCTACCTGACCATCTACATCAGGAGATTTTACTTTTTTCTTTCCCTTATCCTCTGATGCTTCGATTTCACTGATCAGTTTATCGTACCCACCATAAGCTTCCCCTGTAGAAACTGAGATAGGAGGCTTCGCAACGAGGAAGTAACAATCAGGAAGCTCAGGAAGTCTAGTCAGCTCCTCACCTATCCCTTCTGATAGAGCCGTACCTCCCATAATGCAATAAGGAATGTCCGCGCCTAAGGTAACCCCCATATCCATGAGATCCTTATCCAGAAGACTTACCTCAAAGAGTTCATTAATACCTCTAAAGGTCGCAGCTGCATCACTACTGCCTCCCGCCATGCCCGCTGCAATTGGGATATTCTTTGTAAGAGTTATCCTTACACCAGCATCAGGCTGTCTCTTCCATACGTGTTGCTCCAGCATGAGTCTTGCAACCTTGTATATCAGATTGTCCTCATCTAGCGGAACCCTTCCAAGATTCTTATCTCCCGAAGTAGCCTCGGAATTCATCTCAGAGCCATCGCCAACATTACCATTTAACAGAACTTCTATCTTCGGCGTATCTAAACGTTCGAACACTAGATCATCTGCAATATCAAGAGACTGCATAACCATTCTCACTAAATGATATCCATCCTCTCTTCTTCCAACAATATCCAGACTTAGATTTACCTTCGCATAAGCCTTTTTAGAAATACTCTTCTCCATCTATAAACCTCAAACTTTTATTAGCTAGTTATTTCTATTATTCTAGTAACCAAGACTATCATTCACTAGAATAACATGAATACGGCCTGGATGTCTGGAAAATCTTGTAATCAGAATCTGGCAGCATATGGTATCAGGAGATTTGCAGTTCATACAGGAACCTGTCTTATTACAAGGTGTATCTATATCAAATCTCTGAGCATTTATCGGAGCTGCCACATTTCTGGCTCTCTTCATTGCGCCATCAACATCATCACATATCTTATTCATACCAACTATGAATATAACCTTCTTTGGTCCCTGAGCTATTGCCGAAACACGGTTTGCATTTCCATCGATATTAACGATCACGCCATCTTCAGTCATCGCATTTGCGCTTGCAAGAAATACATCTGCATCGTAGGCCATCAGCATCGCAGCTCTCTTGTCCTCATAATTATCTCTATCAATAAAGTTATAATCTTCAGTCTTAAGAGCATCCACTAAGCCAATCTCGCGAGCGCTCATACATCCGCCCATAGTTATGGAAGAACCCTTTGGAATAAGTTCCAGCGCCTTCGCAAGAGCCTCCTCACTACTAGCTGCGTAGTAGCCACTCATATTTCTAGACTCTAGACCTTTTATAACCTTTTCTGCTAGTTTCTCGTTTCTTGTGAAAATATTCTTATCCATTTATAAACCCCTTTTTATTTATTAGCTAATCGATAGATTTGAGTAGCTACGTAGCCCGCTCCATAGCCATTATCAATATTTACAACCGTTATTCCATTTGCACAGGAATTAATCATAGTAAGAAGTGCAGACATACCACCGAAGCTTGCGCCATACCCTACCGAAGTAGGAACTGCAATCACTGGATTTGAAACAAGTCCGCCCACAACACTGGCAAGAGCACCTTCCATTCCAGCTACCGCTATAACGCAGTCCGCTCCCACCAAAAGATCCTTCTTAGATAGGACTCTATGTATACCGCTTACGCCAACATCATATATTCTTTCAACTCTAGCGCCGAAGTATTCTGCGGTTTGAGCCGCCTCCTCAGCAACAGGAATATCTGCCGTTCCACCAGTACACACTGCTATATATCCTTTGGCTTCATTCTCTGAACCTTTTTCCTTGGGAGTTCCAACCTTAAGTATCCTCGAAACCTCGTCATACTCCACCTCTGGAAGAGCTTCCTTTACCTTCTCATACTGGCTGAGGCTTGCTCTGGTGCCGAATACACACCCATCCTTTTCATAGAGCTTCTTATATATTTCTACCAGATACTTATCTGGCTTTCCCTCGCAGAATACCACCTCTGGAAAACCAGTTCTTTCCTCTCTATCTGTATCCAGCTTGGCAAAATGCATTTCTTCAAATTTATCCATAAAACTTACCTAATCTTCTATAAGAATAGCTCTTACTATTCCTGGCACAACATGGTCTCTCTTTCCAGCTCCAAGTCCTGTTTTCACAACCTTAAAGCTTTCAGGGAGTCTGTTATCTGTCTGAACCGCAGCCGCAAATGCCGCCCCCGTCGGAGTTACATATTCTCCCTTTCGGTTCTCTATACCGAGAGGAACACCTGTCTGCTCAGCTATCTTCAGAACCGCAGGTACAGGAACAGGAAGCACGCCATGCTGACATCTTACAGTTCCAGTCCCATCCACCAGCTTAGTTATTACAGTTCCTGTTACAGCATTTGAAGATACTATATCGTCATAGCATACAGCCGCTGCGATAATATCTACTATTGAATCTATCGCGCCCACCTCATGGAAATGCACCTCTTCAAGACTTCTTCCATGTACAGCAGACTCCGCCTTGGCAACTATAGTAAAGACCTTTATCGCGAGCTCGCGAGCGCCTTCACTCATTTCTGCAGCATTTATTATTTCGACTACATCTCCCAGACTTCTATGCACGTGGTCATGTCCGTGATGATGGTGGTCATGGTGATGTCCATGGTCGTGATCGTGATGGTGCTCATGGTCATGATGATATCCATGGTCATGTTCGTGGTCATGCTCATGGTCATGCTCATGGTCATGATGATGCTCGTGACTATGATGATGTTCGTGACTATGAGTATGCTCATGACCATACAGATATTCCATGTCATGATCATGATTATCCACGTCTAGAATAACATCAAAATCCGTAGCCATTATTCCTGACTTCTCCACCTTCTTGATGCTGATATCGAAGCCTCCGACCTTTTCTTTAAGTCCCTCGAGAACATTTCTTAGCTTTGCCTCATCCGCCCCTAGATCCAGAAGCGACGCCACTGTCATGTCCCCACTTATTCCTGTATTGCATTCTATATATAACTTCTTGCTCATTAAAACTATTCTCCAAAACTTCCGTATAGATATCTCTAATCCAGAAGTATCACATCAATTCAAAATCATTCAGCCAACTTCTTCTCTATAGCTTTGATAACTATCTTAAGAGCCTTGATTCTAGCATACTTCTTGTCATTTGATTCCAGCACGTACCAAGGAGCGTATTTTGTATTAGTCTTCTGAAGCATCTCGTCGATGGCTTCTTCGTACTGATCCCATTTCTCTCTGTTACGCCAATCCTCGTCTGTTATCTTCCACTGTTTCTCTGGAGTATTCTGTCTATCTGTGAAGCGTGCCAGCTGAGTATCTTTATCAATCTGAACCCAGAACTTGATGACAACCGCATTCCAGTCTGCCAGTTCTTTCTCAAATTCATTTATCTCATTATATGCTCTCTGCCAATCATTCTCAGAGCAGAAGCCCTCGAGACGTTCCACCATAACACGGCCATACCAGGTACGATCAAATATCGCTATATGCCCATCCTTTGGAAGCCTGTTCCAGAATCTCCACAGATAATGCCTTGCCTTCTCTGCTGGCTCTGGGCTAGCAATCGGATGAACCTCGTAACCTCTTGGATCAAGCGCTCCGGCTATTCTCTTGATATTACCGCCCTTACCTGCTGCATCCCAGCCTTCATAGGCAATGATTACCGGAATCTTCTTGTGATAGAGTTCATTATGAAGCTGTCCTAGTCTCTTCTGAAGAGCATCCAGTTCCTTCTTATATTCCTCTTCCTCTATCGTCTTATCGAGAGATATTTCAGAAAGTTTTGGTGTCTCTCTAAGAGGAAATGTATTCTGCAGGAGTGGCGCCTTCTTCTCGGACTCTGCATTTGCGAGCGCAGTATCTATACTAGCAACGAGAATCTCAGTAACCTGAAGCTCTGACCATTTTTTAGCAGAGGAGTCTATAAAATACCATGGAGCCACGAACTGATTTGTAGCTTCTATATATTCATCATAGACATCTAGGCATTTATCATAATGCTTGTTCTGCCATTTATCCTTCTCAGATACTCTCCACTTGGTGTGCTTATTTTCTTCCAGTTCCTTCAGTCTCTTTCTCTGAATCTTCTCATCTATATGGAAGAAAAATTTAACCACCAGATAACCATTATCATTCAGAGTTCTCTCAAATCTCTTGATACTTGTAAGGTGTTCCTTGTATTCCTTCTTACTTATATCCCCATGAAGAAACTGAGAGGTAACCTCACCCATCCAGCTTCCATCGAAGAAGGAGAATTTACCTTCTTTTGGAATCCTTACAAAATATCTATAAAGAAATGGTCTCCGTAGTTCATCACTAGTTGGCTCTGTCAGAGTCTCACACTTGAAGAATCTTGGATCCAGCCCCTTTATAACTCTTCCAAGAACACTTCCTTTACCTGCCGCTCCCCATCCATCAAAAACCACTAGAACAGGAAGCCCTTTTTCTTTAACCTGCATCTGACGAACCATGAGTTCTGCACGGGCTTTTTCCAGCCTTGCAGAGAGTTCTTCATCAGATGGTCTATCATCCTTAACCCACTCTTTTAACATCTGCTACCTCCTTAAAATACTTTCTCCATTTAACCGTAACCCATATATTCATTATTATACCATTCATAAGGTAATAAGTGTTGTGATTTTTCAAACATTTTGTTAAAATGCTCCTTGTGATTAATGGATGGTTTTTAGGGAGTTTAAAATGAACCAAATATATTCTAGAATAAAGAAGTCTTCCGCAGGACTTTTCATTGGCGGCGGACTTGCTTTTTTGCTTATAGCAGCTCTAATTTTTATTTTTGTCTGTTCTACATTTTTCAAATACTTTTTTGCTGATGCACCAGACCTTTTCAGTGTCCCTTCTAGCACTTATTCAACGGGCGATTGGTACACCTGCAACAATAATATACTCTTTGATTATTATTGTTCAGATGAGGATGGTAGATATTACGTAACAGCAACAAATGATCTCGAATACTTCGGCTTCTATGTATATAAAAAAGACTTCGATCTCGCGGACCGTATAACAGATGGTTCCTACAAATTTATGAATATGGAAACAGATGCACCTCCAGCTGAATTTATATCGGCGAAGGGTTATCTTCAGCCAATGGATCCTTCTGAGAAAAGATACTTCAAGCAGTTCTTTGAACATGACGATGTTACTGCCGATGATTTCGATATGAAGTTTTATACCTTTAAACCTATGACTCCTTGGCGTGCTCTTACAGATGATAATGGAGATAATAATTTATTCTATTTCATTGTTGCAATAGCACTCGCGATTTCGGGAATCTTTTGTATAATCCACTTCATAACTGGTGGATATAAGAAGTCCCTCAAAAAATCAATAAGTACTTATGGAATACTGCCTGAACTACTCGAAAATGATATGAACCATGCAGTAAATATCCAGAATGCATATATCGGTTCAGAGCATGTACTTTTCGCACAGGCAGCAGGGTCCAAGGTTATTCCTTACAATGCTCTTATCTGGGCTTACGTAATGATTACCACAACTAAGCATACGACTTACGGAATACCAACTGGAACTAGTAAGTCCTATCAACTTATTTTCTTCGATAGAAACAAGAGAAAGATATTCTTCAATGTCAAGGATGAAGCAATAGGACACCAGATGCTAGACGCTATCTTTGCCCGTGCTCCATATATATTCTGCGGTTTTTCAGAGGAGCTTGCTAGCGCCACAAATAATGGCAGATTTGACGAAATGGTAAGAGCTGTTGATGAGAGACGTTCTCACACAGTTAATCAATATTAATACATAAGGAGAAATTCATGAAAAACTTATTTAAATCAAGATTCTTTAAAATCACCCTAATACTACTCGTTCTTGGAATAGTATGCTTCTGTCTCGGACTTAGCGACTTCATAGACTCTCGCAAAACCCCAATCGATTATAATACAGCAGCAGACGGTTCTCTCAAGAAGGGTGATATAGTAGAAGGTGATATCTATTATAACTACGGTGTATATGAGACAATCACTACAAAGGAAAATGGCCGTACCACAGGAACAAGCTATAGATATGTAATTCCTATTGGCGAGAATTCATATGTAGGAATTCATGTTAATGATGACAGCACAGTAGATCAGATGGATAAGATGACTGATGAAACCTACGACGTAATGGATGGAAAAGCTGACTCAACTCAGACTACTGTTCATTTCAAGGGTAAGGTTATGAAGATGACAAGTGAAGACTATGGATACTTCAAGGACTTCATGAAGTCAGGCGGTTTCTCAGAGGATGAGATCTCACAGTATGGTTCTGAACTTTATATCCAGATTCGTCCTATGAATCAGGGACCTGGAATCATGATTTTTGGACTTGTTCTTTTCCTCGCTGGAGCTGCATTAATCATCGTCCCTATCATTCAGGCTAAGAAATCTAGCGTTCAGCCACAGGCAACATATAATCAGTCCTTTAATGATGCATATAATCAGGACACAACTAATGTTCAGGGTCCAGAAAACTTTCAATAATTAATTATGGTAATATCTACAAAGAACAAAAATCTAAGTTTCAAAATAGATGCACCGCCATCTAAGTCTATCTATCACAGGGAGCTGATCATACGCTTCCTGTGTGGTGACTTTATGCATTTATCACCTAAGGACGGTGATAATGATGACATTCTAGCGACTAAGGCAGTTCTTTCTGCCCTCTACAGCGCGACACATTCCCAAGACACAGATTCACCAAACTATAATCCGAAATACTTAGCAGATGAAGGAACATCTGTTCTCTTGGCATGTAACGAAAGCGGTTCCACACTTAGATTTATGATACCTGTTGCCGCAGCACTTATTCTTGGAAAATATAGCGGCAAAAAGATCCGCGACACAAAGGTAACTAAACTCATCTTTGAAACTAGGGGCAGACTTTTCGATAGACCTCTGGATGAACTCGAGGATGCGCTTAGGCCACACGGTATAAATATCAGTAAAGACTCCTCCAATAGAACAATTATTGTAGAGGGAGAAATGACCCCGGGCGAATACGTAATCGACGGAAGCGTTTCTTCCCAGTATATCTCAGGTCTGCTTATGGCACTGACCCTCTTCGATGCTAAATGCACCATCCTCATAACAGGAAGTCTTAAGTCTATTCACTATATCGAGCTGACGCAGGACGTACTTGAGAAGTACGGCGTCCCTGCTAGTTTTAGCGACATGACCTACTATCCTACCCCTAATGGATATGCTAATAGTTTACTATCCACCGAGCCAGTACCTGAAGAGTTAAAGAACTTTAAGGTCGAAGGCGACTGGAGTAATGGAGCATTTCTGCTATGTATGAAGAGATGGTCTAGTATAGAGGTTACAAATCTTCGGGAGGATTCCAAGCAAGGCGATAGAGCTATCCTTGATTATCTGAGTCTCGCAGATTCTGGGAATGCACCAAGTGAAATCACTTGGGACTGCAGCGATATTCCAGATATCACGCCTTATATGGCAATGGTCGCACCTTTCGAATTCGCCAAGGTTACATTTACAGGAATATCGAGATTAAGGATAAAAGAATCAGACAGAGTAATGGCTACTCGCGAACAGCTAGCAGCTATTGGCGTTAGGTCCGAAGAAACAGAAGACACACTTACTGTTTATGAATACGAGAGCCCTTCAAAGGAAGAGCTAGAAGAACCTATTCGTCTATCTTCATATAATGACCATAGAATGGCTATGTGTGCTATACTACTAGCAGTGATACTTAAGAAGGATGTTGAGATAGATAGTGTGGAATGTCTGAAGAAGTCATTTCCGGAGTTCCTTTGGTATTTGGATAAATACTTTAAATAGAAATGAAAAAGGAGATCTTGGTTTCAAGATCTCCTTTTTTAGAGGCGACTATCAGATTCGAACTGATGATCAGGGAGTTGCAGTCCCACGCCTTACCACTTGGCTAAGTCGCCATAGCTCCCCGAGTTGGGCTCGAACCAACAACCCTTCGGTTAACAGCCGAATGCTCTACCATTGAGCTATCGAGGATTGGTATCGATTTTCTTCGAAAATCGATGCTGCGCCATTTGCGCAAGCTTTTATCGGAGATGGAGGGATTTGAACCCTCGCGCCGCGTTAACGACCTATACCCTTAGCAGGGGCACCTCTTCAGCCACTTGAGTACATCTCCTTGCTGAATTACTTCTACCAAGTCTAAGCCATTAGCGGCATAAACTGATTATTACAGCTGCGCTTCTTTTTCAAAACGCTAGAATATAATAGCATTTTGCCCCTTGTCTGTCAAGCGCTTTCACGGTTTGCTGCTGACTCTCTTAATCCCATTGCAATAAGTGCAATATCAACTACTGCCATTAACGAATAGATTAGACCAGAGAATATATCCGCCTCCATAAAATTGGATATTCCAACCATGATCATCACTGCTGCAAATGCCGCCATAATAAGCACCATTGCTAACACTATTTCCTCTTAATACTTCATCCATACCTTTAATCCTCACTCAAATGTTTAATGCCTTTCATCTGATGAGATTAGTTTACAACACAAACCTTAAGAAAAGATTAATATGAAGTGAAATGTTTATTATTTGTCGTAAAATGCAACCTTATTCTGACATATCTACGTCTAGGAGAGGGCATATCTTATAATCTGGATACTTTTCCTGCACTTCAGCAGTTATGTGCTCATATATAGACTCTCTATCTTTTATGTCATAATCTATTATTACATCAAACCTAATAGAATTATCTTCTCTTTCAAGATAGAAGCCGTGAACCTCAAGTACGCCGTCATGGCTGAGACAAACTTCCTTAATATCCTTCTCTATCTGAACTGCTTCTTTATCCTCTGAATTAACTGAATAAACAGATACTCCCGTCATTGTAACTCCGGTCTCTGCATAAACCTTTCCAGTGATCATTCGCCCTAGCTTATCGAGCTCCTTGGCTGTTAATGTTTCTGGAACCTCAATATGCACTGAACCAATTAGCATTTCTGGTCCATAGTTGTGGATTACTAGATCGTAGGCTCCATATACATCAGGGAATTCTTTTATTATTTTCTTAACATTTCTTGCGAGATCTGAATCAACACGCTCGCCCAAGATTTCGCTGATAGTTTCTCTGATCATCTCAAAACCTGACTTGATGATTATCACAGAAATGATTACACCAAGATAGCTTTCAAGACTAAAGCCTGTCAGGATAAAAATTATCGCTGCGACAAGAGTCGCTGTAGATATAATCGAGTCAAAGAGAGCATCCGTTCCCGATGCAACAAGCGCATCGGACTTATATTCATTTCCCTTCTTCTTAACATAGAGTCCTAGGAATATCTTAACGAAGATGGCAACCGTTACTATTATGATAGCTGCAGCACTGTAATCTGGAACCTCTGGATGAATTATCTTCTTCACTGATTCTATAAGCGCTGTAACACCGGCATACAAAATGATTATCGAGATAACGAGTGTACTAAGATACTCAACTCTTCCATGTCCCAGCGGGTGTTTCTTGTCCGGCTTCTTATTTGCTATCTTCGTACCAATAATTGTTATGATAGAAGAAAGCGCATCAGACAGGTTGTTAACCGCATCCAACGTGATTGCTACTGAACGAGAAAGTAGCCCTACCACCGCTTTAAACGATGCTAAGGCTATATTCGCTATAATGCCGACTATACTTGTTTTAATTATCTGTTTCTCGCGATCCATGATTTTCTCCAATTTTGTTTTTACTACTCAAACTATTTTACATCAGACAGTCACAACCTGAACTAGTTCGTCTGTTTCAGAGTAAACAAGCTTCAGAGAAAAATAATCCTCTCTTTCCTCTAGCAGTTTAAAGAATATCTTATCCCCTTCCCAAATAGGAAGATCATAAACCTCGGACTTATCTATCCAAACCAGATCGCCTTCATCACAACAAATCATCTCGCCTTCAAATTCAACCGCTGTATAGAGATGCATATACTCAACGATTCTTTCCTCAGGCTTTGTCGCATCTCCATAGATGAATGTAACTATCCCTCGCGGTTTATAAGAAAGTAGCGTAAGTCCCGTTTCCTCCTTTACCTCTCGGAGCAGGCATTCATCCGGACTTTCACCATATTCGAAATGTCCACCAACACCAATATACTTATCCTTGTTGATATCCTTTTCCTTCTTCACCCTATGAAGCATGAGATATTTATTATCTTTTTCTATATAACAAAGTGTTGTTAATTCTGGCTGTCTCATATTCACTCCTTAGGGCTTCATTCTACCATATTTTTAATGCTCGTACTAATACTTTAAGAACCTGTAAAATCATATTTTCTCACTCCCAGCATCCAGAACTTGTAGCTGAGATAGAAGAAAAATGCACCAATCAGTGGAGATAGCCACGAAAGAAGTGGAACATTATCAGGTGTCACAAAAACTAAGCTTGGATAGTAGGCTACAAAAGCAATAGGTATCAGAAATGTAAAGATAAATCTGAATACTCCATTAAAGATACTCGCTGGGTACTTAGCAAAGTCCTTGAATCTAAACATAATAACCATTACATAACCCGAATTAATAATCCAGAAGCAGGTCGCTGCCGCAGCATTCATTATTGCAATCATAAAGAGCGATGCAGTAA
>CACYQC010000054.1 GCA_902776395.1 uncultured Lachnospiraceae bacterium
AGGCTATTTCCATCTCTTGCCTGACCTCTGGTACTGACTCTTGCATATCCAATAATCACTTAAAATTCCCCTTTACTTTTGAATAAAAGTTATGACTATGCCCAACAAGGCTATTTTACTACATCCTTAAACCATAGTCAAAACTGTTAAGTTATGACTAAATATACGGATATGAAAAGAGAAAAAGGCATGGTTTCTAAAGCCTTGCCTTTATTTGAATATCTGAGAAAATGTCAATGCGAAATACATAATGATACCTATTGAAGCACCAACTATAACTAAAGTTGTAACAAGCATTTTTATGATTGCAACCTTTGCTTCATAGTCTCTCATACATACGAAGCTGCGAATTACTATATACAGTATAAACACTATTAAGCACGCTCCTACAAGATTAAATGGAGCCGGAACCAGAGTTGCAATACCTATTAAAATAACTGAAATCTGTAGTGTAGCATTATCCCAAAGTTCTATTTCAATCCAATATTCAAGTAATCTCCCAAATAACTCATATAATATAATTCTACATACAAATATTATAATTCCCAAAATTACAGCAATTATAAGAATCCATCTGATTATTGTAGCTGCTATATCATTAGGTATTAGATCTCCTAACTTCCCTACAAAAGATGCTATTGCCCATACAGCTTTACCAATACCTTTACAAGCATTTAAAATAACATCAATTACAGCTTGGAGATACTCTGGATATGTCTTGTTATAAATAAATCCATGTACTATCCCAAACACCGCCAGGAACATTAACATTCCATAGTATTTTATGTCATGAATCTTATGCCAGGACTCATACTTTTCATCATATTCATTCTTAAGCTGTTTTGTGGAAAGAATATAATTTAATTCATACTTTTTCTTAACATCAGCTATCATCCTATTTGCTGCAGCGTTTATCTCTGCTTGGATATTTTTTTCTCTATCTTCGACAGCGTTTTCTCTACTGACCACTGATAAAATCATATCATCATACAGTTTTTTATCTTTTCTTACCTTCGCTTCATCATCTTTAACGCGTTTCTCCCGAGCCTCTAGATTCGAAGTCATCCCAGTAATCTCTTTCTGCCTCGATTCTATCTCGTTCAGCAGCAAGTCGCTCTCGTTCATCTTCACGATCCGTTCGCTCTTCTTTTGAAGTTCTTTCTTGAGTCCTGAGTTCTCCGAGGAAAGCTCCTGTATCCTCTGATTCAATTTTTGATTCGCTGACAACAGCTTCTGAGTTGTCGATTGCAGCTCTTGATTTTGCGATGAGGTCTGATGTAATTGTTCCTCCTTCTCCTGCAAACGCTGGTCGCAATCCTGGCGAATCTGTTCGATAGTTTTCTGCACCATCTGTTTCTCTTGTTCTGTCACTAATATCACCCCTTACAAGACCTGCCAAGAAGTCTTTTGTATCCTCAATACTATCTACTACCTTATCTTTAATTGCTTCAATTCTGTCTTTAATTATTTCTATTTTATCCTTACAGAAAGCCATAAACTTCTCGAATACCGACATTTCAGTATTTATTTCCTCAATCTTTACATTCTGATATATACGATCCGAGAATTCATTACCATCAGTTCTTTCAAATAAGTGATTGGCAACTCCTTCATGGATAGAAGGAACTTTATCTATGCCTTGTCTCTCATAACTTCTATGGTCAACTCTATCTTCAAAACCAAGCCTTTCCAAAAGTTCATTTTCTTTATCAGCCCAGTCTTTTCTCCATTCTTCACAAAGAGACTGCTCATTCCATCCAGTCTTATCTACAGTTTCTCTTTCCCACATTCTTCTATTCTTGGCACCTATCTTCTGTACCGCAAATATTATATTATCCCTTTGTTCTGGTGTTGTGGCTTCGGAAAGAGCTTCCTCATAAGTCTTTCCATTATCTTTTTCGAACTTCTTTACTTTTGCAACATCAAGCACAGGAACTCTGTTCCCGTCATCATCCAACTTATATACTTTTTTCTCTTTATCTCCCCACTCACCGTTCTCCTTAATCGGTCTCATAGTAAGCTGAATATGACAATGAGGGTTATGATTATCTTCATCCGGATTATGAATATTCCAATCAGCACACATACCCTTACTTACAAAATTATCATCTATATATCTTCTGAGAAGATCCTTCACCTCTTCCAGATCCTCTTTATTGCTAAGATCAAGCTCAACCGGAAGAGATACTTCTACCTCTCTCGAAGTCTGTGCATTCTTATTCTTTTCTATCTTCTCAACTGCATTCCATAAGGTTGCTCTATCCTGGTATTCGGCAGGTGCATTTTCACAAAGATTGATTTCTCCATACACATGACCGCCCTTCTTTGTGAAATCGTGAGTGAGTCCAGTTCTGTCATCAACTATAGCTTCACACGCACGATATGCAGCCGCTGCAACTGACGATTTACCTGCGGAACGCTTAGAGCATACCTTTACACAAAGATGAAACATTGCCATATCACTCACCACCTTTCTTAATAATGTGAATCTTTGTAACTCATTTTCATCAGAGAAATTATATCGTCAGATATATTTTCTTTGTGGAAATGATGCCGTCTGCTAAGACCTCTCTCCGAGTAGGAGCAGGTTCTTAGGACAGAGTCCTGAGTCCATCCAAGTGAAACTTGGTGCTGTCTGCATAAGACCGCCCTCTGCGTAAGAGTGGGTTCTTAGGGTGAAGCCCTAAGCCCTCGGAGAGCGCACGCCCCGAAACGAAGTGAAGGGGTATAGACATTCGAGCGTAGCGAGTGTGTCTATAAGTGCGCCTTTGGTTTTTTAACCTCTCCGCTCAACTTCACTATACCACTTACATTGACAACTTGCAACCCCTCGACTATAATGAAGAAAAGACAACGGAAATGAAAAGAAAAACAACTCGCAATCCCCACAAATAGAGAAAGGAGCAAGGTAATAATATGGGTACAAACAAGACATACGAAGAACGGATCCAGGCACAGAAAGAAATCATGGAGAAGGCTGCCAAGAAAATAGAAGAACTGAAAGAAGCTGCAGCTAAAAAGGAAGAAGAAAAGAAACAGAAGAAAATAGAAAGCATAATGAAGGATATAGAGAAGGCACTTGCTGACAGTCCTCTCCTCTCCTATAACAAGAAGTCAGATGAATATAAGAAGATTATAAGTCTGATAAAAAATGGAGTTACAGAAAGCTCTACAGAAGCTTCTGCACCTGCTTCAGATCCTGCTCCATCCATATACGAACAGATAGGAAAACTAGCAGAAGAAGAATTAGGAAGACCTCTTCAAGAAGGTGATCAGACAAGATTCAAAGGTTTTATTGAATTCCAGGATCGTAACACACCATATTACAGAAATGCGATGAATAAAGGATTATAATTATGAATGATATGAATATAGATGAATTTCTTGACTCCCTACCAAATACAGACGGACTGAATGCAGATAAGAAGGAAGAAATCAAGAAAGAATACAATTCAAAAAAAACACCTGAAGAGCAACTGGCATATATGCAGAAGCTCTATGACCAGGCAAAAGCAAGATATGAGGATCTGAAAGCCCGGCAAAGAAAAGAAGAAAGAGCAGCCAGAACAAGAAGGCTGATACAGATAGGTGGCCTTGTTGAATCTATATTAGGATCCGATTTAGATCAGGACTACTTATATGCTCTTCTTAAAACAATTAAAGATTCTTACTATGGCAATACTGGTATATACAACAGCATCGGAGCAGCTGCAGAACAGAAATTAAACCGTAGTTTAGTTAAAGAAGATCTGCAGCGTTTTATAAACTTCTTAGATTACCAGGAAAGAGCTGGATCATATTATAGCAAGGCTATGAATAGAGGTTATATTCCACCCCAAGAAGATGAATGGGCTGAAGATGAAGAATAATACGGAAATGAAAGAAAAAAGGCTCCTAGTTTATACCAGGAGTCTTTTTCTTAAAATGATTTACGAGGTTTATTCTTAAAAGGCAAATCTTTAGCCGGTACACTGATAAATTCGCCCTCTTCAAAATAATTATATCTAGTATAAAAGTTATAAGCTATTCTTATTCCTATTTCGCCATAACGCTGCTTTAATACTTTCAATTCTAGCTTACGAGGAAATTCTGCTTTAGCCTTTTCTGAATCAAAGTTGTCCTCTTTAATACCACGAAGTTGCAAACCAAGCACAGTATCACAAGAATATTCAATATTTCCACTATCCTTAAAAGCCTTAAAATTAACATCCATATCATAGTTTTCTCGATTAAAACTACTAATTATGATAATTGGTAACTCAAAGTAATCTGATAATATTTTAAGCCTTTTAAGGTTATAATCTGCAACCTGCTTATCTCCTGCCGATTTAAGAGCATCTGGAGCATCCAATATTTGAAGATAATCTACCACAACTAAAGGCTTCTCTTTATAAACTTGAACATATTCCTGAACAAATAAGCCAATCTGATCTACAGTATATGGGTTAGCCCCACACTCAACTACAGTAATATTCTTAGAATAATCAGCTACTTTTTCAGCTGCAGCCTTTATAGCATTCCATTCCAAATCTGAGACATTTTCATTAAAAGCCTTACTAGTCAATTCAGTATTTGTTTTAGCAAGATGTTCATTATCAGCACTATCAAGATAAGTCTGTCTACTTATAGCCTTGGCTGTAAGATCTACAGCTTTCATCTCCAGACTGAATACTATACAAGGCATTCCTGCTTTAGCTGTATTTTCTACAATTTGCATCACAAAAGAGGACTTTCCAAGTGAAGAAATAGCTCCTAAACAATGAAGTCCTGCCGGAAGACCACCACCTAACACTTTATCAAGATCATTGAATCCAGTAGGATACATTGTTTTATACAGTTCTTTATTGTTTCTAATAGTGAATTTATCAGCAATAAGAGACATAGAACGACTCTCAACAGCCTTTTTTACTGTCTCTATGTTTAATTTATCACTCATTCATAGCCCTCCAATCATCATTCCAATCTTTACAAGAAGGAATTATATATTCAAGATCTGAATTTCTATCTCTACAAGCCTGCCCTGCCTCATCATTATCAACTGCAAGGATAGTCTTAATATTATCCTTTATTCTGTCAATACGCTGCTGATTTGCAACTCCCACAATACTGCAATATAAGGCTGGTATACACATATTTTGTTTTTTGTGGATACAATAGAGACTTATAGCATCTATAGCAGCTTCACAAACATAAGCGACTTCTGCTTCTTTACCAGGAACAGACTTAAACCACCAAAAATCCTTATAAGCAGAACCTTTTAATATGCCATGAAATGACTTATAGGAATTAGTACCTCTAATTTCAGCTAAAGTTTTTTCTTTATTGACGAAAACTATATTATTATGGCTTTTTTCCTGATATATAACTTTCTGATCGACAAGCATCTGCACTACATCAGAAGGAATACCACGCTGTTTTATTAAATAAGCATATAATTGTCTATATTGGTTATCACAAGGATCAGGTAGCAAAAATTTCGCATCAGAAACATCTATATGAGTATTTTCTTCTTGATCCGGTATAGTATATTCATCACCGCAAAGAGCTTTAACAGCATCCACTAATGTATATCCCATATACTTAGTAAGGAAATCAATAGAATTACCTGTTTCATCAGTTGCAAAGTCCTTGTAACCGCTGTATCCCTTTTTGATAGATAAACTATGGTTATCTAAAGGATGCAGACTTGTACCTTCAAGTTTAAATTGATTTCTATGATTTCGGAGTAGATAATCGTATAAATCCGCTTTTCTAGCCCTTTGTTTTTGTTCTGTGGAAAAATTAGATTTCATAGACAACCCCAGCTTTTTCTTTCATCTCCGTAATTTATTTAAAGCTTAGCACTGTAACTGGCTCTAGCCAAGTTACAGGCTAAAGCTGTTACAGTTACTTACATAAACTTACAAGTAACTTACACTACAACAGCAAAATTTGCGTTAACCCATATAATTAGGGGCTTTAAGGGGTATTTTATGAAGCGAGCGTGTCCCCCTTTTTTCCTTAGCGTGTCCCCTTTTTTTCCTTAGCGTGTCCCCCTTTTTTCCTTAGCGTGTCCCCCTTTTTTCTTTAGCCTTTATTTTTTTTAGCTTTATTTGTAGGCAATACAGTCTCGTTTAGGTTATAGAAAATCTTATATCCTGCTATTGGAAGAGCTGGATTGTTAGAATCTCCTTCTCTGTATTCCTCAAAATCAGTTATAGCATTACCCTCTTTAAGTATTTCAAGAGTTCCTTTTACTATCTTATTTATTCTAGGTTTTATTTTTTTTCTGAAATGATCTGAACCATCATCAGTATATCCAAGTTCCGGGAAAAGACCTCTTTGTTCATTTTCGGTCCTATCAAACCATAAGAATGATACCTTATTACTTCTTAGATTGTTTGATTTAATGATCTGGGCTACTCTTTTTATAACATATCTTTTTACAAGTACTGCCTCATCTGTATCGCTAAATTTATCCTGGGTTTCAAGCAGGGAAGCAGGAACATCAACAATCTGACCATTCATTTCAGCATATTTGTAAAGGGCAGGCTTTTCAAGAACAGTATAGGCTCTGACGAGCTTACCATTTGCCTCATATCTTGCTTCAATCTCTCCTAAAGGAAGTAAGTATGACTCATAGCCCCAATAATCAACTGGATCCTGTCCTTTCTGTTTTCTGAATGCATTATATTCAGATGTACAATCAACCTTAATTCTAATAACCTTTAATTTATCTATGCTTTTAATAACCTCATTAAGTTTTCCAGAAGTTATTTTTTGGTTTTTGTTTCCTGACATTACCTTAATAAGCCATTCAGGAGTAATGTATCCATAGCCTTGGCTCATTATTGTATATGCTGCATCCATAACTGATATGTCATATTGAGTAATGTTTTTGTTAGAAAGAGTTATATTATCATCAGTAGCTATATTTACAAGATTAACTACTCTTTCCTTTATCTTAAGATCAAAGGAATCATCTGATATATCTATCTGTTTAGTTGCAAGGATCCTACTTAACTTAGTATTATTCATATATTGACGATTAAAGTTAAGTACAGGAAGTTTTTCCTCATTCATAACCATAGACTCATCTATCCTTTCAACTTCATTGTTTTTAGACTGATTACTTGGTTTATCAGCTACAATTTTGACTTCATCAGTTCCTTCGCTAAAGTCCATTTTATACTGAAAGATATTATCTTCAGAATCATCATCAAATAATTCAATCTGTGGCTCATCAGCATAACTGACTTCTACTACAGTTTCTTCGGCTAAATCTGGGTTATTTTTATCCCATTCCCGTTTACATTTATTGTATATTTTATCTCTCAAAGCATCTTTTTGTTCTTCAGTCATCTTTTTTGCTTTTCTTGGATGCTTTTTTAAGTATTTATTGAATTCATAATCTGCTCGTTCAACTGGGAGTCTTTCTTTGTAGTATTCATCTAGTAATTCTTCTGATAGCCAATCTGTTGGCTCCATTCTTGCATATATATGACCGTTTACTACTCTTATCTTTTCTCCAGGCTTCCAATCGATAAATGGCATTTCCCTGCATAAATCAGCAATAAGATCTTTTTTCTCTTGAGGAACATTATCAGATTCCTGAATAATTGAGTTTATCTGTGGAATCAGTTCTGTTCTTATATTGAATTCATCACATATAACATCGTCATATAAATCTCTTAGTAGTGCCGAAATTATATTTTTTTCATTATTTGATAATGTGTTTATTTTATTTATTTCTTCTTCTAGCTTAGGTATGTAAAATTCAGATAATGACATAATCGCATTTTTTGTTGCGCTCATTTTCTTATCTCCTTGTATTGTATCAAATCAAAGTAATTACCATTTTCTTTAGAAATATATTACATTGCATCAAGATCTTTTAATTCTTTACTTTTGTTATATACATATTCTGTAATAAGCTGATTTACCATTCCATTAGCTGTAGATCCGTACTTTCCAGTTATCTCTTTGAACTGCTGCCATATCTCACTATTGACCTTTACTGAAATCATTTTATCCTTCTTTACTTCACTCATTATAATTATCTCCTTCCATAAAATTCATCATCTGCATTCTTTGCACTATATAGATCCAGGATTGTATTGCTTAATCTGTTCAGATCAGCTTTAAGAAGCTGTAAAGCTGCCTTTTTCTTTTCATCTCCGTTATATTCAATCTCTTTGATAATTAGTTCGATATAGCCCTTAAAGATATCGTTAAACATACCACTATCGAATGCTATATATTTATCATCACCTTCAAATGTGGCTAAGGTCTCAAATACCTTTATGTTCTGTTTGATCTCTTCGATTTCTTTCTGGGTACGCTTATCCTGATCTTTTTCAAGAAGTGTCTTATAAGTATCAGCTGTAAATTGGTATCCGTTCATTTGTTTCCTCCTTATTACAAGTTGCTAACAATGTAAATATTGTTAGTGATATATTGAAAGTATATACCTTTACATATATAAAGTCAATTAAATATATTGTTAAAATTATATTTGATGCAGTAATATATATATGTTATAATTATATTGTGCTTACAAAGTTACTATCATGTTGCTAACTTGTAAGTGCCTAAAATGGAGCTGAAATATAGTAAAAATATAGTGCTAACAATGTTACTAATAAGTTAGCAACTTGTTAGTATAAAGAAAGGAAGGAAGTAGCAATATGGCTATTTTAGAGGATTTGTACTTGGTTTCTGACTTCGCAGAAAGCAGAAATGTTGACAGAAATGCAGTTACTCAGTATATCAGAAGACATCCAGAGTTATTTGAAGGACATACGCAGGTAGAAAGCCAACGAATGTATTTTGATGATAAAGCTATGGAGTATCTTGATAAGAAATATCCATTACCTGCACCTGTAGAAGTTATTCCGGATACCAGGAGCAGAGATCTACTTGTCGCAGAACAGCAGAAGACAATTATGCTGCAAGAGGAACTTATGAAACTTAAGGATCAGTTGCACGAAACCCAGTTACAGCTGACAAAAAAAGAGAGTAGTATGCTCCTTTTGGAAGATAAGACTAATAGAATTGAGTCTGAGAATACTGAAATGAAAGAAAAAATAGAGCAGCAGACAGCTCAGATGCAGGAGAAGGATAGACAGCTCACAGAAGCCACTACAAGCCTTGATTTTAAGCAGAAAGAGTTGGATGCTGAGTTAAGTAGGGCAGAAGAGTCAAAATCCGAAATAGAGGCTCTTAAGGCTCAATTAGAAGCTGCGGAGCAGAAGGTTGATAATATGAAAAAGGCATCTTTATGGGAAAGAATAAAGGGGTGGAAGAATGAATAGAGAAGATATGATAGATCTGATCAAAGTAGAAGAGGCTATAAATAGGTTAAATGATAAGATAACATCATTAACTAACGGATATGGGTTATCTGGTGAAGAGTATGAGGATATATATCAGCTCTACGAGGTTCTGAGAAGAAATAGCAGGTATCCTGGAAATGATGATCACGACGAAGATATGTTCAAGGCAATTATAAATGCTATTAACAAGACACCTGAAGAGAAGTATGAACTTCTGAAAAGGGATGATGACTATGATATATAATCAAAAGAGGAGAGTGCCGGTTAGACATTCTCCTCTTTTTTTTAAAATATTTCTTCTATAGATTTCCAAGAATCATCTTTAAGAGAATCGGTATATTCACTATTATTTAGATATAATTCTCCTTCTTTTGGTCTTACAAATCCCCAATTAATATTTTTTTCAGTAGCATATTTTTTAAATGCTTTAAACTTGTTTTTTACCTGTATATCTATATTATCATCTCTATTTCCGGTCTCTCCACCCTTTGTTTCGATAATATAAACAGTTCCATCTTTAAGCTTAACTATATAATCAGGATAGAACAACCATTGCTGCCATGCATTATCCACATATACTATTGAAAAGTAATTTAGCCCTTTATCACCATTCTTATAAACCCAATCTACTTTATCATTCTTCTCACAATACTTTTCAAAGAGTATTTCCGGCATACTCTTTCCGGCTTCCTGGGTAACAAACCCAGAAGAGTAATGTTTATACGCATTTGAAAGGTATTCTATATCTTTCTTGACTCCTGTATCATATCTATATAATTCGTTTTCAGGAATCTTAAATGTTGCGTTTTTAGGATGTACTTCCTTAACAAAAGAAATCTGATCATACATTCCTGCAACAACTTCTCTAAACTCTTCTTTTAGTAGATATGTATTGTTTATTATAAAAGAATAGTATTCATCCAATGGTAGTGATAACAATTTATATTTTGAACTAACACCTTTTTTGAATAATCTATCAAGAACAGCTCCTAATTTAGTAGATTCTATATGTATTACCTTCTTTAATTGATCTCTACTGTGAAGTAATCTAATACCATCACTATGAGTATTTACATAGCTTCTTAATCTAATAAATCTCTTACTATCAGCCAATTTTTCTGATATCTGAACTTTATCTGATATAGTTTCACTAAAAAGCTCATTTCCAAAAATATATTTATTTGATTCCAGGATAGATTGATTATCTTTAGTTTTAGTAGAAAGCTTATACTTCTTTATAAAATGATTATATAGCGCAACAAGAACTTCTCTTTCTCCATAGCCCTCATAATCTAGATCCTTATTCTGTTTTTCAAGGGAAAAAGTCTTGCATTTATCTTTGAGGAATAACCGTCTTACTTCATAAGCTTTATCTAGTTCAGAAATCATTTCATTCTTAAAGGTTTCATCCAAAGTATAAACATACGATAGATCCAGGACTTCATTATCATAATGCTTTGCTTCAGGTGTTCTTCTTATTCTTCCTATAGTTTGAATAGTGAAATGTTCGCTTGTATTCTCTCGCAGCTTAACAAGGATTTTTGCCCTTGGACAGTCCCATCCTGTAGATATAGCCTGTTTCATAAGTAAAAAGGCAGGTGTAGCATTATTTTCAGTAAGATTATCCGGTATATCCTCATGTTTTCCAGACATCCATTTGCTTACAAAGCCGTTTTCATAGGTATAACCCATATCCGCAAGTTTTTCTTCAACTCTGATAATATATTCTTCTCCTATCTTGCCATTAGGAAACTGAATAAGAACAAGAGGTTTTATATCTAAACCTCTTTCATTATACAGCTGTATCATTTCCTTACGCTTCTGATCTGCAAGAGGGAGAAGAGTTAAATAGTCATTTTCAACTCTTGTAT
>CACYQC010000055.1 GCA_902776395.1 uncultured Lachnospiraceae bacterium
TTGTGTTGATTTCTCAACGATCCTTGTCATGTTAAAACGTTAGCTTTACCATTCCAAAATTTACTGTTCTTATTTGGATTCGTTCAATTCCGAATATTCATTATTTAAAAGAATTTTCGGGGTTGTCATCATTATTCTGTTGTTAAAGTTCGTTTTGTTTTGCTCACTAGATGAGCAAACAAAAACCATCGCATTGCTAGTCTCGTAATTATGTCTCTCATGCGACAGCTTGTTTATAATACTACTTTGAAATATCAAAGTCAATATCAAATTTGTCATTTTTTTTATAATTTTCTTTGATATTTTTGTGAAGTTTTTTTAGGGGCCATTTTACTGTGTTACAAATGATATTCCGAAGGCCCCAGGACCACAGCTTATAGCTACTACTGGACAGCTTTGCTGGAAGAATACTTTTTCGAATTTGAACCTCTTATCTATCTCAGTTCTTATCCAATCAAGTTCTTTTTTGCTAAGTCCTACATAATTGATAAATATAACAGTACTTTCTATTTTATTTCCCTTTAAGCATTTATCTATATAATGTCTCCATGCTCTCTCTTTGGCACCGAAGGTAAAACCAACTGTAGAGATTTTTCCATCCTTCATAAATGTAACTGGTCTAAGCATAAGAGCCTTCATAAAACCAGCTCTTCCCTCACTGGCCTGTTTAGCACGGACCATATAGTCCATGTTATCTATCATAAAACTTGCTCTTATTCTTCCATTTAGATTATTTAGTCTTGTAACGATTTCATCGACAGGCATACCTGCCTCAGCCATACGACTTGCAAAAATAGCCATCAGTCCCTGACCGCAGGATAGAAATTTACTATCAAAAACAGTAACATTTTCAAAAGAGTTTGCAGCCTCTGCGGATATCATATAAGATGTACCTTCTAATTGTGCGGATACCGATATATGAATAATGTTATTTGCATTTACGAGTTGCTCAGCAAAGAATGTTTCGTAGTCCTCTACACTTGGAGGAACTGGAGAAGCTACATTTGTCTCATCCTCCATATATTTGAGAAGACCGGCAGTATCAATCTCGGCCCCTTCTCTGAAGGTTCCCTCAATCGTTTTAACCTTATGATTAAGAACAGTGATATTGTACTTATCAAGTAATATCTGCGGAAGATCTGCAGTACTTTCTGTTGTGATAGCGATTCTTCTCTTCCTACGCTTATCACTTATCCATGTGCTATCTGCTTCAACCTCGATACCTTCGCTATCCATTATCTTAACGAGTGCCCTAGGCAGCTGTCTGAATACTTCGTTCTCGAGATCACTTCCTGATACAGGCTTAACCAGATAACCATTAAAGCCTGTTAAGGCATATAGAGCTCTATTTTCTTCTCCGGCATTTGCTGTAAGGATTACAATATTTGTTTCCTTATTCATACCACCAGACTGTTCTCTTATGGCATGGAAACATTCTATACCATCCATCTCCGGCATCAAATGATCCATAAAGATAAGATTGTATTTTACATCAAGAGTCTTCTTCAGAGCTTCCGCTCCACTCTTTACAGTATCTATCTGAATCTTTGTATCTCTCAGGAGCTTAGAAACAACCATAAGGTTAGACTCATTATCATCTACAACCAGAATCTTCGCTTCCGGTGCTTCAAACTTCTGTTTGTAATTGGTCCTATGAGCAAGCTTATGCTTCTTCTCATAATTGTATTCACCCAGCTCTTTGTCAGAAACCATCTTCTGTGGAATCTCAACTATAAATGTAGAACCCTTTGTATAAACACTATTAACGGAAACCTTTCCACCCATCAGATCAACAAACTGTTTAACTATAGATAGTCCCAGTCCCGTACCTTCTATATGTTTATTACTGCTCTCATCAACACGTTTAAAGGCGGTAAAGAGATATGGGATGTCTTCCTTCTTAACACCCATACCTGTATCTTCTACTGAATAGATCATTTTGCACATTCCATCCTCTGACTTCTCACACTCCACGGATAGAACAACTGATCCTTCCTTAGTATATTTAATCGCATTATTAAGGATATTGATCAGAACCTGCTTGATTCTTACTTCATCCCCCTTAAGTTCTTCAGGAATATCAGGCGCGACATTTATCCTAAAATCCAGATTCTTCTCCTGCGCACGTATCCATATCATTCCTACGATATCAGAAAGCATATTACTAGTATGATAATTCTCCAAAAGAATCTTCATATCGCCAGACTGGAACTTAGACATATCAAGAATATCATTGATTGTATTCAGGAGCATTTTACCTGCTGCACGAATGTTAACAGCATCCTCTGCTATCTCATCGCTGATATCCTCACGGAGAATCATCTCGTTAAGTCCAATGATTGTGTTGATAGGTGTACGAATCTCGTGGCTCATACTCGAGAAAAATTTATTCTGAGATGCAACTAGTCCTTCTATCTCCTGCTTCTGTTTTTCTGTTATAGCATTCTGCGCCTCGAAGAAATCTATCTGAGTTCTCATAATAATAGCTATAGCACCACTAACAAGGATCAATGTAACAAATGCTATAAGATATGGTTGAAGACCTTTGAAGGTAAGAATAACATTTGGATAATAATAGGAAACAAGATAGCAAATAATAGCTACCATTTCTTGAAAAAGAACAAATATCCACTTAAGATTTTTGTTATTCATCATGTTATATATAAAAAGTATGTTAAACAAAAACCAAAGCGGAGCATCTCCCAGGATTCCACCTGCCGTGAAAAACATTATAGGGAAAAACGAAAACAGCAGAAAGAACGACAATATGTTGGCTCCGACATCAACTTTATCTAGTTTGAAGGTTATAAAGCCTACTAATACAATAAAAACAAAACTAGCTAAGAAGAGCCAGGTATTAAGTGTCATTCCGCAAATAATGAATCTTGAAATAAGCGAGCCAAGAAGGATTCCATCCGTAACAAGCATGTTGAATGCGAATCCTCTTTTTCTCGTATCTACTTCTTCATTTAAAAGATAGCCTTTCAGCTTTTCAATCATATATCCTACTCCTCTGTCTTTGGCTCAAATTCCAAAACCTCGTCATCATCTGACGCCCCAAATTCCATTACCTCATCTTCACTAGATGCAGCAAACTCAAACACCTCATCATTATCGGAGGCTTCAAATTCCATCACTTCATCACTATCCGAATCAGGAAGCTCTACTTCATCAGCTTTATTCTTACCATATGCCTCAAGTATTCCGTCTGTTATCTTCTTATAATCATCTATAACTCTTAAATGATTTTCATCAATATAACTCATATCAAAATCATGAGCCGCATGCTCTAGCTTCATCGCATCCTCAGACAGTTCTCCCGCTCCAATCATCTTGGAAGTGCTCTTTGCAGCATGAATAATTATCTCGTAATTCTTCATATCCTTATCATTGTAGAAGGCTCTTAGCTTCTTACGCTTATCACTAGCCTCCTCAGCAAATTGAAGAATTAGTTCATCATAGAGATCTGTATCTCCACCACAATACATAAGACCTGTTTCTATATCTATTCCAAGTCTAGCAAGCTTATCCTTGATACTATCTGAGGATTCTTCTATCTCAGCAGAAGCATCTACACTATCATTTTCACTCTTTTCATTTAAAGCATTAATAGTATCAGCATCCATCTCCTCTTCAGAAACAAACGAAATTAGATCAGCTGGAATAACTCTCTTCATAGTTCTTTCGAGTTCTTCTATTTCAATTGGTTTACTTACAAAGCCATCAAAACCTTCAGATATAAACATCTGCTTAGCCGAACTCATAGCATTTGCGGTCAGCGCTACAATCGGAATATCGTGATTGAGTCCTTTTACATCAGCACGAATCTTCTTCATAGCTTCAACACCATCCATGCCTGCCATCATATGATCCATAAATATAATGTCATATTTATGATCTCGGCACATCTCTATAGACTCTGCGCCAGAGGTAGCTGTACTAACCTCCATTCCATATTGTTTGAAGATACCCTTTGCAACCACCAGATTCATAGGTTCATCATCTACAACAAGAGCATGAACACCCTTTAATCGGAGAGTTGAATGACTAGAGTCTGTATCCACCAGACTACTATTAAGAGCCGCAACAAATGGAAATACATAGAACGGTTTCTTTATCACTCTAATCTTTGTTCCACTAGGAACTTCAATATTAGAATCAGATAGTACCATCACGACAACATTCTTCGCGAACTCATTTATTGTACTCCGATCTTTTTTGTATTCATCCTCTCCCACAAGGAGGTGTGTTAACTCAATAGTTTTAGATATCTTCTTCAAATTCTCGATATTCTCAACTCTATGAACCTCTAGACCGAGACCGCCACTCATCGAAACAGACTGATGTATAAAAAATTCTCTAACCATAGGATTCTTAAAACCAAATGTGCTGAGATAAGATCCCACTCTAACATTTTTCGTCTCATTTATAGAAGCGCATGGTTCGTTTTCAACAACCTTTTGAGGAAGGCTGACTCTAACTGTTGTACCCTCATCCTTCTTACTAGTGATAGTCATAAAACCACCTAGAAGAGAAACGAAGCCTGATACGATAGATAGACCAAGTCCAAGACCGCTTCCGGTACGTGTCCTGCCAGAATCTGTCTGGTAGAATCTCTCATATACCTTCTCCAGCTCTTCTTCTGTCATACCGATACCTGTATCCGAAACCTCTATACATAGATTGACTCCGTAGTCTTGCTTCTCTGAATGAAGCTTTAGGTACACGCCCCCTTCGGTGGTGTACTTAATTCCATTTGATACCAAAGCCTTGATTATCTTCTTGAGCTTCGTAACATCAGTATTCATAACAGCAGGTATAGTTGGGTCTATATCTATTACAATCTCTACTCCCTCCTTCTTCATCTCGCGAATATCATTCATCAGATCATTCATCGCAGAGGAAAGCATGTAGTCTTCTAGATTGCAAACTATATTACCTCGATCTATTTCAGAGAAATCTAGGATATCTCCTATCTGCTCAGACACTCTTCTTCCAGCCTGTCGAACAGCCTCAAGATCCTTCTTATTATCTTCGTCTTTTTCCTTATCTATGCAAATGCCAGTAAGACCGATAATAGCATTTACAGGAGTTCTAATTTCGTGAGATACATTAGCGAGGAAATCATTTAAGCGATTAGTGGATTCAGTCAGCTGATCAATCTCAACCTGAGAAGCAGCCTCAACCTCATCCCATTTATTGATGATAGTTTTTAAGAAATATGACAGCATCGTTATTACAGAATAATGCATAATTATTCTGCAGATCATCAGTATATCGAACTTGCCACCATCCATAGCGTATTTACCTAGATCATAGGTCATTGATATGTAGTAGGTTATCTGACACAGAGTAATCAGAGGCTTAACCCCTGTCATGATAAAAAGCATCATAATAGCGGCCATTACAATAGCAAGATCATAGGTGCTCGTAAGATGTACACCATAGATGAAATAATTGATCATCATGATGAATGCGATAACCCATAACCTCTGATTACTGGTAAATATTGATTTAATATGTATACCCCAGCATATACCAACAAAAGCGCCTATTACAAAAAGCACCCATTTATCCCATCCTAGGAGAAATGTAATAACCACATGCATTATGGCAAAAATGGTATAGCCCAAAAGCAGAACTAGATTACCAGTTCTGAACATATCATTTTTCTCTTTATTTGCCCCCATTAAGTCCCCCGTTAATTAAGCTCTGTCACTTTGGACCGGCTTATGATATTTCTTTCTAAGTGTCACAAGCTCGAGTATACGATTCACTCTGACCTTCAAAAGCTCTGGTGTGAAAGGTTTCCATATGAAGTCCAGTGCACCCTTCTCCATACCCACTATTTCAAGACCATCATTTTCTACCCCTGTAAGTAGGATGACAGGAATAGCAGCAAGGTCACTACCCATTTCTTTCATCTTGTCCATTACTTCCAGGCCACTCATACCTTCCATCTTGATATCCAGAAGGAGAAGATCAGGAAGCTTTTCAGCCATACTTATTTCCTTTAGGAATTCCTCACCTGAGCTATATGTATGAACAGTAAGTCCTTTATGAATGAGAACTCCACTGGCTACATCGAGATTTACATCATCATCATCGACAATAGCTATTTCTGCCTCATTATCTTCTATTCCATTTCCTGGATTATTTCTTACATATTCCGAATCATATTCTATATCCAGTCTTGGGTTATCACTCTCATCCCAAGTCCTTATAATCCCCTCTGCAACAACCGAGACAAACTTCTCTCTTATATCTGTAAGAAGAACAAAATACTGATTGTATCTGCTTCGTGTCAGCATATCGGATTTTCTCAGTGACTCTCTAATATGATTTCCGAATTCATCACAAGCATCTTGATAATCTTCATAAGACATATCCTCAGGCTTGCTGAGCGTGAAGAGGACCTTACTACAATTTATGTTGTTACGAATAAAGTATCTAGTAGCAAATCTAAACACATGAGAAAATGCCTCCATGTCAAGCTGAAGAGCTACATTTGTGATATTTCTCTCTCCAAGTATATCGGATATACTTTTAATATCCATTATTGTATCTGTTTCTTCATCCTTAAGAAGATCAGAGGAATAAAGGGAATATCCGTGCTTACCATTCTTCTTAACTATGTAAAGACATTTGTCTGCAAGCTTCAGAAGTGATGTGTAATCATTTCCATGTTTTGGAACTTCAATCGCTCCGATAGAAGTTCCAAGAGGAATTTTCATATCCTCTCCCATAAGTTCTTTCGCTTTACTTACAAGCTTCTCATTCAGTTGTTTTGTGATATCGGCAACTTCCGACTCCTCCTGAACCCCTAAGCAAAATGCAGCAAATTCATCTCCGCCTAGTCTTCCCACCTTACTGCCTTGTGGAACTGTTTCTTTTATAAGATTCGCAAATGCTATCAGCACCTTGTCGCCCATCTCATGTCCATAGATATCATTTACAAGCTTGAAGGAATCTAGATCTATCATCATAAGACAGCCTGTACTCTTTACACACATTTTTGAGAACTCTGCACTTGTAGCCGCCTTATTCAGAAGCCCTGTCAGTTTATCAATAGTAGCTTCGCTTTTCAGGCTCTGCATTTCTGTCTGCATCGAGATAACATTATCAATACGACGAAGCAAAACTTCTGGATTAAATGGCTTACGGATATAGTCAGAAACTCCCATCTCAAAGCCCTTAGTCTCACTTCCTGTATTCTCATCTGCTGTCAGGAATATAACAGGAGTCTCTGGATGGTCATGCTCCTTCTCATAATCCCTTAATCGTCTTAATGTTTCAAATCCATCCATTTCTGGCATTTTGATATCCAGAAGAATAAGATCTGGCGCACCTTTTTCTGATATATAATCAAGAAGAGCCCTGCCTGATTTAAGCGCAGTGACTCTCATATTATTCTTACTCAGTATATTACCCGCCATTTTAAGATTAGATGTATCATCATCTACAACCATTATCCATTTTGCCATATAAACCCCCTCCGCGGCCTATTATCCCCACATAAACAACATATAGCAAAATTATACCATAAATTTGACAAAAACAACAGAGTATCAAAACAAAACGCGTTAAATAAAAATGAGCCATAGTGTCATACACTACGGCTCAATAAAAGTCTTTTTTAGTATTGATCCAAACCTTGTAATATAGCAGCACCTGTTATTACAGAAATGATAATAACTACTAACCATATAACAAATACAATAAGCATCATTAACAGCTGTGCTCTACAGTAATTCTTCAGATTTCTAGTAGAACTTCCTCCGAAGCCCCATACGAACAGTAGAATGAGTCCTACAAGAGGAATACTGAAAAGAAAACTGTATCCGATATATCCCCAAGGAGTTATAAGCTTTTCCTGATTGTCAGAAGCCACCTGATTAATAACTGTAACTCCGCCCTGTGGCTGAGCATAATTATTCATTTGGTCATATGCTGGCTGTTGCTGAGTATATACCTGCTGAGGCGCTGGTGCCATCTGCTGTACCGGCGCTGGTGCTGGTGCAACTGGAGCAACTGGTGTCTCTGGGACTGCTGGCTGTACTGGTTCTGGTGCTGGAGCCTCCTGCTGTGCTGTATCGCCAACTGGAACAACACTTGAATCTGATAAAATAGATGAACCTGTAACAGGAGCTGGTGTAACAACCATTCCTTCTGGTACCTGTGGCTGATGCTGTCTAACCTCTGGTTCTGCTGGTGCAGCCTCTGGCTGAACATCAGAGAAGCCTTCTGTCTTTGGTGCGTCCTCCATTGTAAGTGGACCTGACATATCAGCAGTAAGTACTGTTGTATCACTCTCAGCATCATCTGGTGCTTCAGCAATTGGAATATCCATCATTGGTGTACTACTCTTGAATGCTCTGAGATCTGCTCCACAGTTAGGACAAAAATCAGCTCCGTCAGGCACATTAGTGCCACATTTATTACAAAACATAATAAACCTCCCACAACGTAAAAATAATATATTTCATTATAAGTCTTATCTAAAAATATTACAAGGTTTTAGTATTACTCATCGCCTTCCATCTTAGCAAGCTTAGCAGCTTGGTCAGCAGCCGTAAGGGCATCAATAAACTCTTCAAGGTCTCCATTCAGAGTTTCATTTAGTCTATATGATGTCAGCTTAATTCTGTGATCAGTAACACGGCTCTGAGGGAAGTTGTAAGTACGAACCTTCTCTGAACGGTCACCTGAACCTATCTGACTTCTTCTTGCTTCTGACTCAGCATCATGAGCCTTCTGCATCTCGAGGTCATACAGCTTTGTACGAAGCAAAGCAAAAGCCTTAGCCTTATTCTGAATCTGTGACTTCTCTGTCTGGCTATAAATAACTATACCTGTAGGATAATGTGTAAGACGAACAGCTGAATCAGTTGTATTTACGCACTGTCCACCATTTCCAGAAGCACGCATAACGTCTATACGGATATCCTTATCATTTATCTCTACATCAACCTCTTCTGCTTCTGGCATAATAGCAACAGAAGCTGCTGAAGTGTGAATACGACCACCTGACTCCGTCTCAGGAACTCTCTGAACTCTGTGTACTCCACTCTCATACTTGAGCTTAGAATATGCACCCTTACCTTTTATCAGGAAGTTAACATCCTTGATTCCACCGATTCCTGTGTCATCAATCGAGATGAGCTCTGTCTGCCATCTATTCTTTTCAGCATAATGCTGATACATACGGTATAACTCTCCAGCAAAGAGCGCAGCCTCATCACCACCAACTCCAGCTCTGATCTCAACAACTACGTTCTTGTCATCATTTGCATCCTTAGGGAGAAGAAGTATCTTAAGTTCCTGCTCGCATCTCTCGATAGCCTTCTTGGCTTCTGAAAGCTCTTCCTTTGCCATCTCTTTCATTTCTTCATCTGACTCTTCATCAAGAATCATGAGGCTGTCTTCTTCGTCCTGTTTAGCCTTCTTATATTCCTTATACTTTTCAACGATAGGAGTCAGATCACTCTGCTCCTTCATCAGCTTTCTAAATCTCTCCTGATCATTTACAACATCAGGATTTGATAGTTCCTGCATTATCTCTTCAAGCTTGGTAACCAGTTCTTCTAACTTATCAAACATTTTTCTATCTCCTTATATGGTATCTATTTGTTATTTATATCTGAGCTGATATGACTCTGTCCAGTCCACTCATATCCTGTTCTTTATGAATATTGATAAATCCGTTTTCCTTCAGGATATCTGCGACATCCATATATTGGTCATAGCCTATTTCAAGTGCTATACTTCCATTCTGGTTTAGGAACTCAGGAGCACGGCTAATGATTCTTCTATAAAATGCTAGTCCGTCCAATGCTCCGTCAAGAGCCAGTCTTGGTTCGTAATCCCTTACATCCTTAATAAGATTATTGATATCCTTCGTCCTTATGTAAGGTGGATTACTGATGATCATATCAAAGGTTTCTATAGGATTACCATTTTCATCTTCAAAGGCCTCGTATAGATCACTCTTAACTATCCTGACATCCGCGCCCATTTTCTCGGCATTATCCGCCGCAAGAGCAAGGGCATCATCAGAAATGTCAGACAGCGTTATATCATCTTGGAAGCCCATTTCTTCTCGTTCCTTACCATATGCTATACCTATACAACCAGAGCCTGTACACATATCCAACACCTTCATTGGTCTATCCGTAGATATCCCTGCCGCATGGATTACAAGTATCTCTGAATCATATCTAGGGATGAGTACATTTTCGCGACACAGATATTCATCTTCCATGAAGTAGGTATATCCCGTTATATATTGAAGAGGATAATGCGTCGCACGCTTTTTAATCATCTTCATATAACGCATCTTAGTAAACTCATCCAGTTCATCAGTAAGTCGAGTATATATATTTGTCAGACTGTCCTTCAGAATAAACATCATCAGATGTCTGGCTTCCGCCTGGTTATTCTCTATTCCAGCATCCCCCAGAATCTTAGTGCCCTTTCCGATAAGACGTCCTATCTGATTCTCTTCATTCATATACTACTAGTTCTCCTCGATCTATCTGAACAGTCGCTTCATAACTGTCATTCAAAAGAATCATTTCTTACACATTCAACATATTCATGCCAATCAATTACGCCTTCAACTGACTTAATCGCAACCTCTATCATATCGTCATCAGGTTCTTTGGTTGTAAGTCTCTGAACCCAAAGACCAGGAGCACTAAGTATGTTAGAGCAAACATTCGCATGTCGTCCTGCATATCTGATAACCTCATAGGATATTCCAGCTATAACTGGAATAAGAAGAATTCTTGAAACTAGTCTTATCCACATCACATCTGTTTGAACAAACATGAAGACAAATATACTTATTATCATTACTATAAAGACAAAGCTTGTTCCACATCTCTTGTGAAATCTTGTTGCCGCTCTTACATTTTCAACCGTAAGATCCTTACCCGCCTCCATGCAGTTAATGGTTTTATGCTCTGCGCCATGATACATAAAGGTTCTTTTTATATCTTCCATATGTGCAATTGCTGCAACATATCCTAGGAAGATAAATAATCTGAGCAAGCCTTCTGCAATATTTACGATTATATCTTTATCAGTAAGCTTATAAAGAAAGTTAGCAAGAAATGCCGGAAGCAGCATGAAAACTCCAATAGCTATGAT
>CACYQC010000056.1 GCA_902776395.1 uncultured Lachnospiraceae bacterium
CTTCCCTTATCTGCATCAGGATTAACAACATCCATCCACATTATACCGGCGCTGGCTATCTTGAATTTGTCCTTCCACTTATCAGTGAACCATTCGTTTACGATAGCTTCGGCATTGTCCTTGTGGTAGATGGATAGCTTAACTATATCCTCAGTTATGTGAGATTCAAAATCACCCACAACCTCTATATTGAAGCGGTATGAATCACGCATCCAGTAGAACATTTCGCTCTTATCCTCGCAGTAAGCAGTATTAAGACCACTGAGCATTATATCGCAATCCTTCAGTTTCTTTATATCTGCTACCATCTCAAAGAGGTCTTTGCGATTAATGATGCTCTTGGCGTATACATGTTTGGTATCTCTTACGACTGTGCCACCTTCTGTAATATAGTAAATGTCCTCGCAAACAGGCGCGAATAGTCTGGCCATACTTGCGAACTGTCGGCCGCTAGCACCAACATAGATGATACCGTGTTCCTTCAGTTTTTTAATTACATCGAACATCCTTGGGTCAATCTCAGCAGTTCCATCAGGAACGAGAGTGCCGTCGATGTCGCTTGCTATAAGTTTGATCATATTGTTTATCCTTATCTTTTAGTAGCTTCTTCAAAGCCACTCATTATTGTACTAAACACAAAAATCTTATGCAAGTAGTAAATAATATGATAAAATAAGTAACTATGGAGCAAATCAATGCTTCTACTAATCATAAAGGACGAAATGATATGATCAATTATCATGTTAGAAAAAAGAGAAGAACAAGATATACATATAGATTTGTAGGATTCGCTATTATGCTGGTGTGCTTATCTCAGGTTGTTATGTTTATCATGGGATATGGCCGTACCTATAAGATAGGTACATTTATTGCATTTGCATTTCTGCTTTATGGTGCGTATCTGTTTGCTAATTCCTTTAGGGCGGGCGCCTATGATATTGATTTTGAATTCCGCGAGGACGATTTCGTGGTGCATACGAAATGGGGCGACAGGCACTATACATATGATGAGGTAAATGATATCTCTCACGTAATACCTGACAACGAGAATATCTACAGCCTGCTTCATATATATGTAAAGAATAAGAATTATATACTTCCTTTTTCTTATAAGAAAGAGGTTGCAGATAAAATATACAGCTATGTAAACGACAGAGTGATGGCTGCAAAACTAGGTGGTGAGATGTCAGATGATGATAAATAATTCTGAAAGGGTAATAGCCTGGGAGAGTAGAACAGGTATAAAACTCAATCAGTATGAAGTATTAGATTCGACGAATAATAGAGCAAAAGAATATGTTAAAGAGCTGATCAGTCGCGGCAACACAAATCCCGTTAGAGAAATATTTGTATGTGAGAAGCAGACAAATGGACGTGGCAGAAGAGGAAAGAACTGGGAATCTCCATCCGGCACAGGGATATGGATGTCCTGCCTAATGACCCCGAAGGTTTCCTCTGATGTGATATCTGAGATAACTCTTCTAGCGGCGCTAGGAGTAGTTAAAGCTATCAATCATTTGGCGGTTTCCAACTCGATACTCAATATTGAACCCAAAATCAAATGGCCAAATGACATAGTAATAAATGAGAAAAAGATATGTGGAATTCTGACGGAGCTGGTAAATGATCCTGCGACCGGTATGAACTACGTAATATGTGGAATAGGCATAAATGTAAATGACAAAAGCTTTGTGGGAGAGAACTATACATTTGCTACATCGCTTTATTATGAATCAGGTGTTGTATGGAATAGAGAAGAACTATTCTTCGACATAGCGCTTTGTCTGAGACAGTTTGTTCAAACTCTTGAGGCGAAGAAATCGCTGGGCTTTATAAAGGATGATTACAACAACATGCTAATAAGCATGAATAAGGAGATAATCCTGAAGACAGAAAATGGTGATTACAAGGATGAGGTATATATCTCAAGAGGTATAGATGATAGTGGTGCTCTTCTGGTAGAGGGTAAGGACGGAAATATATTCCGCGTGACCAGTGGTGAGGTTTCAGTCCGAGGACTCTATGGTTATGTATAATGCTTTACCACTTTAATTGGTTGAAGAAAAGAGGGGCATTTGTTATAATAGCAATCGTTACTTGAAATAACACATAGTCGGAGGCGAGTATGATGGATAATGGAATAATGATGCAATACTTTGAATGGTATATGAAGAGTGAACCAGCTCTATGGACTGCTATTGCAAAGGATGCTGCAAAGCTGAGTAAGGCAGGTGTTACATCTGCATGGCTCCCACCTGCATACAAGGGCGCAAATGGTGCGGAGGATGTAGGCTATTCCGTTTATGATTTGTATGATTTAGGAGAATTTAATCAGAAGGGTACAGTGAGAACTAAGTACGGTACCAAGAAGGAATATCTGGATGCTGTGGAAGCACTTCAGAAGGCCGGAATAAATGTTTATGCAGACATAGTACTCAACCACAAGATGGGTGCCGATGAGATGGAAGAAGTATCGGCTCAGGAGTTCAATGCAAACAATAGATATCAGATGATAAGCGAAGGTAAGACTATTGGTGCGTGGACTAAGTTCACCTTCCCTGGAAGAAAGGGAAAGTATTCAGACTTCACTTGGAACTGGACTCATTTTGATGGAATTGACTGGGATCAGGAGCATATGACGAAGGCCATCTACAAGTTCAGCGGCAAGGAATGGAATAATGAAGTTGACCTGGAAAATGGAAACTATGATTATCTCATGGGTGCCGATATCGACTTTGATAATAGAGAGGTTTTTGATGAACTGGTTAAATGGGCTGTATGGTATGTTGACATCACAGGAATTGATGGCCTAAGACTAGATGCAGTTAAACATATACCAGCATCATTTTATAGAGATTTCCTCTACACGGTTAGACAGCAGACTGGAAAGGAACTGTTTACAGTTGGAGAATACTGGAATGGTGATGTAAAGGTTTTAAATGATTATATGGATGCTATCAAATCAGAGGCATCTCTGTTTGATGTACCACTTCATTACAACCTTTATAATGCATCTAAGGCAGGCGGTTCTTATGACCTTAGAACTATATTTGATGGAACACTTGTTAGAGAAAATCCTATCAAGGCAGTTACATTTGTAGATAACCATGATACACAGCCTGGACAGAGCCTGGAGTCCTTTGTTGAGGATTGGTTTAAGCCTATGGCTTATGCGCTTATCCTTCTGAGACAGGAGGGCTATCCATGTGTATTCTATGGAGATTATAATGGAATACCTCACGATAAGATTAAGGGTAAGAAACAGCTTCTGAATAAGCTGATGAAGCTTCGTAAGACAAAGGCTTATGGAGTTCAGCATGATTATCTGGATCATCCTAATTGTATAGGTTGGACAAGAGAAGGTGACGAAGAACACAAGGATTCTGGTCTGGCTGTAGTTATTTCAGATGGTGAAGGCGGAACTAAGAGAATGTACGTCGGGAAGCATTTCGCTGGTACTTACTTCTCTGATGTTATGGGAAATGCAAAATATAACATTAAAATAGATGATGAAGGTTGCGGTGAGTTCTATGTTAATAGAGGGGCTGTAGCTGTTTGGGTTCGAAAGGAGCCATCTTCTAGATAGGGGGATTAGTATTTGAAGAGTATTAATACACAAGCGGTAGATGATCTGTTTGAAGCAATAATGACTCTGGAAAATAAAGAGGAATTCTACAGCTTCTTCGAAGATATATGTACAGCAAATGAGATATTATCAATAGCAGAAAGATTTGAAGTGGCTAAGCTTCTGTATCAGAATAATACATACATTGAGATTGCTAAGAAGACTGGAGCATCTACAGCTACTATCAGTAGGGTCAATCGTTTTCTTGGAAATGGAAATGGCAGTTGCGATTTCATTTTCGAGAGAATGGGTATAACAAAAGGCAAGGAGTGATATATAGGTGGACCCGAGTTCCATAATATTAATAATCACATTGGTGATAATGCTGGTGCTATCTGCGTTCTTTTCCTCTGCGGAAACAGCGCTTACAACAGTCAGTGTCAATAAGCTGAAGACCGTTGTTGACGAGGGCGGAAGAAGAGCAAGAGCAGCTGCCAGAGTTTTAAGGATGAGAGAAGATTCGTCGAAGCTTCTCTCAACAATTCTGATTGGAAATAATATAGTAAATATATCTGCGTCAGCTATAATGACGGTTCTGGTTACGGACTTCTTCGGAAGTAAGTTTATCGGGCTTGCAACAGGTATACTTACATTTTTCGTTCTTATATTCGGAGAGATAACTCCGAAGACCATTGCATCACTAAATAATCTGAATATGTCTCTTTTCTTTTCTGGACCTATCTACATTCTTATGATAATTCTTACTCCAGTGATATGGGTTCTAAATATTATATGCAGAGGCATTTTCTTTGTGCTCAGGGTTGATCCGGATAAGAATCCAGATCAGATGACAGAGAGCGAGCTGCTGAAGATAGTTGATGTCAGTAGCGAAGAGGGCGTTATTGAAAACTCTGAGAAAGAGATGATAAATAATGTGGTTGATTTCGGTGATGCTGTTGCGAAGGAAATAATGATTCCTAGAGCAGATATGGTGTGCATCGATATCAATTCTTCCTACGAAGAAATATTTGATATTATCAGAGAAGAGTCTTATTCTAGATATCCTGTTTATGATGAATCTAAGGATCACATAATTGGTATAGTAAATGTAAAAGATATGCTATATGCAGGGATGGAAAATGGCGGCTCAAGATTCTCTGTCAAAGATATAATGAGAGAGCCAGTCTATGTCTACGAGTATCAGCGTACAGCTCAGATATTTGCAGATATGAAGGGCGCATCTGTTGCCTTGTGTATAGTGCTTGATGAATATGGAATAACTGCAGGTCTTATTACTATGGAGGACCTGGTTGAAGAGATAGTTGGCGAGATCCGTGATGAGTACGATGAAGACGAAGACGAACTCATCCAGGAGCTGGGAGAGGGGCTATATGACATCGATGGTTCTGTCAAGCTGACGGACATAAATGATAGAATAGGCTGCAATCTTGAATCTGAAAACTATGATTCGATTGGTGGACTTATGATAGAACTGCTAGACAGACTTCCTGAAGAAGGGGACGAAGTTATGGCGGGAAATATCAGACTTACATGCCGCAAGGTTGAGAAGAACAGAGTAGAACGCGTAGAGCTATATGGAGAAAAAGATGGAGAAGAGCCTTCAGGAGATGAAGCGTGAAATACGCGAAAAACTAAAACTTGATTTCGCTCATCCGGATGATATTCCAGATGAGGAAATGTTCATGGAACAGGTTACAACCTTCATGGAGAAGGAGCTTAAGAACAATCTTCGAAATGAAGATGAGAAGACTCTTACCAAGGCGATGATTAATAATTATACCAAGAATAAGATCATGCCACCTCCGGTAAAGAAGAGATATTCCAGAGAACATTTGATATTCCTTATTTACATTTATTACATGAAAAATGTAATGTCCATAAGTGATATTCAAAAACTAATGGAACCTCTTATGAGCGAAGAGATGACAGAGGAAAGACTTTTCGAGCTCTATACAAAAACGTTCGAGATGGAAAAGGCTCAGTACTTTAATATAGAGCAAAGCGTTGTGAAGGCAAAGGAAATCACAGAGAAGAAACTTCCGGAGTCTGAAGACGAAAGACTAAGTAAGATGCTATACATTTTCATGCTGGGATATGATGTGTATAGTAAGAAGAGACTCATAGAAAAACTAATTGACGAGTTAGAATAAAGTACAAAGATGAAATAATATAGTCATTCCGAGTGCAAAGCACGAAGAATCTAAACAATAGGAGAGAAAAATGATAAGCGCAAACAACATTTCACTGAGATTTGGAAAGAAAGCACTTTTTGAGGAAGTAAATATCACATTTACCCCTGGAAACTGTTACGGACTCATCGGTGCTAACGGAGCAGGAAAATCAACCTTCCTGAAAATCCTTTCTGGAGAACTGGAGTCAACAACTGGTGATGTAACAATGGATCCAGGTGAGAGACTGTCAGTTCTTGAACAGGACCACTTCAAATATGATGAGTATAGTGTTATGGATACAGTTATCATGGGTAACCAGAGACTGTATGACATCATGAAGGAAAAGGCTGCTATATACGATAAGGAAGACTTTTCCGATGAAGATGGCGTTCGTGCCTCTGAGCTCGAGGCTGAGTTCGCAGAGATGGATGGTTGGAATGCTGAAGTTGATGCGGCTACCCTCCTGAATGGTCTCGGCGTTGAGACAGAATATCACTATGCTACAATGGGCGACCTCGAAGATAGCCTAAAGGTCAAGGTGCTTCTTGCGAAGGCGCTCTTTGGTAATCCAGATGTACTTCTTCTCGACGAGCCTACCAACCACTTAGATATGGATGCTATAGCATGGCTGGAAGAGTTCCTTATTAACTTTGAGAATACAGTAATCGTTGTCAGCCACGATAGATATTTCCTTAACAAGGTTTGTACACATACAGCAGATCTTGACTATGGAAAGATTCAGATATATGCAGGTAACTATGACTTCTGGTATGAGTCCAGTCAGCTGATGATTCGCCAGATGAAGGAAGCAAACAAGAAGAAGGAAGAGCAGATCAAAGAGCTCAAAGAATTCATTCAGAGATTCTCTGCAAATGCTTCTAAGTCAAAGCAGGCTACATCACGTAAGAAAGCTCTTGAAAAAATCGAACTTGAAGAGATCAAGCCTTCAAGCCGTAAATATCCATTTATCGATTTCAGACCTAATCGTGAAATCGGAAATGAAGTACTTACTGTTTCACATATTTCAAAGACAGTAGATGGAGTTAAGCTTCTGGATGATATCTCCTTTACTGTAGGAAGAGAAGATAAGATAGCATTTATCGGTCCTAAGACTCAGGCTACAACAATGCTTTTCAAAATTCTTGCGGGAGAAGAAGAACCAGATGAGGGTGAATATAAGTGGGGAGTAACAACCTCTCAGGGATATTTCCCTAAGGATAACACTAAGGAATTCGATAATGATCTCGTAATAGTTGACTGGCTTACTCAGTTCTCTGAAGAAAAGGATGCTACATATGTAAGAGGCTTCCTTGGAAGAATGCTCTTCAGAGGAGAAGATGGACTCAAGAAGGTCAAGGTTCTGTCAGGAGGAGAGAAGGTTAGATGCCTTCTATCTAAGTTGATGATAATGGGAACAAACTGTCTCATTCTTGATGAGCCAACTAACCATCTTGACATGGAGGCTATTACTTCACTAAACAACGGACTTATTAAGTTCCCTGGCGTAGTACTCTTTGCTTGTCAGGATCACCAGTTCATTCAGACAACAGCTAATCGTATAATGGAGCTGACAGACACTGGACTTATCGATAAGCAGTGTACATATGATGAATATCTGGAGAATGATGAGCTTGCACGTAAGAGACAGGTAATGAACTTCGATACTGCAGAGTAATTTATAGATGTACGTTTTATAGACGGACAAAAACTCCGGTACATTATATATCAGAATCACGCTACCAATTTTCTAAATATTTCGAGTAACCTTCTATGAACTAAATATCGCTCGCTTTAACTCGCTTCGCTCAGACAGCATCGCTCGCGATATAGTTCATGAAGCTTCCTCTTCATATTTAACGAAAATTGAGCTACCGATTCGGATATATTATGTATCGGAGTTTTTTGTATATATAAAAGATATTAAGTTTTATTTCGTTGTACTTTTAACAGCAGAGTGAGTATTAGCTGATAATAATATTTATGGGAATAAATAATTGATGAGTTCCTTGTTTCTCTCGTGATTGTCCTCTTGGTCACCAGCGAAGCCGATGTATATGTCGTCATATCCGACGTTAAGGGACTTCATGAATTCATTATCTGAAACATCAATTGCATATTGGCCAGGTTGACCATCCATATTGTTGAGTATAACAATCTTATCTTTTACCTTATTGTAGGATTCTTCATCCAGATATTTATCAAGAGGGTAGAAGACATTTGTCTCGCCGCAGTATACAGCACCTTCCATGTTAGTTATTACAACATCATAATAGTCGGCTGTTGCCATTGTTTCAAAGCTTATGTACTTCTGGCTGTTAGGGTTAGCCTCGTATTCGGAATTGTATTCCTCTTTTAGAAGCTGAACGTTTGTATCGCCTTTTATCTGATAGCCATCAAACTTTCCAATGTCTTTTGCGTATTGTTCTATAGCATCCACATTGAATTCCATCTGGTTTTGGCAATTAACTACAACGTAGGAAATTGTTATCGGTCTGGAAGTCTTATAATATGATATACCGACTATTGTTAAAATAACTATTGCAGCAACAGCAATTATTATTTTTTCTTTGTAGTAGTATAGAAGATATTTTCTTTTCTCTGAAGGAGTCATATCTTTGGTGGTTTCTTCAATCTGTTCTTTCCTATACTTTCTACGTTCCTTTCGGGTCATAGAAACCTGATCTAGGTTACTAACCTCAGTCTTTTCAATTGGTTTTTCCTCGAGGTCTTTGGTCATTTGTCTCATAAAATAGCCGCCTTTTCTGCTTAGTTTTTGGTACTTTTCTATAAGCCAAAGTTTAACATAAATTGCTATTTAAATGCAAACTTGGTTATTATGTACAAAATCACTATTAAAACCTAAAAAAAATGCTTGCATTATTGTTCATTATGACCTATAATACACCTATGTCGTGGCTAGAACATTGTGACGACGTATAATATTTGAGCCAAAAGGCTCGAAAATATGCCAAAAAGATACAGAATATGACGAGTATTTCTCGGAATTGGCTTTAGAAGCTTCAGGCTTCTGATTATAAGGAAGTGGAGTATAAGTTGTACGATGTATCAAGGACACACACAAATACAAAAAAGGAGGGTTTTTTTGTGAAGAAGTTCAAAAAGGCAATGGCTTTATCACTTGCACTCGCTATGGGTCTTTCACTTGTAGCATGTGGCGATAAGGCAGAGGAAACAACAGAGGCAACTACAGAGGCTACAACAGAGGCTGCTGTAGACGACGCAACAGATGATGCTTCAGCTGATGAGGCTGTTGAGACTACAGAGGCTGATCTTTCAGCTGATGGTAAGGTTCTTAACATCCAGTGCTGGAATGATGAGTTCGCTCGTCGTCTTAGAGATCATTATCCAGGATTCGAAGCTAACGATCCAGATGATGCTACAGCAGGTGGTAAGATCGGTGACATCGAAGTTAAGTTCACTGTAACTCCTTCAGATGACAACGCTTATCAGAACAACCTTGATGCTGTTCTTCCAGAGAACGCTGATGCAGCTGATGATGAGAAGGTTGACCTTTTCCTCGTAGAAGCTGACTATGCTCTTAAGTATGTAAATACTGATCTTACAATGCCTATCGCTGATCTTGGTATCGACGTTGATAGCGAGCTTGCTAATCAGTATCAGTATACAAAGGATATCGTAACAGACGCTGATGGAAACCTTAAGGGTGTTTCATGGCAGGGATGTCCTGGTGTACTTATCTACAACAGAGAAGCAGCTAAGGAAGTTCTTGGATCAGATGATCCTGATACAGTTCAGGAAGCAGTTAAGGATTGGGATACATTCAATGCTACTGCTAAGGACATGAAGGACGCTGGATACAAGATGACAGCAACAGCTAATGATACATTCCGTGTATTCTCAGACAACGTTTCAACTCCATGGGTTGTTGATGGAAAGATCACAATTGATGATAACATCAAGAAGTGGGTTGATATGTCTAAGGAAGAGGTAGACGCTGGTTATACAGGTACTGGAGACCTTTGGTCAGATGACTGGTCAGCAGGTTTCTATCCAGATGGTAAGGTATTTGCTTACTTTGGACCAGCTTGGCTTATCGACTTCTGTATGGCAGCTGATGATGAAGAGTCTATCGCCGCTCAGGGCGGTTGGGGCGCTACAACAGGACCTCAGGGATTCTCTTGGGGTGGTACATGGATCTGTGCAGCTAATGGTACAGATAACCCAGCACTTGTTGCAGATATCATCAGAAAGCTTACAACAGATGAAGAGATCATGACAGGCATCGTTAAGGATGACAATGATTTCGTTAACAACAAGCCAGCAATGGAAGCTATGGCAGCTGATACAAGCTATGGCGATGACGTACTTGGCGGACAGAACGCACTTGCAATGTTCTGCGAAGGTGCTGACAAGATCGACAAGTCAAACATTTCTGAGTATGATCAGGGATGTACAGAGTCATTCCAGGCAGCTATGAAGGATTACTTCGAAGGCAACACAGCTACATATGATGAGGCTCTTGAGGCATTCTATACATCAGTATCAGAGAAGTATCCTGAGCTTTCATACTAAAGTTCATTCTAAGCTATTGCTTGATAAGGTCGTCACTGGCCTAAATTAAAAATTACTGCGTGCCTTTATCGGGCTCGTTCCGATTAGGCACGCTTTAATTTACATTTTTTATCAAGTGAGAAAATCACTTGATATCCTTATACACTATCAAAAATATGGTTTAGCGGAGGTAGCAGAATGAACAAAAAAAAGAATGGAAACGTTGTACGCTTTAACCGTTGGGGGTATTTCTTCCTTATTCCTTTTGTAGTAGTGTTTATTGCATTCCAGCTTGTTCCACTGGTATCAACTATTTACAACAGTTTCTTTGAACATTATTTTAAAAATGGTCTTACAGAGGTTGGACCAACCCTAATTGGATTAGAAAATTATAAGACACTATTTAAGAATGGTGACTTGCTTAAATATTTTGGAAACACAATGATCATGTGGATCATGGGATTTGTTCCACAGATCCTCGTTTCACTGTTACTGGCTGCTTGGTTCTCAGATCCATCACTTAGACTGAAGGGTAGACCATTCTTCCAGTCAGTAATCTATCTACCAAACCTTATTATGGCATCTGCATTTGCAATGTTATTCTTTGCATTATTCTCAGATTCAGGTCCTATTAACTCAATGTTAGTTAATATGCATATCCTGAGTGAGCCATATAAGTTCTTGTCACATACAAGCAGTGCCAGATGGCTTGTAGCATTCATGAACTTCCTTATGTGGTTTGGTAATACAACTATTCTGCTTCTTGCAGGTATGCTTGGTATTGATACAACATACTACGAGGCAGCTCATGATTTTTGTTATGATTACATCACTTATCGGTGGTCTTCAGATGTTCGATGTACCTCAGATTCTTACAAATGGTGAAGGTTCACCTACAAGAACTACAATGACACTTATTATGTACCTTAATAAGCATCTGTACAGTAAGAACTTTGGTATGGGTGGTGCCCTTTCAGTAATGCTGTTTATAATCACTGGTATCTTGAGTCTTATCGTATTCAAGTTTAATCAGCAGTCAGAGAAGTAAAGGAGGGCAACATGGAAGAAAAGAAAACAAGTGGATTTGGTGTCCACACACGAAGAATAATTGCATATGTAGTCCTCATTATTGTAACTATTATGTGTCTGTTCTGGTTCTATGTACTTTTCATTAATGCAACCAGATCTAATGCAGCACTTAAGAGAGGTTTCACACTTCTCCCTGGAGGATTCCTTGGAAAGAACCTTTATAGTCTGTTCCACAACAGTAATCTTCCTATTATTAGAGGACTTTTAAACAGCCTTATAATTTCATTATGTACAGCAGGACTTAGTACATATTTCTCAACAATGACAGCATTTGCTATTCATGCATATGACTTCAAGCTGAGAAAAGCAGCATTTACTTTTATCCTTGCAATCATGATGATTCCTACACAGGTTACAGCACTTGGTTTCATCAACATGCTGAGAAGAATCAAACTTATGGATTCATTTATTCCACTTATTGTTCCTGCAATTGCAGCTCCAGCAGTATTCTTCTATATGAAGCAGTACATGGAAGCTAACATTCCTTTGGAACTTATGGAATCAGCACGTATAGATGGTGCAGGAGAGTTCCGTATATTCAATACAATAGCTCTTCCTCTTATGAAGCCAGCTATCGCTGTACAGGCTATCTTCTCATTCGTTACAAGCTGGAATAACTACTTCACTCCAGCACTTGTACTTAAGTCAGATAGCAAGAAGACACTTCCTATTCTTATAGCAACACTTCGTTCAGCAGACTTCCTTAAGTTTGATATGGGCCAGGTGTACATGTTCATAGCACTTGCTATACTGCCAGTTATCATAGTATACATCTTCATGGCTAAGAACATAGTTGCAGGTATGACAGTAGGAGCTGTTAAGGGTTAAATAATTGTAATTAATAAAGGAGCTGAACCAATTTTGGTTTAGCTCCTTATTTTTTTATATAGCTAACAAGTAGCTTACAGATAGCTAACAAGGAAGTTTGTTATATATTCTCACTATTTAAGCATTTTGAATATATAACTTGAACGGTAGCTTACAAATAGCTAACGAGTAGCTTACAATATGAGTTATTTATATATTCTTATCTTTTCTATTTCATCTTTAAGAGATTCAATACTCCTATGGGTATAAACTCTTTCGGTTATATCTTCAGTGGTATGTCCAACTATTTGTTTGATTATAAAATCATTCATGTTAGCTTCTTTTGCTAATGTGATAAAGGTATGCCTTGTGTCATGAGGTTTATGATTCATATTAAATGAATTCATTATATTTATAAATCTACGATTGTACTTGGTGTAATTGATAGTGCTTGTTTTGGTATCAAACAGTGATGGGAGAGAATTATCAATAGCGTATTTGTATCT
>CACYQC010000057.1:0-10533 GCA_902776395.1 uncultured Lachnospiraceae bacterium
GGCAGGGTAAATAGCTTATCCTCTATCCCTTTAAGCAAAGCATCCGCGTCGCCCGTAGGGAAGTCAGACCTGCCCACGCTTCCATGGAATAATGTATCTCCATCAAATACTGAGCTAAGCTCAGGTATATAGTAGCAGATCCCACCAAGCGTATGTCCTGGAACCTCCAGGCATTTAATCTTAACGCCTATCAGCTCAAGCTCCTGCCCATCTGTAACTGTTTCGTCCGCCTTGGCAGAAACAGGAATACCCATAAATGGCATTGATAGATTTAGGGATGCATCCCCTAGAAGCGGTTCATCCTTCTCACCTATATAAACAGTAACGTCCGGATATTCCTTCCTAACCTCTTCTGCGGTCTCCATATGATCAAAATGCGCATGGGTAAGAAGAAGAGCAACTACCTTTGCTCCCGCTTCTTTTGCCGCTCTCATCAAAACCTCTGGACGGCCTGCAGCATCTATCATTATCGCTTCATTTGTATCTTCATTTATAATGGTATAACAATTAGTAGCAATGGCTCCTGTTGTTACACATTCCATTTTGTACATATATTTAACCCTGAGTTCTTTCGATATCTATGATTCCCTGGATACTTCTGATCTTGGATATAAGGACGTTCATATCTCCCTTGGTTCTAACACCGAACTGTACATTGATAGTGGTCTTACCCTGCTTATTAACACGGCCCTCTATCTTCTTGATAGGGATATCCGACTCCATGAATACCTTAGTTATATCATGAATAAGTGCATTTCTATCCATAGCATATACATTGATATCTGCCACGAACTCTGCATCTGATCCAGAATTCTCCTCAACCCACTCAGCTTCTATCAGTCTCTCGCGCTCGCTCTCGCTCATGCTTAGCAGGTTCTCACAGTCTGTTCTGTGAATAGAGATTCCACGACCTCTTGTAACGAAGCCTATTATCTCGTCTCCTGGGACAGGCGAACAACATTTTGAGAATCTAACAGCCACATCATGAACACCATGAACCTTGATGCTGCCCTTTGGCATCTCGAAATGCTTGCTCTTTCTATTTATCTCTTCTGCTATATCCTCGTCAGATACATTTTCCTCTGTGAGACGTCTATGTTCTTCTAAGAGTCTATTAACTATCTGACCTTCCTTCAGGCCACCATGACCGATAGCAGCCATAAGTGAATCCCAATCTCCGAAGTTATATCTCTTCAGAGTAGCTGCAACATACTCCGGCTTCATAAGGTCTGAAAGAGGAATATTCTTGGTCTTGCAGTAGTTTTCCACTGCCGCCTTACCCTTGATTATATTCTCTTCCTTAAGTTCCTGACGGAACCACTGATTGATCTTCGTCTTCGCCTGTGTACTCTTGACTATATTCAGCCAGTCCATACTTGGACCTCTTGAGTTGGCCGACGTAATTATCTCAACTCTATCTCCAGAATGGAGCTTGGTCTCGATTGGAACCTGGCGTCCATTTACACGCGCTCCAACCATTCTATTACCTACTGCTGTATGAATAGCGTAGGCGAAATCGATGGTATTCGAACCTCTAGGAAGCGGAAGAACGTCTCCCACAGGAGTGAATACATAAACCTGATCCTGGAACATATCCAGGTCTGTCTTAACTGCATTTATAAACTCAGCATTATCCTTTGTATCATTCTGCCAGTCGAGGATTTCCTGAAGCCAGTTGAACTTCTTCTCTTCCTCGGATACATTCTTGCTGCCTGTTTCCTTATATTTCCAATGTGCCGCGATACCATACTCTGCAGTTCTATGCATGTCGTAGGTACGGATCTGAATCTCAAATGGTCTACCACCATGTCCTATAAGTGTCGTATGCAGAGACTGATACATGTTCGCCTTTGGCATAGCGATATAATCCTTGAAACGACCAGGAATTGGCTTGTATTTCTCATGGATTATACCCAGAGCAGCGTAACAATCTCTTACAGATGCAACCTTTATTCTAAGCGCAAATACATCATATATCTGATCCAGAGTTTTGCCCTGTGTCTTCATCTTCTTATAAATACTGAAAATGTGCTTTACACGGCCCTCTATCTCCGCCTCTATATCTGCCTCTTCTATATATCCAGTAACTTCATTTACCATATCCTGGATAAAGTCTTCTCTCTCAGACAGTCTCTCTCCTATGCTGGCTCTCAGCTCAGCATAAATGTCAGGGTACAGATACTGCATGCAGAGATCATCCATCTCAACCTGTATACGGGATATACCTAGACGATTGGCAATAGGAGCATAGATATCCATTGTCTCCCTTGCTTTTTCTATCTGCTTAGCGGCAGTTTGATACTGAAGCGTTCTCAGATTGTGAAGTCTATCCGCCAGCTTGATGATGATAACTCTGATATCCTTTGCCATGGCAAGGAACATTTTACGGAGATTCTCCGCCTGAATCTCTATCTTGTCCTGAGACAGATTCAGCTGTGTCAGCTTTGTAACACCATCCACCAGAAGTGCTATCTCTGGTGAAAACTCACGACTGATATCTTCCTTGGAATATTCAGTATCCTCTATAACATCATGCAGAAGACCAGCTACTATCGTCTCCTTATCCATTTCCAGCTCTGCAAGTATAATAGCTACACAAAGTGGATGGATAATGTATGGTTCTCCTGACTTACGCTTCTGTCCCTGATGTGCATCATCTGCTATATGATAAGCTTTCTCAATCATGGAGAAATCATTCGATGGATGATACTGCTTTATCTTCTCTAGAAGCAGCTCATATATCTTGTCTGGCTCAGTAAAATCTTCTGGAGTTGCAAGAACGCCAGTACGTGAGCTCTCGTTTATGATTTCAGAAACCGGTCCACGATTCTCAGATATCTCATCAAGCTTATCAGTAGTAATATCTTGTTTTTCTGACATAATTACTTCTCCTTTCTCTTACAAAGCCAAACAATTGCATCTAAATTTGTCTAATTGAGCTTGTTTTTCTTATCAAGCATTACTTGCCTGGATACTTAACGATAGACTCAACGTCATATCCCTCAAGCTTATCGCGTCCATGCAACCCCTCAAGCTCAATAAGGAATAAGAGCTTAACTACCTTTCCGCCCAGCTCCTCAAAAAGGTCAGCTGCAGCTTTGATAGTTCCACCAGTTGCAATGAGGTCGTCAACGATAACAACTCTTTCGCCTGGCTTAATAGAATCCTTATGAATCTCTATAGTTGCTGTTCCATACTCCAGTTCATATTCCTTCTCAACTGTTTCTCTAGGAAGCTTTCCCTTCTTTCTAACTGGAACAAATCTCTTACCAGCCTTATATGCTAGAGGCATACCAAAGAGAAATCCTCTCGCCTCCGCACCAGCTATTACATCATACTCGATTCCATCTAGAAGCTTATACAGTTCATCGATAGCAAGCTTCAGACCTTCTGGGTCATCCAGAACGCCTGTTACATCTCTGAACATTATTCCTGGTTCAGGAAAATCAGGAATAGTGATTATATAATCTTCAACTGTTTTCATTACCGTTCTCCTCTCTATTATCACGCCTTCTCATACTCTTTAAGAAGGAGCTGCATTTTCGTTATTCCATTATATTCATTTATGCCCAGTTCATAGGCTATATCTATCTTGCATCCAGTACGAATGCCATTCTTCATTTTATCACAATCCGAAGCGTTAAACCACTTATTTATACGTTCTTCGAACTCTTCCGGACGGAAGAATTTGAGCTCATGCACCGAGCCCCTCGTGCTTCTAACCTTGAGATTCATAACATTCATATTTCTTCCATAGATTTCGTAGCCCAGAATCTCCATATCTTGCTCAGCAAAGAGCGGTTTATCATTGCTCTTACCAAACGGAGCTAGGCTTTCTAGTTGCTCCGCCAGATTCATACTCGCATAGCTCATAGGCATAGGCACATCTATCATTAGTTTTTCCACGAAGTCCCTATACTCAAGGCCTGAGTCGCGATTCAGGCACTCTCTAAAGCTTTCAAGGTCCTCCCTCTTAATAGATAGTCCTGCCGCTAGAGGATGTCCTCCAAACTTAACTGTCATATCCCTATGTTCATTTATCTTTTCAAACATGTTGTAGGCTTCGATAGATCTTCCCGAGCCCTTAAGTATATCTGGATTCGACTCAGTATCAGTAAATACAATAGTAGGTCTATAGAATCTCTCCTTCAGTCTTCCTGCAATTATTCCGGCAATTCCTTCATTTATCCCTGGAATATATGCCACAAGCACCTTATCTACCGGCTGCAGGTCACCCTCTATCTCTTCCTGAGCAATTTCCTCTACCGCTCTTTCAGCGCCTTCTTCCGTCTGAGACTTACGAGATTCATTTAGCCTATGGAGCTCTTCCGAGCGCGCTTTCGCGAATTCTTCATCCTCAGCGAGAAGTAGTTCAAGTGCATCCTTTGCATCTCCCAACTTACCAGCCGCATTTATAGTAGGTCCTATCACGAAGCCTAAATGATATTCGTTTATCACTTTTCCCCCGAGAGACAGTTCCTCTATGAGCGCCCTTAGTCCAAGACTCGGAGAATCCTTAAGCTCCTTCATGCCCTCTCTAACAAATATTCTGTTCTCATCTATTAGAGGCATGATATCGCAATTTGTCGCAAGCGCCAGCTCACCCAGATATTTTCTAGTACCTAGGCTCTCCCCTCTTTCCCTATATAGGAGGCTTACGAACTTATAGGCCACCATCGCACCACATATATCCTTGAAAGGATAATCATCGCCTTCCTGATGAGGATCGATTATCGCATCAGCATCTGGCAGAACCGGAGGTATCTCGTGGTGATCAGTTATAACAACCGTCATCCCAAGCTCTTTCGCCTTAGCCACTGCATCCACCGCTGCTATACCATTATCACAAGTTATGATTGTGCTGACTCCATCCTTATAAGCATCCTCAACTATACGCACATTCATTCCATATCCATCTCTTACTCTATGAGGAATGTCGTAGGATACATTTCCCCCAAGATTCTTAATTGCATCATAGAGGATATATGTTGAGGTGACGCCATCCACATCATAGTCGCCTACCACTCTAATATTTTCACCATCATCGATAGAGGCGGAAATGATATCTACCCCCAACTCCATATCGAGCATTTTCTCAGGAGAATGAGCGCTATTCAGAGTTCCGTATAAGAAATTCTCGTAGTCCTGTTCTTCCGTCAGACCACGATTTCTCATGATTCTCACTACAACTGGATCTACGCCAAGCTTTGCTGCAAGTCCGTTAAAGTCTGCCCTGAGACTATATATTCTCCAATCCTTCTTCATTCTGTAATCTCTATTCTCCCATCTTCTATATTCTATACTTACATTCAGAATGACGTAAGCTTCTGTACTTCTTGAATATAACAAGGACGAGGCTTACTCGTCCTCGTCCTATATTATTAAAATATTAATTATATGCTTACGCTCCAGAGTTTTAACTCCTTAGCTATTACTCCTAAGCCTTAGCAACCTTCTTCTTAGAAGTTGAATCATCACCCTTCTTCTTGAAGCCCTTTCTCATAGCAAGCCAAAGTGGTCCAGTTATGCAGATAGATGAATATGTACCAGCAACAACACCGACCATAAGTGTAAATGTGAACTCCTTAAGTGAAGCAACACCCATGATGTAAAGCATGAGGATTGTTACGAAAGTTGTCAGGTTTGTATAAATATTTCTTGTGAATGTCTGTGAAATACTTGTATCAACTATTGAATCGTATCCATCCTTATCAACACTCATAATCTTCAGATTCTCTCTGATACGATCGAATATGATGATTGAAGAGTTGATCGAGTAACCGACGATTGTAAGCATACATGCGATAAATGTACCTCCTACTGATAGATACATAATAGAGTATGCGAAGAATACGAAGAGTACATCGTGGATCAGAGCAAGCACTGCACTGACACCGAATCTTGCATCACTAAATCTGAATGCTATATAGATAAGCATAAGAAGTGAAGCAATTACTACAGCGAGGATAGCATCTCTCTGAGTTTCCTTACTGATTGTACTAGATATATTCTGTGTATCAATCTTGTCGTCAGTTATTTCAAACTTCTCTTTAAGAGCAGTTGCAAGACTAGAACGCTGTTCATCATCTAGCATGTTACTCTTGAACACTATCTGATTAGTATTATCAACTATCTGAATCTGAATCTTGCTTGAATCAATTCCTACCTCACTAAATACTGGAAGAACCTTCTCCTCAGCATCAGCAAGGGAATATGGTTCATTAAATGTAACTGCAGTAGATGTACCACCACTAAACTCAAGTGAATAGTTGAGGGCATTTCCACGAGTTCCAATGTTCTTATTTACAAACAGGAATGCAATACCTGTAAGAATAATTATGATAGAGAATACAGATGCAAACTTGAAGCCCTTTGAATACTTAGTGATCTTAGGAGCCTTAGCAACACCGTAAAGCTTCTTGTTAGTAATTCCAAGATTAACAGCGATTGTAAGAAGTACTCTTGTTACAACAAGTGCTGTTACCATTGAAAGAACGATACCAAGAATCAGTGTTCTAGCAAATCCCTTAACTGTACCAGTACCCATGATAAGAAGTACGATACCAGCAATGATTGTTGTTATATTTCCATCGATGATGGCTGACATAGCCTTCTCGAAACCTGCCTTAACAGCAGTCTTAACAGTCTTACCAACTCCCAACTCTTCCTTGATACGCGTGAAGATAATGACATTAGCATCGACCGCCATACCTATAGACAGGATAATACCTGCTATACCAGGAAGTGTAAGTGTGATGTGGAGTGTGTTCAGGAAGAACAGCTCCAGAATTGTATATAATGTAAGTGCAATAGAAGCAAGGAATCCAGGAACACGGAAAATGATAATCATAATAAGGAAAATGATACCAAGTCCGATAGCACCTGCTATAAGTGATGTACGAAGAGCATCAGAACCAAGCTTAGCACCAACAACCTGAGAGGACAGTTCCTTAAGAGTAAGTGGAAGTGCACCAATCTTGATTGTACTTGCAAGATTTGATGCCTCATCAAAGTCATCCATTCCGTCGATCTGAGCACTACCGCCACTGATCTGTTCTCTAACTACTGGTGCACTAACAACTGCGCCATCATAAACTATATAAACCTGATTACCAACATTGGCACCTGTTACATCTGAGAATTTCTGCGCACCCTCGTCAGTAAACTGGAGTGATACTATATACTCATCAGCACCTGTTGTCTGATCCTGTATACGTCCGCCCTCAGCATTCTTTACATCAGAACCTGTAAGTGCTGCCTCATACTCAGTTTCGCCAGCAGCAAACTTCTGATAGTTAGTTGGATCCAGGAACTCAAGCTTACCAGGTCTTCCCAGTGCATCAAGTATCTCGTTTGGATCATACTTGCTGGTATCAACTGGAATCTCAACAGTGATACGTCTGTTACCCTGTCTATAAACCTCTGCATCTGGACTGTAGGTATCTACTCTTCGCTGCAATTTGTCAATTGTAGCATTTATCTCCTCGTCCGTAGCATTTTCTTCCTGAATCTCATAAGTAACACTGACACCACCCTGGAGGTCAAGTCCAAGTGGAATGTCCTTTGCCAGTCCTACTCTCTCATTGCCAAGTCCATAGATTACTGAATAAGCAGCTCCAACTGCGATCAGTAAAAATGCAATGAGACCGAGAATCGCATTTCTCTTTGCCTTCTTCATGTTGCATCTCCTCTGTTACATAATAAAAGTAGCCGTAAAACAGCAACTTACATTATAACTCAATATGTCAAGTTTAGTAAAGTGTTAATATTTATTCTTTTAGTCTATCCAGCTGGTACATTAGTACCTTATTTTCGAAAGAGTCTTCTTGGCTTTTCAGCCATTGGATTGCATCTTCATAATATAAGTCAAACCCCTTACCAAGAATTTCATACATTTTATCATATGAACCACTAAATGGCTTAGCTATTGCACATTTTACATTCCTATCCAAACCATATATTTCTCTCACAGAATAATTAGCTGTAAGAAGCGACCTGCCATTATCAAAAATAGGAGCTGTTGTATATTTATTATCTTTTTCTATTAAAGCTATATTATTAAAATGTCTATCCTCATTTAGTATGATTCTATCTAAGGTAATTAATTTTGCTAGGTAACCGGAAATGTCTAAGCCAACATTTTTATTAACGAATTCTATGACATAATCAATCCTTTTTCTTATATCATCAAATTTATTTACGTCTTCTGTAATATCCTTACCATACTGATTATAATACATCCTATAAATAGTTATTATTGATTCCTCTTCCTTCAAGAAATCCTTACTCCTGCATCCTTCAACCCCATTAATCGAACCTCTTTCATATAAAATGTATTCTTCAGGATTCAGATTAGAAAATCTCAGAATATTAGAACATAAATATTCACAAAGATCTTCTCTCCCATCTCTATTCTTCTTATACCAAAAACCATCCTTCTTATATTTAACTTGAGTTCCTTCAGAGGTCCCCAAATGTGTAACAATATATTCATTTCCTATTTCTATATCAAACATAACTACCTCACCAAAACATCCTCAGCAGTAATTTTTTCACCTGGAAATCTAAACCATATATAATCATTATATGAAACACCATGAGTTTTTCTGACTATATCTAATGGCACATAATTTTTGAGTCCTAGATATTTGAGTATTTCCGGAACATCACTTCTCCCCTCTTCAAAACATCGAAGTTTAAGTACCATATTCAGCTGATTTCTGGAAATATAATCTGCCGAAAAAAGCTGCTTAACAGGATGAATAATATATCTTGAAACATGAACATTTTTCCCTTTAGCTGAAACACGAGCAGATAGTTCATTCTTCCAAAACACCTCAAATGAATAGTCCTCCAACTCATAAAGATCCTCACGTTGTGTATCATTTATATTCCTGCTTAAATGCGTCATAATTCGGGTTATTTCAGCATATTTCTTAAGCAGTTCTTCTCTCCTTTTTATCCTTTCCTCGGTATCTGCTATTATCCCAGGCAACATCTTTCCTATACAACGACTCTTTATTTTTCCGTCCTCTCTCCATTGCTCATAATAATACAGATTTCCCTTGATCTTTTTTATAACTATCGAGCTTCTATATCTTCCTATATTATCTAATTCTTCATCTATCTGTACGAGCTTCGATTTATAATTATCATACATAGCTAAATATTGTTTATTCAATTCCTCTATTTCATTCATATGACAAATACCTCACATAATCTTGAGACGCAAGCAACTATCACAAAAATAGGTTAACATACATTATTGCACTTTTCAAGTAAATGTATGTTAACCTATTAATTAGTTAAATAATGTTTTTATTTCTGTAATTACATCATATATCTCATCCGGAATATTCTTATCCTCTCCCTCTGGTCTTATGAGGTCGATGACCATTACTGTGTAGAGCCCAGCAGAAGAAGATGATTTGATTCCGTTGATCGAATCCTCAACACCGATAGTTTCCTCTGGTTTAGTACCTATCATCTCACAGGCCTTGAGGTAAATGTCTGGATTAGGCTTACCACGTCCAGCAGGGATTACATCTCCGAAGATCATATAATCAAAATAAGGAAGCAGCCCATGTGGTTTCAAGAAACGATTAGCTCTATCCTTATCCGTAGAAGTTGCAAGTGCTATCTTGATTCCTCTTTCCTTCAGGAAATCAAATATCTCTTTCACTCCCGGCTTCAGCTCATAACCAAACTCCGCGCAGTGTTTCTCAACTCCCGCGCTTACATAATCACGATATGTGAAATAATCTATATCAGTATCAAAGAACTCTTCAAAAACCAATTTGTTAGTGTGCTTTGTACCACCCGCTATACGATTACAGAATTCCTCTTTATTATCAAGAGGCAGCCCAAAATGCTCCAGCGCCTCAAATTCATATTTTCTATATATCTTCTCGGAATCAAGTATGACTCCATCCATATCAAAAACTACTGCCTTAAACATGTTATCCTCCTATTTATACTAAGATTCTTCGCATCGTTCATAATGACACTATAATACTATATTCAAGTTTATCATCAAAAAAGCATGAGGCGCAGAATCTTCTGCGCCTCACATTTATAACATATTTTATTTTTTTAGTCTACTATATGCCACTCGCCTTAGTCGTTCTTTCTTCTTCTAACAACCACCAGCAGTGCAAGTAGCAGCAGTATCAAGATACCAGCTATTATTCCAATCAGCAGCAGGTTAGTCTGCTTACCAAATGTGAACTTAATCTCAGCGGAAGAAGCATTTCCAGCCTCATCATGAGCTGTAGCTGAAAGAGTATATTTACCCTTCTTATTAACTGTCAGCTTAGCCTGATTATCCTTAACCTCTACAGCCTTATCATTCAGCATAACTGTATCAAGGCTATCCTCATCAAGCTCAACAGTAACTATAACTTCTGTAGAATCTAGAAGATTATCTCCGTCCTCTACATTTGAGATGATGATATTTGGTCCTCTTGAATCAAGTACAAATGTAACTTCCTTAGTAGTTGTATGTCCAAGCTCATCTGTCGCTTCAATCTTCAG
>CACYQC010000057.1:10543-11127 GCA_902776395.1 uncultured Lachnospiraceae bacterium
TTTGTTCTGATACCATCATACTTTGACAGGTCACCGATTACAGGATCTGTAGTATCGATTGTGAAGTGAACTCCCTTAGAGGATGAGTTACCCGCCTTATCAGTAGATGTAACTGTTATATCGTAGATACCATCTTCCTTAAATAGCTGCTGAAGCTGTGATATCTTGCTTCGGTTTGTAACAAAGCTATCAAATGTTATAGCATTTGACTTGCCATTTATATCTGTTCTTGTACCAGAAAGTGTAACTCTGTTACTTGAGTAGAAGGCCTCATCGATGATAACTGTCAGCTCTACATTCTTATCTGTCTTATCGTAGTTACTTACACCTGAAAGTGTAATCAGTGGTGCTGTACCATCCTTAATGAAGGAATAATCAGTATTGGACTTGTTACCGCACTTATCTTCTGCAGTAAACTCGATTCTATACTCAGCATCCTCTGAGAAGGTGTAGCTTGTTGAATCATTTGCACTATTTGGCTTGAAGTCGATAGTCTTCTCAAGTACCTCAGCACGACCTTCAACACGCTTGTAAATCTTGATAGTTACATTATTCATATCTGAGAAGAATGCTTCCTTAACATT
>CACYQC010000058.1:0-10487 GCA_902776395.1 uncultured Lachnospiraceae bacterium
GGCTCCTCAATTGGTTTGGATAATTTTTCTACATATTCTTTAGGTAGTAGACTCTCAAGAATAGAGAAGCTTGAACCATTACTAGGTTTACTAATATTTGATTTGGAATTTGAAGTACTAGAAAATGTACTTGTTTCTTTTACCTCGGAAATATTAGTGCTTCTGTCATAGACTATATTCTCTGGCTTCTTAGAATAGTCTACAGTGGCATCAGGAATCATTTCCTTATCTGTAAGTGCATCCTTAACAGCGTGGAATACAGCATGAAAGAGTCCTTGCTCATTATCAAAACGGAATTCTCTCTTGGCGGGATGTACATTTACATCAACCATATATGGAGGAACCTCAATAAATAATGCTGTATATGGGAACTTATGCTGCATTATATGTGTTTTATAGGCCTCTTCTATTGCTCTATTTACTATAGGACTCTTAATATATCTCTTATTCACGAAATAGTTTTCGAAGCTTCTGTTACCTTTGGATAAAAATGGTTTTCCAACATATCCGGTTATTTTGATATCTGCCTCGTCATATTTTACATCAAGAAGTCCTCGAGTAATGTCCTTTCCATATAGACTATATATGGTCTCTTTAAGTCTCCCATCTCCTTGAGTATCAACAATAACCTTGTTATTTGATATTAACTGGATAGCAACATCAGGATTAGCAAGAGCTATATGAGTCATAAGATCATTTATATATGAGCCCTCTGTCATATTTGTTTTAAGGAATTTAAGTCTAGCGGGAGTATTATAGAAAATATTTCTACAGATTATTGTTGTTCCGTCTGGGGCTCCAACTTCTTTAAAATCTATTTCCTTACCACCGTGAATCTCATATTTAACTCCTGAAAGAGCGTCATGAGTTTTTGTAATCATCTCAACCTTAGATACTGCAGCTATTGTAGATAGAGCTTCTCCTCTAAAGCCTAGCGAAATGATATTCATTAGATCATCAACATTATCTAGTTTGCTAGTCGCGTGGCTTAGATAAGCCTTTCTAACGTCGTCAGTCTCTATACCTGATCCATTATCAGTTACACGAATCATTGAGGTTCCGCCGTCAGTTATTTCAACAGTTATTCTGGTTGCTCCAGCATCTATTGAGTTTTCTACAAGCTCTTTAACAACTGAAGCAGGTCTCTCTATAACCTCTCCAGCAGCTATTTTATCTATTGTATGTTGATCTAATACTTTTATCATTTGAGTCTTTCCTTAAGTTCTTGTAAGTATAGTAAGGCTTTCACAGGTGTCATATTATCAAGATCCATTGCCTTTAGCTCTGATGTTATATTCATCTCTTCTGTCGTAGCAAAGAGACTGAGTTGTCCAGGAGCATCCTTTTTATTATTAGATGAATTCTTGTGACTTGTGACAACCTTAATATCTTTAATTTTTCCTGTTACATCTTCGTCAGATAAATGAGCTGCTATTTCTTTAGCACGTCTAGTAACATCCTCTGGAACACCAGCAAGTTCTGCGACCTCTATACCATAAGATCTGTCTGCTCCGCCACGTATAATCTTTCTAAGAAATACAAGTGAATTACCGTCATGCTTAATTGCGATGGAGTAATTATTTACAGAGGATAGCTTATCCTCTAAATCAGTTAGTTCATGGTAATGTGTAGCAAATAGTGTTTTAGCGCCAATAGTTTCTTTATCAGCTATATATTCAACTACCGCCCAAGCAATAGAAAGACCATCAAAGGTGGATGTTCCTCTACCAATTTCATCCATAATGATCAGAGAATCTTTTGTGGCATTTCTTAGGATATTAGCCACCTCACTCATTTCAACCATAAAGGTTGACTGTCCTTTGGATAGATCGTCACTTGCACCTACTCTAGTAAATATTCGGTCAGACATAGATATACTAGCCTTATCAGCTGGAACAAAGGAACCTATCTGTGCCATCAGACATATAAGTGCTGATTGTCTCATATAAGTAGATTTACCAGCCATATTAGGACCGGTAATTATCATTATACGGTTACCTTGATTATCAAGAAATGTGTCATTTGGTATGAATTCCCCTTGACCTATCATTCTTTCGATAACAGGATGTCTCCCGTTCTCTATCTCAATTACGCCATCATTATTAATTGCTGGTCTAACGTAATTGTTATGCATTGCGACATAAGAAAGGGAAGCCAGAACATCAATTGTAGCTATATATTCAGCAGTTTTTTGAACTCTGGCGGTCTCATTTGCAAGTACATCTCTTAGCTTAACGAATTCATCATATTCAAGTCCATATAAGTTCTCTTCCGCGCTTAGAATCTCACTTGATAGATTAGATAACTCATCTGTAGTGAATCTTTCAGCATTTGTAAGAGTTTGTTTTCTGATGAAATAATCAGGAACTAAAGACTTATAAGAATTAGTTACCTCTAGGAAGTAACCAAATACTCTATTAAACTTAATTCTCAGGTTCTTAATTCCTGTCTTATCCCTCTCCCTAGCTTCTAGTTCAGCGAGAATGGACTTCGAATTGAGTTTCTTATCTCGATAATTATCTATATGTTCGTTATAGCCTGTTTTGAAGATTCCACCTTCTCTTATAGTTATAGGTGCATCTTCATCTATAGAAGCATCAAGTAAATGATATATATCTTGAAGAGTATCAAAACTCTCATACATAGATTTGAAAATATTACCATTAAATTCATTGATAATATTTTTTATATATGGCAGGTAAGCAAGTGAAGTCTTGAAGCTTAGTAAATCTCTAGGATTTGCTGTCTTCATAGATATTCTTGTCATAAGCCTTTCCATGTCGTAAATAGAACTAAGATATTCTCTTAATTCGTCCCTTGATATAACATTTACATTCATGCTATCGATACTATCTAGACGGTCTTCTATTCTAGCTTTATCCATAAGAGGAGTTTCAATATAGCTTCTAAGCATTCTTCCTCCCATGGCAGTCTTGGTTTTATCAAGTACCCAAAGGAGCGAACCTCTTTTGGCTTTATCTCGCATAGTTTCAGTAAGCTCTAGATTTCTCTTTGTTGAGGAGTCAATTATCATATAATCCTTAGCATAATATAGCTTAAGGTTATTAATCTGTCCCATACTGCTCATTTGTGTATCATATAGATATTCTAGAAGTGCTCCTATACTGGATACAGTTTCTGGGATATCCTTAAGACCAAGACCTTCAACGCCAGATACTGAGAACTGTCTTTCGATAGATGAAATAGATGTTTCTAAATTATAATAAGATTCAGGAATTATACTTCTAGTTATTGATAGATTTGTTATAATCTCATCAATAGTTGACATAATTCCGTTATTGTTAACTAAATCAAATTTATCGCTAAATAATATTTCTTTTGGCTGATATTTTGTTATTTCATCTAGTACATCATTTATACTATCAACGCTTGTGCAAAGGAATTCTCCAGTTGATATATCTGATACGGCTATACCATAAGAATAGTCTGATGCTTTATCATACTTTCGAACCTCAGAGAAACAAAGGATATAATTATGCTTATCTTCAACTAACGTATTATCTCCCATACTAGTTCCAGGAGTAACTATTCTTATAACCTTTCTCTCAACAAGTCCTTTAGCGAGCTTAGGATCCTGAACCTGCTCACATATAGCAACCTTATGCCCATTTTCTATTAGCTTACTAATATAAAGCTCTGCAGCATGATAAGGTATTCCGCACATTGGAGCCCTCTCCTCAAGACCGCAGTCTTTACCTGTTAGTGTAAGCTCCAGTTCTTTAGATACATTTATAGCGTCCTCGAAAAACATTTCATAGAAATCACCCAGTCTGTAAAAAAGTATAGAGTCTGGGTGTTCGTCCTTCGTATTTAGATAATGCTGCATCATTGGCGATAATTTAGTTCTGTCTATATCGCTTGAGTTCATTTTGAGTCTCTCCTACTAATCAACTTGGTGTCCTATGTAATAAAAGCCTTTGGCACTGTCTAGCTTAACAGTTACAAAACTGCCAATTAAATCTTTATTCCCTGGGAAATGTACCAGAATATTATTATCCATTCGACCTGTTACGTATCCATCCATATGGTCATTTTCACATTCAACGAGAACTTCCTTTGTCTCGCCTTCAAATCTAGCAGAAACTGTTGCGCAAGTTTCTCGTACAACCTCTAGAACCTTGTTGAAGTTATCATTTACAAAATCGGGTGATAACTGCTCCATTTTTGCCGCAGGTGTTCCTGTTCTTACAGAATAGATAAATGTAAATGCCTGGTCATACTTCGCGTATTTAACAACATCTATAGTATCTTCAATATCTTCAACTGTTTCGCCAGGGAACCCAACCATAATGTCAGTTGTTAGAGATACATCTGGAAGCTTTGCTCTTATCTTATCTACAAGGGCTAAATAATCTTCCTTTGTATATCTTCTATTCATTGCCTTTAATATCTTAGAAGAGCCAGATTGTACAGGCAGATGTATATGACGAGCAATCTTAGGATTACGGGCGATTACATCTATTAGCTTATCGGATAGATCCTTTGGATGACTTGTCATAAATCTAATTCTTTTGATTTTATCTATCTTACAAACATCCTCTAAAAGATCTGGAAAGTCATAATCAGGATTATTATTTATTATCTCACTCTCCTGCAGGAAATTAACACCGTAAGAATTAACATTCTGGCCTAAAAGCATTATTTCTACGCAACCTTCATCGGCCAGTTGATTTACTTCATTTAATATGTCCTCTGGGGTACGGCTTCTTTCCCTTCCTCTAACATATGGAACTATGCAATAGGTACAGAAATTATTACAGCCATACATAATATTTACACCTGATTTGAAGGCATATTTTCTCTTTTCAGGTAATCTTTCTACGTTCTTTTCTGGGGCAGCTAGAACTTCAATTATTTGTCCTTTTTCCTCAGAAAGTCTTGTGTATAGAAGCTCCGCCATCTTGTAGAAATTAAATGTACCAAATACAAGATCTACGAACTTGTACTTGTCACGTATATAGTCAACTATTTCTGGCTGCTGCATCATACAACCACAGATACCGATTAGCATATCAGGATTAGTTTCCTTACGTTTCTTAAGAGCGCCAAGATGTCCATATAGCTTCTGATTGGCATTTTCTCTAACAGTACAGGTATTAAATATTACAAAATCTGCTTTTGCTTCGTCTTCTGTTTCTTTAAAACCAATCTTTTCGAGGATTCCAATCAGCTTCTCTGAATCATGAGCGTTCATCTGGCATCCAAAGGTGGCTACATGAAAGCTAGGGGATTTGCCCTTTCTGGCTATGTAGTCCTCTATTATTTCATGACATTTATCCATGAAATATAGCTGTCTTGCAGGTTCTTCTGTAGGTACATGATCATTTATATTAGCGTTTAGAATATTATCCATTATAGATTCTCAATCTCTCTCATCCATATATTTACTGCTGCATCACTAGGCATTCTTAGGTCGCCTCTTGGAGACATAGATATACTACCTACTTTTACTCCATCTGGCATACAGCTTCTCTTAAACTGCTGACTAAAGAGACGCTTGTAATACATTGTAATCCAACGCTTTAAGTCTTCCTCTGTATAGCTGTCCTTAAATGCTTTTTTAGCTAAGTGATATATCTTCTTTGGACCAAAACCATATCTCATGCTATAGAATATAAAGAAGTCATGAAGCTCGTAAGGTCCAACATTATCTTCTGTCTTTTGAGATATATTTCCGTTTTCATCTGGTGGAAGAAGCTCTGGACTGATTGGAGTATCAAGTATATCTCTAAGTACATCCTCAGCTTCTGGGAATATATCATTTTCTACTACAGAATCTATCATCCATTTAACAAGAGTCTTTGGTATGCTTCCATTTACGCCATACATACTCATCTGATCACCATTATAGGTGCACCATCCAAGGGCTAGCTCTGACAGATCTCCAGTACCAACAACTAGACCATTACACTTATTTGCGTAGTCCATGAGCACTTGAGTACGCTCGCGAGCCTGTGTATTTTCATAGGTTACATCTTTTACTTCGATATCATGGCCTATATCTTTAAGATGCTGGATACAGGAATCCTTTATATCTATGATAAGTGGCTCTGTTCCAAGAGCTTTGATAAGCTCAAGAGAGTTATTAAAGGTTCTATCTGATGTACCGAAGGCTGGCATTGTAATAGCTATGAGGTCGGATGGATTTCTTCCCATCTTCTCAATTGCTCTAGCACATACTAGAAGTGCAAGTGTTGAGTCCATACCACCGGATACACCAACTACAGGTTTAGAACCTGTTATCTCCAGTCTCTTTACAAGACCTCCCACCTGCATCTCAAATATCTCGTTACATCTGCTAAGTCTCTTAGCCTTAGTTCCTGGGATAAATGGCTTCTTTGAAGCGATTACATATTCACCATCTGATTCTGGAAGCTTTGTATCGGATATCTTAAGAGTTATAAGTTCATTTATTTTATCTCTTGAAAATGAAATAGAGTCATTAAAGGTTGAAGATACAAGTCTGTCATGTCTTATCTTTCCTAAATCCATATCCGCTATCATAATATAGTCATTAGCTATAAAGTCTCTATTTTCATTAATTATGACACCATTTTCGGCGAGTACCGAATGTCCAGAGAATATTAAATCCTGTGTAGATTCAGAGGCTCCAGCAGAAACATATAAATAGTCGCATATAAGTGATGCGGACTGCTGCTTTACTAGATTTTTTCTGTACTCTCTCTTTGCGACAGTTTCGTTGCTTGCTGAGATATTTACTATAAGCTCTGCCCCACCTAGCGCTAACGTATTAGATGGTGATATTGGAGCCCATAAATCTTCGCATATTTCTACGCCAAATTTAAGACTTCCATTTATATCATAGATTACACCGTTACCAACTGGTATCTCATAATCTTCATCCTCATCGATTATATTTATTCCTAGTTCTTTGAAGCTTATAGTTGAAATTGTGAGATCATTTGCAGAATTAAACCATCTCTTTTCATAGAATTCATGATGATTAGGGATAAAGGTTTTAACTGTTATACCTAGAACTCTTGAATTTAAGATAACAAATGCTGTATTAAAGAGCTTACCTTCAAGTATAAATGGTGCTCCAACGATTATTACTTCATTTCTATCTCGTGTACTTTTAATTATTCTTCCGAGGGATTTTCTAGTCTCTTCAAGAAGTGTATCCTGGAAGAATAAATCCTGGCAGCTATAACCAGTTATAGCCAGCTCAGGAACAGCTATTATAGCTGCATTATATTCATAAGCCTCAGATATTTTCTCGAGTATTCTATCAGTATTATAATCAGTGTTTCCAACACTTACTTGAGGTACACATGCTGCAACTCTATAAAAATCAAACATTTCAGCCTTCCTCCTTCTTTCTATCAGATAAATCTGTATTAAGTCCTTCTAGATAATTAACTATTGCTGGACCATTTGGTTTTAGAAAATAATCATCTTCTAGTTCTATATATTTAAAATTCTTAGGATGCCCATCCTTTATTCTTTCGTAGTATTTCTTTAGCTCTCTAAATCTAAGGTAATACATATCATTTCTTTCAGTGAAATGAACAAGTACGAAAGCTATGCCGCCCTGTTTTTCAAAGTCTTCCATGAATCTATATTGATGTTCATGGATATTCTGCATTGAAAAGGTATCTGTTTTACATTCTTTAGCATCGAAACAAACGGGTATTTCCTGTACAACTCCTATATAGTCAACGGTTGAATCCTTTTCGAAATAAGCTTCAGTTATAAGCTTTCTTTCGCTATCAAACTTAAGCGGAGTTATAGGTGTAGGAATCTTCTGAACCAGCGCAAGTCCTGCTTTTCTATAATATTCATTTGTTGAATTAATAAGGCTTTCAAAGGCAGAACCTCTGAGTCCTCTTGTCTTCCATGTTGCCATTTGAACTCCATTATAAATATGAATCTACATCAAATAGTTTATAGAATGCTTTAAGTGGTTTAGCACTAAAACGTCTAGCAGATATAGTTTCAGTTCCCTCTGGGAAAACCACTAAAACTGAGCTAAGCATTTGTGATTTGATTCCATATTTTCTATTAAAGATAGCATTTAAAGTTTTGCTACCATACTTTACATCGCCAACAATTGGATATCCAAGACTTGATAAATGTGCTCTTATCTGATGACTCTTACCAGTTTTTAGTTCGATCATCAGAAGAGTCACATCAGCCTTTGGATTATAGTCTAATATATTAATATTTGTTTCAATAGCTTTGGCATCATTCATTTTTACCTTGCTGATTGTAACCTTATTTGTTGCCTCATCCTTGAGTAAATAAGCTGTATAGTCACCGTCTAGATCTGCTTTACCAGTAACTATAGCAAAATAATACTTCTTAACGGTTCTATTCTTAAGAACATCCGAGAGGTAATGCGCACCATGAGGGGTTTTAGCCGCCATAATTATGCCGCTTGTATTTCTATCAAGCCTGTTACATATAGATGGATGAAAGGTCTGGAGAGATTCCTCTGTTATATCGCCTTTTTCCAGTAAATAGTCGAGAATCATTTCGTTTATTGAATAATCTTCTGGCTTTGCTTTCTGGGAAAGTACATTTACGCCTTTATTACAGAAGATATAATTATCATCTTCATAAATGATATCGAGCTCTCTTTTTGGTCGTTCCATAGTAGGTGTATCTGAGGTTTTATTTCCTACGATACTACTCACTCTAAACTTCTCAATTGTATCATCGCTTAGATAAAGCTTTATAATATCTCCAGCCAGCAGTATTTCATTTCCATCAGCCTTTTTATCATTTAGTACAATATTCTTTTTTCGTAGCATTTTATATATAAATGAGGAAGGAGCCAGACTTAGATATGTCATACATACTTTTTTAAGTTTAAGCCCTGCTTCATTTTTTGTTACTTCTATTTCTCGCATATTAGAATCCCATTGATAAAAGCTTTAATGTAATATACTCATCTCTTTCTAAAGTTTCAGAGGAAGCATCTCGAAGCTTTCCTATTTCCTTAGAAAATGTAGCGAACTTTTCTGTCACAAATATTCTGTAATTATCGCCTTCTGAATTAACTTCGTTTATATAGACCTTTATTTTCTCTCTATCCTTTGGTTTATTAACCTTAGGAGTATAAGCGATAATGTTATTATTATATATAGCTAGAGCTGGTATATAAACAACTCCTTCAGTTTCTGTGATTGTTATATCATATAGAAACTTTCGGCCCGTTTCCTTACTAAGAGCATCTACCTTGTCGTACTCTTCTTTGCTGAGGGGGTCTGCCTTAAGAGCCATAAAGAAATCAATCAGATTTCTTGCAAAAGGAATTGCCATTACACATCCGATTATTACGAATAGTGTCTTTCTCGTCTGGAATATGATTAGACTAAATACAACATCGGTAAGTATTAGCATAAAAAGAACTAGAGTAAAGGCCATTCTGATATTCTTATAGCGTTTAGAATGACCATATTCGCCCTTGTCATAATATTTTTTGTTCTTAAGTTTTCGTTCTTTTTTTATTTGTTTATATGTACTAGTGTCTATTTTACTCATATTTTTAGCTCATCATCCGCCATCCGGATAAATATTTATTCTTCATTGTTCCATTAGTCATCTTTGCAAAACCAAGTGGGAAATGCTCCACACAGACAAGGGTCCATCCATTTTTAGGTTCCTTATCAAACTCTGCTTCATTTCCCTCGAGGATAAGTGATTCACCTTTTAAATATTTTAGTACTAGAGTTGAGTCACTCTTTAAATTAATTACATTGTCAAAATCCTGAGCTGTTAGAATCATCGCAAAGGACTGACTAGGTTCAAATCTTTTCTTTTTTAGTTCCCCCAGATATACTCCCCTTCTCATAATACGCATACCTGGAAGTGATGGAGAATCTTCTGGAATTAGATAAAGCTTATCATTTCGATATTCTAATTGGTTTTTATCAATTCCCGAAAGGATATGTGACAGGAATTCATTTATTTCTGGTACATTTCCTTTGTACTTTTCTATTGTATATCTAGAAGCTGTTGAGGCATTATCATTTGCTCCGTCAGACTTAAGGAGTGATACATAATGTCCTTCTCCCTTAACTTTATGAGGAAAGAGATGTACAGTTTCTTTAAGAGCTTCGTCAGCATTTTCGTAGCTTGACCACTCAGGATTTCCATCTACAAAGCCTTCGTGTTTAGCGATAGGCTTAATATGAAGGCTAGGATCCAGCTCTTTAAGGAACATAACCTGATCTTCATCCTCTCTTGGATCAAAGGTACAGGTTGAATATAGGATAGTTCCACCTGGACGAAGCATTTTCACTACTTCCCTTAAAATCTCTTTTTGTATTGAGATAAACTTCTCATTACCATTCTGCTTCCAGGCAGTAATCATTGAAGAAGACTTTCTGAACATTCCTTCTCCTGAACAAGGAGCATCTATAAGGATCTTATCAAAATATCCAGCAAAACTTTCCGCTAGTTTATTAGGTGCTTCGCAGGTAATAATTGAGTTTCTTATA
>CACYQC010000058.1:10494-12732 GCA_902776395.1 uncultured Lachnospiraceae bacterium
ATATAAGAAGCCCTTTTCCTTTTAGCTTACAAGCTAGTTCTGTGGATTTGCCACCAGGTGCGGCACATATATCTAGTACTTTATCTTCTGGCTCAATATCAATTGTTGCAGCAGGAAGTGTTGCACTTGGCTCCTGAAGATAATAAAGTCCAGCAAAGTAAAAAGGATGCTTCGATGGTGTACATTCTGAAGCATCATAATAAAAGCTGTTACTAGACCATGGTACTGGTGTCAGCTCAAATGGAGATATTTTAAGAAAATCTTCAACTGAGACCTTCAGAGTATTCACCCTTAGACAATTATACATAGGTGATGATAGACTGCTTACGTAAGTTTCATATTCGTCACCGAGCAGTCTTTTCATTTTGTTTTCATATTCTTCAGGTAGTCTCATTTATCTAGTATGTGACATCTGCGTCACCCTCCGTATGAACTGGTTCTGGATTGATATTTATTCTCGAATTAAGGAAATCGTACTCTCTTTTATAAGTTTCATCATTAGGATATTGCTGAACTAGAGCCTGAACCTTGCTAAGAGCTCCCTCATAATCCATTTGTTTTTCTGAAACTATACAATCATTATATTTAACCTTGTCTAGATACAGGTCATCTTCTGCACTAAGCCCTTGATTAATAATAGGGATTGCAGCATCCAGATTATCATTATTTAAATAATATGTTGATAGCTGATAAGCGAGATATGTATTCATACCATACTTATCAATATAAATGTTATAGTAATTAACCATTTCATCGTACTTTTCCTGCTTCTGATAACAGCTTCCCAGGAAAAGTGCTATTGATGTGTTACCACGGTTATATTCTTGTTCTAGAGTCGCTATAAAGGAATCATTTATATTGCCATTTTTAACTTCGTTTAGAGAACTAGAAAGATTAATATATTCCTCTAGCTTATCCTTCGATATAACTGTTTGTTTATCATCTTTAAGGCTTCTATATGTATCAAGAGCTTTGTCATAAGCATCTGTTCTCATATAACAGGCAGCTATATAGAATCTTGTATCCTGATCCATTTTAGTTGAAAACCACTGAGTTTCATTTAATGAAGCATCGAATTTTGTAAGGGCATCCACGTAGTTTCCCTCTTTGTATGCTTTAATCCCTTCTGTTCGATAGGATTCTTTCTTTGAGATTGAATGTACTATGATATAGGCGGCTCCAAGTATAACAACGATAGAAAATATAGAACAAATAATAGCAAGCTGTATATTCCTCTTCTTTTTCTTGTCGCGCCCTTTGGCCTTCTGCTCTTTAATGCTTTTTCTAATTCTTTTTTCTTCTATGGTATCTCGATTAGACATAAATTTAGTTCCTAATTCTCATTACGTAATGTTGTTTCTGCAAATCTCCAGGAATCTTTACACATTCTCTCGAGATTAAACTTAGCTTCCCAGCCAAGCTCCTGTTTAGCCTTAGCAGGATTTGCGTAGCACATAGCTATATCCCCTGCTCGTCTAGGCTTTATGCTATATGGAATCTTAATATCATTTGCGCTTTCAAAAGCTTTTACAATATCAAGAACACTATAACCGGTACCTGTACCAAGATTATATATGTCTACGCCCTCTGTTTTTTCGATTCTATTTAGAGCGGCTACATGACCAAGTGCAAGGTCTGTAACATGAATATAGTCTCTTACTCCTGTTCCATCAGGTGTATCATAATCATCTCCAAATACACCAAGTTCTGGAAGCTTACCTAGAGCAACCTGGATGATATAAGGCATAAGGTTGTTAGGTATACCATTTGGAGATTCGCCTATAAGACCGCTTTCATCTGCTCCAATAGGATTAAAGTATCTAAGAAGTATAACCTTCCATTCAGAATCTGGAACAGTTAAATCGCTTAGTATTCTTTCTAAATATAGCTTAGTTGTACCATAAGGATTTGTTGTAGATAGAGGGAAATCCTCTGTTATAGGACAACTCTTAGGAGAACCATAAACTGTTGCAGAGGAAGAGAATATAATCTTCTTGCAGCCATATTTATCCATCAATTTGCAAAGATTTATAGTTCCGGAAATGTTATTTTCATAGTATTTAAGAGGAAGCTTAACAGATTCACCAACAGCCTTAAGACCTGCAAAATGAATAACTGCATCAAAGGTGTTCTCTTTAAATATAATTTCCATTTCTTCTGGAATAAGCATATCCGCCTTGTAGAACTTTGGCCTTATTCCTGTTATTTTTTCTATATAATCAAGAGTTATTTCTTTTG
>CACYQC010000058.1:12747-14260 GCA_902776395.1 uncultured Lachnospiraceae bacterium
TGAATTATAAAGATTATCAAATATTACCACTTGATGTCCTGCTTTGATCAATTCAACTACTGTATGTGAACCTATGTAACCAGTACCACCTGTAACCAATATATTCATTACTCTAATTCCTTTCATAATTGACAATAATTTTTCGATATGTTAAGATTTCGAATGTTAATCAGCCGGCGTGTTGGAATTGGCAGACAAGGCAGACTCAAAATCTGTTGGTGTGTGAGCACCGTGCGGGTTCGACCCCCGCCGCCGGCAAGTTTTAAAGAAGCGTTCCCCGCTTCTTTTTTATATCTCTTCATCCGGCATATCCTTAATGATATCCTCTATTTCAGACATTTCTTCGTCAGTCACTCCATCCTTTTTGATGATTGCTTTAAGCTTCTCAGCTACTCCAGGAATCATCTCAAGAACCTTTCCAAGTGAACCCTTATCTTCATTTACATTAATTATTTCAGTATATCCATTTTTTATAACAATTATTGATGTAGGAGAAAGCTTTCCGCCCATTCCTCCTCCAGCATTATCTGATCTTTTACTTCCGTATGCACCAGCACCTACACCGAAGTTAACATCACAGAGAGGAATAATAGTTGTATCACCAACCTGAATAGGCTCTCCTACTACTGATTTAGATGTTAAAAATGCATCCATACCCTTGAAAAGTGAATTGATTGTTGAATTGAAATCATTTCCGTTTGCCATAGTAACCTCCAATTTAGAAATATCTGAATTTAATTATTTGTCTTATATTTTCTTAGCTAATTTATACGTTTTCCAGAAGTTTCTGCTGATAAGAATTCTGAGAACTGGAAATACAAATCTGAATATATATATTCTGCCCTTTATATCTATATCGCCTTCAATAACTTTGTTATAGAAATCAGGTTCTACTGTTAACCATTTACCGTATAATGGATACAGAGTGGACATTTTACCTAGAACCATTCCTGTATCAGCGGAGGAGCTTAGCCCCATTCTAAGATATCCTTTACTCTTCTTAGGCTTTATAGTTCCAAATAGCCTTTTTAAAACCTTGAGAGCTCTTGTTATGGTTCTTCTAACATATTCTCTATCTAGAAACTGCATTACATGATCATATTTAGTTATTAGATCATTCTTTTTCTTATCTAGCTCGGTCAGCTTATTATCAAGCTTGTCGAGTCCTTCATCTATCTTTTCAGAAAGTGGAACCTTTTCTTTTTCTATTTCCTGAACTATTTTTGGCTCGGAAGCAGTATTTTCTGTTTCTTCAGTATTTTCAGCATCTGCAGTATGCTCAACTTCTTCGGTATCTTCTGTTTCTATAACTTCTTCAAATATTGCAGTTGCTTGTGCACTATCGTTAGTATCGATAGATGTGACATTTGCAGATTCATCAGAACTAAAATCAGGTATTAGTTCAGCCTCACTACTAGACAACACTGCCGCGTCTTCATTTGAAGATGCACTAGCCTCATCAGCCTCGTCATACATATCAAGCACATCGCCTTCCTCATAATCCTCTACTTCG
>CACYQC010000059.1 GCA_902776395.1 uncultured Lachnospiraceae bacterium
TATTTTTTCTGGATTCATAAAGGAGTACATCGCTCAGAGCTTTAACTGTACTATATCTTGGTGAGGGTGTGATACCGCTTAATACCTTCTGGACAGTACTAAATGGAACCCCGGAGAGTTCAGCTATTTTTCTATATGTCAGACCGAGTTCGTCTTTTGTTTTATTCATTTGTTCGATGGTCATAGTATCCATATTTTTACCCTCCTTGATATAACATTTGTTCTAATTTGATTATATCCAAAAATGGATAAAACAACAAGGATAATATCCAAATATATCCAAAAATGATACAAGAACTAATGAGTATATAGGGACGGTTCTTATTTACTCATTCTTATGATGGCTTTTTGAGGAACTTATATATATAATATGATTTGAGTGGTAAAATAAATTCGCGGAGGATATAAAAAAATGAAAAAACTAGTTTTATCAATTGTCGTTCTATCACTTATGTTTGGACTTGTTGCATGTGGCGACAAGAAGGACGCAAAGAAAGATAAGAAAGAAGTAAAGACCACAGCAGCAACTACTGAACAGGAAAAAACTACGGAAGCAACTACAGCTGCGACAACAGAGGCTAAGACTACAACTGAAGCTACAACAGAAGCAACTACAGCGGCTAAGTCAACTACGGAAGCAGCTACAGAAGCGGCAACTGAAGCTACGACAGAGGATCTGTCAGATACCTCTAGCAACCTGGCTAAGCCAACAGTTCCTGCTTATGCAAGTGATGGTTCTACGGTGTATTTAACTCTTCAAGAGGATGAGACATGGACAACTGATAGTGGTGCTGTTTATTACGAGGGAACAGATGGAGTGCTTCGTTCAAGAGGAAATCCAGACCTTACATTTAAGAGCCCTGATGAGCAGTAGAGATATTGATATTTAATAAAAGTATTTGAATTAAATTATAGTGAAAATGGGGACATTTCTTATTTGCACACTTTAAAATGTGCAAAGTAGAAATGTCCCCATTTTTGTATTTGCTTCTATGGAAAAGTGAGTAAATGAGAACCGTCCCTATATACTCAGTGAGTAAATAAGAACCGTCCCTATATACTCAGTTTGGATTTAGCTTCCGGATGTTACGATGTATGGCTGGATAGCTGCTGCAAGGCCAGATGCTGGCATTGACTGTAGCCAAATATGTCCAGGTCCTGTAACAACTGTGTTGAAGAGTCCCTCACCACCGAATGCGATGTTCTTAAGTCCCTTAACAGTCTGGATATCCATTGTACATGACTCTGTCATAGCTGCAAGATTTCCTGTATCAATTACCATCTGCTGTCCTGCCTGAAGATCATACTCAATAACTGATCCGTCAAACTCTGCAAATGCAACACCCTGTCCAGATACCTTCTGCATGATGAAGCCTTCACCACCGAAGAGTCCTGCTCCGAGCTTTTTCTTGAAATGAATAGAAAGATCAACGTTTCCTACTGAAGCAAGAAATGCTGTCTTCTGAAGGATGATTGAGTTTCCTGGTCCTACCTCGAATGCTTTGATAGATCCTGGGAAGCTTGATGCACATGCGATCATTCCTGGTCCACCTTCAGCTGTGTAAATGTTCTGGAAGATTGACTCTCCTGAAACTGCACGGCTGAACATTTTTCCAAGTCCGCCACCGGATGTCTCCATCTTCATGTTTGGTGTCATCCATGACATTCCGCCACCTTCAGTTCTTACTTGCTCACCTGCTTCCAGGTTGATGAGAACTACTGGAAGATTTTCTCCCTGAATTTGATAGTTCATACTTAAAATACCTCCTGTATATTTTTTTGACAACTACTATTGTATCAGTTTTTTGTCATTTTTAAAACGATTTTGTGCACATTAATATTCATATCGCAAAATATAGTATTTTCCCTTAGTTTGTGGTACAATTTAGAAGTCTATGCGGACTGGAAAAAACTGCATAGAAATCTAGAAAAAACTTGTGTCGGGTGGAGCTATGGCAGAGCAGTTTACACTGATTGATGACATAATTAAAAATCACTATGAGCGTATACTCAATCTAAGGAAATTCTATCCTTTTTTTGTGCTGTCAGAAAGTACCTTCAGCCAGTATAAAGAGGGCAGATATAAGTCTCTTGATATGGGATATATAACTCTTGCTGTTCTGAGATTCTTTATAAATGAGAATAGTTTCAATGATAGTCCGGTTACATACATAGGTTATAAGGATTTCTGCTCTAAACTTCTGAGTAGAGATTTTGATATAAGAGTGGATGAGGATAATACCAAGGAAGATATAGATGAACTTGTAAGATATATCTTCGACAAGCTACGCAACTATGGAAAGGCTTTTGAGTTCACATTCTTTGATCCTGCTGACAGGAAGGAGAAGGTGGCGAGAGTCAGACTGATAGATAGTAATGTAAAAGCTGACGAGGTTGTGTATAGCATCACCGAGGATGGAATAGAGTTTTATCTATCTACTAAGGAAGTTCGTGATGAGAGCCGCATCAACATGGATCAGCTCCTGCTCGAGAAGTTGATCAAGTCTGAAAACTTTAGTGGAAGTATGGATGTGATCCAGAGAATCAATATCGAAGTTAAGGCTCTGGAGAAAAAGAGAGAAGAAGTAGTTCAGCTCCTACTTACAGACGTCCACGCTGGTACGAAGGCGGTAGACGAATATATGGATCAGACTTCTGTCTGGTTTGCTGAGGAGCGTAAGTCCTTTGCTAGAAATAGAGAGCTGGTGGATAAGGCGGTTGCAAGACTTACCTACGGTGGAGATACGAAGACTGCTCGCGATATAACTTCTCTTCAGACAATGCTGAAGCAAACGATTGAGAGTCACAGTGCTCTTATCGCGGCAACGGCGGAGCTGTCCAGGTTCTCTGATGAAATGGTAAGACGCAGCAGAACGAGAAGCCTACGAGTTTCCTATGACTACGAAGCAACTCTCGGAAGAATGATTAAGGAAGATAGGCTCGATGCCCTCATGAATATGATCAATCCTTTCCTACTTCCTAAGAGACACAAGTCCCTTGCTATCGCAACTATCGATAACATAGTCCTTCAGAAAACAACAGAATCTCTGAAGGGAGAGACAAGAGAAGAAGTAAAGGCGGATCTAAGCTTCCGGTATGAGGATGAAATCCTGACCGAGAATACAGGAAGAAACTTCGCTAAGCTCTTCCTCGAATTAGTCGGAAGACTGAAGAGATGGGAGAAGGTTACGCTTGAAGAATATAATGCGATACTCGAGGTCAAGTTCGCAGCTGATATATACAAGAATAGAGATTATTATTCCTTCATGACGCACCTTGCTGGCAAGGAGCATTACAGCATAAAGGATATAAGAGAAAATGCTGAAACCTTCCTCGAAGGAATGGTGGCGGAGTATATATCTTCGGATCAGCTGGACGAATTTGCTGATATGGCCTTTGATATACATTTTGGAACTGACACTATCAAACTGGAACTTGAGGATTCTGGTGAGATAGGTGAGATAACAGATATGACATTCGTGAGAATAGATGAAAGGAGGATGGACTGATGGAGAAATCACTTGAGAAAGCACTTGATATATATAGCGTACTCGCGTCTGGAAAAAGTATATCTTCTAAGGATAAGGAAACCAGCGAGCTCTACAACTCTTTCTACTCTGATTCCGAAGTTTATGACACAGTTGTTGGTCTGCTGGATAGACTCAACCTGAAGCTCTATGAATATAATGAGTCCATCTTCGTTACAGCGGGTAGTGGAAATAAGGTCTTTGGATATACAAATGACGAACTGAAGAGAAACCTAGGTCTCAGACTAAACAAGGAGCTCTACCTTGTTTACTTTATCGTTTACGAAACCTTGCTTCAGTTCTACAAGACCTCTGATACATATCAGGTAAAGGACTATGTCAGAGTTGATGAGATAATAGAATCAGTAAGTCGTGAGCTTAGCAGAATCAGTGGAGACACAAATGTATATAGCACAGATGATACAAATGACAGCTCCTTCAAGGCTGTTGCGCTTCTGTGGGATTCGCTTCCTCCAATGATATCTGAGGATAAGGATAGAAATAAGGCTTCTCGTGGTTCCCGCGTGGGCTTTGTTAAGCTGGCTAGCAACTTCATGAATACTGAAGGGATATTTACTGTGATTGACGACAGACTATATCCTACCGATAGATTCCATGCTATAGCAGAAAACTATTTCGAGGATAATGGCAGCGCCATCTTCGCCGAACTGAACGGAGGTGAAGCAGATGCCTAGTATTAATCGTATAAGAGTAAATAATGTTAAGTATAACTTCGGTACTCAGAGCTATGATGATTTCTCTATGAGAATGTATGGAAGAAATACCCTCTACGATCTAGCAAATGGTGGTGGTAAGAGTGTGCTCATGCTTCTCCTTATGCAGAATCTGATACCTAACAGTACACTGGATGATAAGCAGCCTATTGAGAAGCTCTTCAGAGATCCAAGCAATACTGTTATACATTCCCTGATCGAATGGAAACTCGATGATGTAGATATCAAAGAGGGAATGCGATATATGACAACAGGTTTTGCTGCCAGAAAGGCCGCAACGACCGAAGAGGATAGGGAGGACGGAACTGCTCAGATAGAGTATTTCAATTATGTTATCTTCTATCGCGACTATAACAAGAATGATATCGTGAATCTTCCTCTCGTAAAGGATAATGAGAGAATATCCTATAAGGCGCTCAGAAATTATCTGCATGACCTATCCAGAAATGATAAGAATCTGATAGTTCAGATCTTTGACAGGAAGGGTGAATATCAGAGATTCATCGCGGGCTATGGACTATATGAAAGTCATTGGGAGATAATCCGTGGAATCAATAAAACCGAGGGACATGTACGTACTTACTTTGAATCAAACTACAAGACTACCAGAAGAGTAATTGAGGACCTTCTGATCGAGGAAATAATAGAGAAGGCTTATCAGGCTAAAACAGAGAGAGAGTCTGATAAGACTGAAAGTACAGTTTCTCTTCTAATGACTATTCAGGAGGAGCTGAAGAGTCTTGCGGAGAAGAAGAAGGGAATCCAGCTCTATGATCACGAGCAGGAACTGGTTCAGCTTCTGATCGATAGAATAGAGTCCTTTATGGAGCTCTATGTTGAGCAGGAGAAAACTGCTTCTCAGTGTGGACAGATACTTGTGACTCTGGAAAATGAGAAGAAGAGTCGTGAGGATAGAATGGCAGCTCTCCAGACTAAAATGGAAGAGGCGCAGGAGAAACTCAGTTCTACAAATGAACTTATAGAGATACTTAAGATATATAAAGATATCGAAGAACTTGCTTCCAGAAATGATCTTCTGGAGCATAAGTCTGCTGGTATCAGTAAGCTTCAGTCGGAGATAAATCTTACTGATATGGCATATAAGCAGAGAGTTGCAGAGAATGAATATCTGGAACTAAGGAATTCCCTGTCCGAGCTCGAGTCTCTTAAAAGAGAGAAGAAGGATATTCCGAAGGATGCACAGGATATCTATACAGTTGTTGCTAATATTAGAGATAGACTCGATAAGAAGCAGGCAGAAATAGACGCAAGACTTATTCCTTTGAAGGAGTCTCTAAATGCCGCAACGACCGAAGTGGAGAAACTCCGCAAGGCTAGAAATGAAGGCGAAACAGAGAAGGCTGTCGCAGGAAGCAGACTGGAATATCTGAGTCAGGATATATCACTTCTGGAAAAAGAAATGGATTCACTCAGAGATGATGTAAGCATCGGTATGATGATGGATCCTAGATCCTCTATGAGAGATATTGAGTCAGATATCCGAAAGGATGAAGAGGAGATATCAAGTTTAGCAGAGAAGAAGCAAAAGCTTGAAACAGACCTTGTTCAGTCTGAAAAGAAGCTCGAGGAATCTATCTCAGAACAGAGAATAGCCGAGGCTGAACTCGAGGTACTATCTGAAAAGCTGACAGAGTATAAGAGTCTAAAAGGAAAATATACTTCTATCTGCAGTATTTATTCAGATGAGAGAGAGGCGTCTCCAGAAAATGTAGAAGACAGCCTGCAGGATAGAATCAGTAGTAGTGTTATAAAGGTTTATCAGCTTCGTCAGGAGCTTGAAAAGCTGGAGAAGAGAGAGGCAGATATAAGAAATGGCCGCCTCATAGATGTGACTCCTGGAGTTCAGAAGGTGATGGATTATCTCTTTACCAGACACGGAATAACAGCGATGTATGGCATGGACTATTTGTCCGCCCTTCCAGAAGCTGCGAGAACTGAGGTGCTGAGTAAAGAACCTGGAATCGCATATGGAATAATCGTCGAGGATATTCGTGCACTTATGAATGATCCAGGTCTGATGGAGCTGGATACTGATGAAGAGATATTTGTCTATGACAAGAATGAGCTGGGAGAAACTGGCCTTATTCTTGGTGAGGGAGTTGAATGCGTCAGACGTCCTAAGGAGTTCTTTATCGATCCTAAGTTTATGGATTCGAAGCTTAGACTCCTTGGTTCAGAAATAGATAATCATAGAGAAGAACTTAAGAATAATGAAGCTATGCTCGAAACTCTTCGTGAGGATATGGACTTTGTCAGAAACTATAAGGCAAAGGGCTATGCAACGGTAGAAGAAGACTTCGAGGAACTAAGTGAAAAGAGAAATGCCCTCGAGAAGGCCGTGAATGAAGAAACGGATGTTCGTAGCCAGCTGGAGAGAGATATAGAGAAGCTTCAGGAGAAGATGGAAGGTCTAAAGGCTAAGATGGAGAAGGACCAGACTTCTATGATAAGCCTGAGTAACCTTGTATCTCTTCAAGATAGAATAAATGAAGCTTCCTCTAAGAAGGATAAGCTAAAGAGCGAGAGAGCTAGTCTCGAGAAGAGACTCGGTGAAATAGATTCAGAGATCAGAAGTGCGGAGCTTAAAGCTCTGGAGCAGAAATCTCTGGTTGAAAGTCTTAATCAGGAAAAACAGGAGCTGGATTATAGATGGGAGAATAAGTATAGCATTTACTATGTTGATAATACTCCATTCCCACCTCTTGATCTGAGTGACGATGAACTGGAAAGTGCTTTCGATAGAGCTCTTGGTGGTTCAGGAGATAGCAGAATATCTCTTGAGAAGGAGAAGCTTCTTGAGGATACGCTTAAGGCTACGATAGATAGACAGACCAGAGTCATAACAGGACTCGGAATATATATTAAGGATCTGGAAGAACAGGATAAGAGTTCTGGCATAACCAAGGTTCCTGATTCGGTTCTTACGACAATGAAGGAAGAGCTTGGCAAAATGAATCAGGAGAGAGTGGCTCTTGAGAAGGATCTCGCTGGAATAAATACTGAGAAGGCAAGACTTGAGGGAAGTATCCAGTATGCCAAGGAGAGACTGGAGTCTGAGTTCGGACCAGAAGCTGTTGAGAGACTCGCCCATATTGGGGAAGAGAAGCAGGAGGGAAATCTTAAATCAGTGGAGGAACTCCGAGCTATGAGACAGCAGCTGAAGAGTGACCTCGAAGAAGCAAAGAGGGATCTCGACAAAGCGGCTAGTGCAGCTAGAAGTAGTGACGAACTGAATCGTATGGCTACTAGAATAGTTGAGTCCAATAACATTAATATATCTGAGCTTGCTCCTCTTGAAAGCATGGACAATATCAGTGAGAATTTCGATAACCTGATAATGAAGTATGACAAACTTTCTAAGGATATAGATAGAGCCAGAGCAGATATGCTGAAGGTCAAGATGAATGTATATGATACGCTCATCAGTATGAAGGTTCAGGAGCTTGCGGTTTCAATAAGAGATGATGTAAGCATTCCTGAAAATAGAGACGAAGCAGAGAAACTTCTGAAGAGACTGAGAGATGTTATCGAGATTATTATCCTTGAAAGAGATAGAGTAGAGAAGAGTCTCGTAAGTATGCAGCAGCTGAAAGATAACTTCGTGGATCAGTGTGTAGAGAGATGTCTGGATGTTAGAACTGAGCTGGATAAACTGACTAAGCTATCAGAAATTACAATGGGTAATGAGAAGGTTCAGATGATCAGACTTTCTATTCCATATGTAAAGGATGAATTCATCAAGGACAGAATGTCTGAATATATCGACTCTGTTGTTGAAGAAGTAGATAAGAAAGAGACAGATAATGATAGACAGAAGTTCCTGAGTGGAAGCCTCGCTATGAAGAAGCTCTTCTCAGTAATAGTAACGGATATGTCTAAGATTAGACTGATGCTCTACAAGAGAGAACGTATCAAGGAACAGAGCAGATACCTCAGATATGAAGAGGCTGTAGGTAGTACAGGACAGTCACAGGGTATCTACATTCAGTTCCTGATTTCGATAATCAATTATATATCTGGAATGTATTCGATCGTGGATACAACTAGGTCGAAGACGCTCTTTATCGATAACCCATTTGGAGCGGCTAAGGATATATATATCTGGGAACCTATCTTCAGGCTCCTAGAAGAAAATAAATGTCAATTAATCGTTCCTGCCCGTGGAGCGACACCTGAGATAACCGCGAAGTTTGATATCAACTACGTTCTCGGTCAGCAGATGACCGGCAACAGAACTACAACCGTAGTAGTTAACTACAGCAGTAAGACTAAGGGTGAGGAACTCGAATATAAGGATCTGGATTATACACAGCAGACCTTTGACTTCGTTTAATGTGAGGCAGACAGATGTACACCATAGAGAGTAGAAATATTCTTACACCACAAAATGGTCTCAACATATATAGAGGCCGAACTGAAAACTCAATAATGCTGACAGAAATCCTGGGTGCAGATTCTATGGATATAGGAGTCAAGGTGGATGCTACTGAGCTTCTTGCTGGAGTGCTAAGAACCAGACGTAATAAGAGTATTATCCTGATGGGAAATATGGGCGATCCCTATAATGAACTAGAAAAGGAATATGGTCTGACCCGTAACGCTCTCAAGGTTATAGAAATGAATGACTACGGCGTTGTCATTTCCACTAAGAGAGACCTTATCGAGAGAGATATGGATATTCTGAAGGGAATCGCTTCTAAAACCAAATGTGTGGTCGAGCTTTCTTTTCCAACTCTCGATGAAGATAAGCTCAGGCTAATCGAAGGGGAAGAGGTCATTTCCATAAAGGATAGACTGAGGCTCATAAGCCTGCTCCGTAAGCAGGATATAGATGTCCTGATAACAACGGGGCCGATCATACCATATGTAAATGATTCTGACATCAGAGAAGTGGTGCAGTGTCTTGCCCAGTATGATATACTTGGGATTGACCTTATGGACTATAGACTAGCTATCAAGAAGTCTGTTAGGGAGTTCTTCTATAATGAATTTAGAGAGAGATTTCCGAAGGAATATAAGGTGTTCTCAGATAATTATGAGGAGACCGGCGAGCTCATTCCACCTAACGCGAAGGAAGAACTGGAGGCCCTTCAAAATATATGTAAGGATAAAGGCATCATGGTGAGCAGCCAGAAGATAAAGGCCTGGAAGAGACAGTACGAGAATAAGACTGTCGGAAGCCAGCTAAGTATCTTCGATATAGCGTAGAATACAAATAAAAGTGTCTACAAGACACTACTATATATAAGAAAATACATATTAAGAAAAGAGGAAAAATTAATGGATTACAATGCAGCAAGTTTAAAGATGCACGAGGATAATCAGGGAAAACTTGAAGTGGCACTTAAGGTGCAGCTGGAGAACAAGGATGACCTGTCAACTGCCTATACCCCAGGCGTTGCGGAGCCTTGTAGAGAGATTCACAAGAATCCAGCAGATGCTTACAAGTATACTCTGAAGGCTAATACAGTAGCTGTAGTTTCAGATGGTACAGCAGTTCTCGGACTTGGAGATATAGGACCACTAGCAGCCATTCCTGTAATGGAAGGTAAGTCAGTGCTTTTCAAGAAGTTTGGAAATGTAGATGCATTTCCTATCTGCCTTGATACAAAGGATACAGAAGAAATAATTGAGACAGTTAAGAGACTTGCTCCATCCTTTGGTGGAATCAATCTTGAGGATATCTCAGCTCCTAGATGCTTCGAGATAGAGAGAAGACTTAAGGAAGAACTGGATATTCCTGTATTCCATGATGATCAGCATGGTACAGCTATCGTAGTTGCTGCAGGTCTTACAAATGCTCTTAAGATAGTTGGTAAGAAGTGGGAGGATTGCTCCGCAGTAATAAGTGGTGCTGGTTCTGCCGGTATCTCCATCTGTAAGCTGCTTCAGAGCTTTGGACTCGGAAATGTAGTACTCGTAGATAGTAAGGGTGCACTTGTAGATGGTGATCCTAGACTTAATCCTGCTAAGCAGGAAATAGCTGCAGTAACAAATAAGGATAAAGAAAGTGGAAGCCTTGCTGATGTT
>CACYQC010000060.1 GCA_902776395.1 uncultured Lachnospiraceae bacterium
ATTGGGATTCGAATACCCTGCTTCGATGGAAACTTCCTTTATATTCCTGTCAGGATCCTGATTGATCAGTTCCTTCGCACGGTTAATGCGTAATTCTGTGAGATAGTCACTGAAGTTGATACCTGTCTCCTCCTTAAAGAGCTTGGAAAGATAGCTGAATCTATCAAGGCTCATAGACAGGAGGAACAGGCGCGTGAGAAGTATCTTCAGGATATGGAAGAAATACGCGCTCTTGAGAGACAGAAATTTATTCATGATATGATAGATGGCAAAATATCTATGCAGGAGTCGCTGGAACAGGGACGCGAGCTAGGAATTGATATTACTGCCACTTATTATTCTATAGTGCTATTCCAAGCATTTCTAAAGGATCGGGAAGACTCCGATGTCAACGCTTATTCCGGTGTGAATGAAGAAATTCTTAAGAGAATCAAAGAAGAATTTGCAGATCTTGATAATGTATATTTGTATGAGCAGGTGGGCGACGTTCTGTGCTTTCTCGAGAAGTCTGATACACTTGAGGAAATGGGAACAAATATTAATCGAGGTATCGGACGTATCACAGATATAATGAAGGATTTCGAGGATTGGATCTATTTTATTTCCTGCGGAAAATCAGTAGAACGAATTCGAGATGTAAATAATTCATATAGAGATGCCAGCAGAAGATTTGCTGATAGATATATGCTGGACGAAAGCTGCATAATACTTGGAAATGATGATACTCCACAGAGGCAGAGAAAGATCCGAGAAACTATCGAGGCGGAGAAAAAAGATTCTGCTCAGGATATGGATTTAGGCAACATAGATATCAGAAAGCTGGATATCAGTGGAATTGATTTCAAAATGTTGTCGCAGAAAACTATTCTTCATTTCCTTAGAAGCGGAACTTTGTCCGAGGTAGGCGACCTGGTAAATGAATACTTTAATAGTATAGGAGAGGATGCTATGGGCTCGATCATGTTCCGTCAGTACATCCTCATGGAATCGCTTCTTAGCGGTCTTACATTTTTAGATAGTATGGGCGTAGGTAGGGACAAGGCATCTGACATACTTGGAGAGTTGAAGGATCCTATCAAATTCGTGGAAAACCTTGATTCCTCTAAGGAATATATAAGGCTTCTTCTCAATAGTATGATTGAATATCGTAACCAGATATCAGATAAGAAATATCTGGAGATTATTGAGAAGGCTAAGAAATTCATTCAAGATGAATATAGAAATGAAGATATGTCCCTTCAGCTGGTTGCTTCAAATGTAAATGTTAGTTCGAATCATTTCAGTGCCATTTTCAGGAAAGAAACTGGAGAAACATTTATTGACTATCTAACTCGTGTGCGCATGGAAAATGCGAAAGAGCTACTTACCTGCACTTCGATGAAGACTTCAGAAATAGGCTTTGAGGTAGGTTATAGAGATCCACATTATTTTAGTTATATTTTCAAGAAGACTATAGGCATGTCTCCTAAGGAATATAGAAGAACAAAGAAGTAAAAAGACTTCCAATCTTAGTAATGCAGAAAAGGAATAATAGGTTTTGAAGGCTGAGAAAAAAAGAGGCAGCAAGATACAATCCAAGTTGATAAAGTATATATGGATATGTGTTATCCCACTTATTATCCTTTTTAGTATTGCGATAATAAGGATGTACGGCTTCTATCAGGATTACGATCTTCTGGTGCGTAATATCACAAGCGCAAATGAATATAATATGAGTTTCAAAGAATCTATGGATGAGATGATGTACCGAATCATTATAGGTTCTGCAAACTGGACCAATGCTGATGAAAAGCTGGAAAATGATGATCCTAAGGCCCTTATAGCGGAGGCGAAGGAGCATTTTGAAGAGCTACGTGAAAAGACTACCGAGGATAATGTCAGGACGGATCTTACAGCGCTCATCAAGCTTCTAGAGATACTGGATGAAAGAGTGGATGACATCCTTATAAATGTTGAAGAGGGTGGTCATTACGATGAGAATATGGAGATGCTGGATATGAATATCCGTACTCTTACTTCTCTTATTCAAGAGGACATCCAGAAATATATCTATGACGAAGCACAAAACATGGAAATGCTTCGTCGTCAGGTTGCATCAAGTCTCCTAACAACTATCAGGACAATGATCATTGTGCTTATTATTATACTGGTTGTTATATATTTCCTATCAAGAAGACTTTCTGAACGAATAACAGAACCTATAACTGAACTTGTTGGTATGACCGAGAAGTTTGCAGGAGGTGACTTCACGGTATCTTATCATCCGGATAGAGATGATGAGATGAAAACTCTGGCAGACAGTTTCAATAGTATGGTTAAAGAGATTGAGAATCTGGTAGAAGATATACATCGTGAGCAGGAAAATGCAAAAGATGCTGAGCTTAGACTTCTTCAGGAACAGATTAATCCGCATTTTCTATATAATACTCTAGATGCAATCATATGGATGACAGAAGCGGGGGAGAACAAGAAAGCAATCCAGATCATCCAAGAGCTTTCAAGCTTCTTTAGAATATCCCTTAGTAAGGGTGAAAGCGAGATCACCATACGTAATGAAAAGGAACATGTTAAGAACTATCTAGAGATTCAAAGATATAGATATCAGGATATTTTGGACTATGAGATAGATATAGCTGAGGATATTCTAGACTATCATATACAGAAGCTTACGCTTCAACCAATTGTTGAAAATGCACTCTACCACGGTATTAAAAATAAACGTGGAGGAGGAAAGATAATAGTAGAGGGATACCTATCTAAAACAGACGAAAAAACTGCAGAAGGAGAAGCTTCTGGAACGATTATCTTCAAGGTAAAAGATAATGGAATAGGCATGAACGAAGAAGAACTAGAAAAACTTCGTAAGCTTATATCCGGAGAGATAACTATAGATGATAAGCGCGGCTTCGGTATGGCAAATGTTGAGAAGCGAATAGAAATGCTCTACGGAGAAAACTTCGGTCTTGATGTAGAGAGTACGTATGAGGAAGGCACAACAGTTACTGTAAGAATTCCTATTCAGTGATAGTGAAAGGGCATTATGATAAAGAAAAGCTATAGTAAAAGAAAAAAGATATATCGAAGCATAGCGATTCTGCTGACAACAGCTTTTTTGCTAGGAGCGACGGGCTGTGGTAAAAAGGATGAAAAAGAAAAAGGTGAAGCGGTAGAAACTGAGCTGATCACGGTTGGGTTTTCGCAGCTGGGGGCAGAATCTGACTGGCGTGTAGCTAATACGGAATCTATCAAAAGTAGTCTCACTAGAGCAAATGGTTTTGAGCTGATGTTTGATGACGCACAGCAGAAACAGGATAAACAGTTTCTGGCTATTAGGAACTTCACTCAACAGGAGGTTGACTGTATAGTGCTGGCTCCTGTTATGGAGACAGGATGGGATACGGTTTTGGAAGAAGCGAAAGATGCTGATATTCCTGTCGTAGTTGTTGATAGACAGGTTAGAGTTACAGATACATCTCTTGTTACAGCGTGGGTTGGTTCGGACTTCGGGAAAGAGGCAAAGGTCGCCTGTGAATGGCTTAAGAGTTTTACCGAGGCAAAGGGAATAGCTCCTGAAGAACTCTACATAGTAGATATTCAGGGAACCCTAGGAGCTACTGCTCAGATAGGCAGAACCTCAGGGCTTGAGGAGGCAAGTAGAAATTATGGCTGGAATCTGATAGCGGAAGTTCCGGCAGACTATGCTCAGACCAAGGCTAAGGAGGTTATGCAAAATCTTCTTAAGGAATATGACAATATAAATGTAGTCTATTGCGAAAATGATAATGAAGCTATTGGCGCTATTGAGGCTATAGAGGAATCCGGTAGAACGGTTGGAACAGATATCAAAAATGGCGAGATACTTATTATATCCTTTGATGCTGCTCACTCAGGACTCAGCAAGGTTCTTGAAGGTAAGATTGCGCTGGATGTAGAATGTAATCCGCTTCAGGGAGAAGAAATAGAGAAACTGGTTAAAGCGGTTAAAAATGGTGAAGAATATAATAAATATACATATGTTAAAGAGAGTGCCTTCGCACTTGATGATACGGTTAAGAACGTTAAGATAAATGACGAAGACTACGAGATTACAATGCTAACAGAGAGCATTTTAAATTCTAGAGAGTACTAACTAAAGGTACTCTCTTTTTTAGTTGAAAAATATAAATAATAAAAAAACAAACTTTGAATAAAATATTGAAAAATTGAAAAAACTATAAAATAAATATTTGAAAATTATTCAAAAGATACTCCGTATTATAATCCTTCATACTTTGATATATTTTACTCATCAGTAAAACGGTGATATCCAAAACAGCGGTTTTGGAAAAAGTCAAAGTGAAATGGAGGGTTTTTTAATGAAAAAATTCGGAAAGAAAATTCTGGCAACAGTAGTTGCTGCAACTATGGTGCTCGGCCTTGCAGCTTGTGGTGGAAGCAAGGAAACAGCTGATGATTCAGGTTCAGGATCAGGCGGCGGCGGTGACAAGATTAAGGTTGGTATCATCAACAACGATCCAAACGAGTCAGGTTATCGTACAGCTAACGACAAGGATCTCAAGGCTATGTTCTGTGAGGCAAATGGATATGATGCTTCATTTGCTTACAGCTTAAAGAATGATGAGCAGATTACAGCAGCTCAGAAGTTTATCCAGGATGGAGTTGATTATCTTCTTCTTTCAGCAGCTGATACATCAGGATGGGATAGTGTTCTCAAGGATGCACAGGATGCAGGAATTCAGGTAATCCTCTTCGACCGTACAATCGACGCAGACGAGAGTCTCTATGCAGCTTCTATCGTATCTGATATGGATAAGGAAGGCGAGACAGCAGCTAATTGGCTTAAGGATCAGAACCTCAGCGAGTACAACATCATTCACCTTCAGGGTGTTATGGGATCAGCTGCTCAGCAGGGTAGATCTGGAGCACTTGATCAGATGGCTAAGGACAATGGTTGGAAGATCGTTACACAGCAGACAGCTGAGTGGAATGCAGAGAAGGCTCAGCAGATCGTTCAGTCAGTTATCGACTCAGGTGAGTCTTTCAACGTAATCTATGCAGAGAACGACGATATGGCTAAGGGTGCAGTTGAGGCACTTGATAAGGCTAACATCTCACACGGTGTTGGTAAGGACGTAGTAGTTATGGGATTTGACTGCAACAAGTGGGCACTTGAAGAGCTCCTTGCTCAGAACTGGAACTATGATGGACAGTGTAATCCATTCCAGGCTAGCTACATTGATGAAGTTATCAAGACTCTTGAGAAGGGTGAGAAGCCAGCAAACAAGGTTATCATCATGGAAGAGAAGGGATTCGATGCTTCTTCAATCACACAGGATGATGTTGATAAATATGGTATCTAATTAAGAAACCTTTATACATGGGTGTGGGGGTGCGGCATTGATCTAAATGTTGCGCCCTCGTGCTCTTTATAAGACATAAATTATGATTAGAAAAATGAGGTGAGGCTGTGAAAGAAAATGCAGTTTTAGAACTACACAATATATATAAGATCTTTCCTGGTGTAAAAGCTCTTCAAGATGTAGACTTCACCCTTCGTGAAGGAGAAATACATGCACTTATGGGCGAGAATGGTGCAGGTAAATCAACCCTCATCAAGGTTATAACAGGAGTTTATGAGAAAGAAGAAGGAAAGATATTCCTCAAGGGTAATGAGTCAGAGGTGAATATTCACTCTCCGCAGGATGCTCAGAATCTTGGAATAAGTACAGTTTATCAGGAGATAACACTGTGTCCTAATCTTACAGTTGCGGAGAATATGTTCATAGGAAGAACTAAGAGCAAGTTTACTAACTGGAAGAAAATGAATGAGGAAGCGGACAGAATCCTTAAGTCTCTGGATATCGCAGTAAGTGCAACTCAGCAGCTGGCAAGCTGTTCACTCGCTGTACAACAGATGGTTGCGATAGCGAGAGCTGTGGATATGGAATGTAAGGTTCTGATTCTGGATGAACCAACTTCATCTCTGGATGAAAGCGAAGTTCAAAAGCTGTTTGGACTCATGAGAGATCTGAAGGCAAAGGGAGTAGGAATCATTTTCGTTACTCATTTCCTTGATCAGGTATATGAAGTATGTGACAAGATAACAGTTCTTAGAGATGGAAAGCTTGTTGGAGAATATGACATCAGTCAGCTTCCAAGAGTAGAACTTGTTTCAAAGATGCTTGGTAAAGAGCTTGATGATCTGTCAGATATCAAGGAAGAATCTGCAGAGGCAGAAGTAGAGAGTGACGAGGTTCCTGTTTTTGAGGCTAAAGGACTTCAGTCAAATGCAGGTATTAAGCCGTTTGATTTCCATATTCAGAAGGGAGAGGTAAATGGCTTCACTGGTCTTCTTGGATCTGGCCGAAGCGAATGCGTAAGAGCAATCTTCGGAGCAGACCGAGTTATCGCAGGTAAAGTTAAGAAAAATGGTAAGGATGTTAAGATAGCCAAGCCATTAGATGCGATGAAAAATGGTATAGCTTATCTGCCGGAGGATAGAAAGCTGGATGGTATAGTCGGAGACTTATCAGTTAGAGAAAATATTATTCTGGCAGCTCAGGTTTTGAGAGGCTTCTTTAAACCATTTTCAAAGGCTGAAACCTATAGGCTTGCAGATGAATATATTAAACTTCTAGATATAAAAACTGCTTCTGCGGATACACCTATCAAATCTCTTTCGGGTGGTAATCAGCAGAAGGTTATCGTAGCCAGATGGCTACTTATGCATCCGGAATATCTGATACTGGATGAGCCTACTCGAGGTATTGATGTAGGTACTAAGGTAGATATTCAGAAGCTTGTGCTTAAGCTTGCATCAGAAGGAATGAGTATTACATTTATTTCTTCTGAAACAGACGAGATGCTCAGAACCTGTTCAAGACTCATTGTAATGAGAGATAGAAAGGTTGTTGGCGAGCTTAAGGGAGCAGAGCTAACTCAGAGTGGAATCATGAAGACCATTGCTGGTGGCGAAGAAAAAGTAGAAGAGGAAGGAGGAGAGAGTGATGAATAAGAAAAAAGTATTTAATAAGCAGTTGCTTATACCTTTAGTAGCTATACTTGCACTGGCTCTCTTTAACCTTTTTGTTGATCCTTCTTTCTTCAAAATAACACTTGGAACAAATAGTGCTGGTGATCCAGTTCTTTCTGGATATCTTATAACCATACTTGATTATGGTTCAGAGCTTGCGATACTTGCTATAGGAATGACACTTGTAACAGCAGCGTCGGGTGGACAGGATATCTCGGTTGGCGCAACTATAGCTATTGCTGGTAGTGTGATTCTTAGAGTTCTTTGTGGAACAAATTCAAGACCTGATGGACTTCAAGCTCCTATAATTGTTGCCTTCCTTGTAGCATGCGTAGTATCAATGCTCTTTGGTGCATTTAACGGAATACTCGTTGCCTATTTCAAGATACAACCAATGGTTGCGACGCTGATTCTCTTTACAGCAGGTCGTTCGATAGCAGCTTGGATCAATAACAATGAGCTTCCAATTATCAGTGATCCAAAATTCGGATATTACGGAGGATATATTCCTGGAGTTCCAATTCCAACACCGTTCTTCATAGCTATGATCTCAGTTATCGTGGTTATGCTGGTGCTGAAGTTCACAACTCTTGGTCTATACACTCAGTCAGTTGGTATAAATGAGAGCTCCTCAAGACTGAATGGTATCAATCCTCAGTTTATCAAGTTCCTGACATTTGTTATCCTTGGCCTCTGCGTGGCAGTTGCTGGTCTTATCAAGGTTAGTAGATTATCAACTATCAACTACTCAGTTATTGCAAAGGATATAGAGATGGATGCAATCCTTGCAGTTGCACTTGGAGGAAATGCTCTTAGTGGTGGTAAGTTTAACATGCCTGCTTCAATACTAGGCGCATATGTTATTCAGTTCCTTACGACAACTTTATATAAGATGAATGTAAATTCAGATGCCCTGTCAGCTTACAAGGCTGTAGTCGTTATAATTCTAGTTGTAGTAAGTTCTCCAGCGGTCCGCAAGGCTTTTTCACAGTCCGCTAACAAGATTAAATCTACGAAGAAGGAGGTGGCTTAATATGCCTGAGAAGAAGAAAAGTGGTATAGGTGCCATAATTTCCAGATGGTTTGGAAGAACCAGTGATACAAATCTCCTTCTTACTATCACTATAGTAGTATTTTTCCTGATGTATTTAGGGGCTATCATTTTCCAGGGAGCAGGCTTCCTGAAGCCACAGACATTTTTCAATATTTTAAATGCGAATGCTGCACTTATCATTACCTCTGTTGGACTTAGTATCGTAATGATCTGCGGCGGTATCGATATTTCCGTCGGTGGTGTAGTTGCGCTTGTAAGTATGAGCTGCGCTGTATTTCTTGATTTCCATAACGGAAGCGTGCTTGGAGCTATCGCAATTGCTCTTGGTATAGGACTTGCATTTGGACTTGTACAGGGCTTCCTTGTAGCATATCTTGATATTCAGCCATTCATCGTTACTCTGGCAGGAATGTTCTTCGCCCGAGGTATGACGACCATAGTTCATACAGCTCCTTTCAACGTAGAGAATGAAGAGTTCGTTGCACTTAAAGAAACAAGAGTTATAGTTCCTGGTTTTGGTTCAGTTAATAAGCTGGGTAACTATGTAAATGCATACGTAGAAGTAGGAGTTATAGTAGCATTACTTATTGTTCTTATATTCTTCGTAGTGCTTAGATGGACAAATCTTGGTAGAGCATTTTATGCAGTTGGTGGTAATAGCCAGAGTGCACTGATGCTTGGTGTAAATGTAAAGAGAACTAAGTTCCTGTCACACCTTATCTGTGGTGTTCTTGCAGGAATCGCTGGTTTTGTATATTTCATGCATGTTGGTTCTGGTTCAGCATCACATGCAAGTGGAATGGAGATGAATGCGATAGCATCATCAATTATTGGAGGAACAATGCTTTCAGGTGGTGTTGGTAATATTATCGGAACCCTCTTCGGTGTATTATCACTATCAACTATTCAGAACATAGTTTCCTCTGCAGGTCTGGATCAGGCTTGGTGGACAGGTATAACAATAGCAGCTATGCTTTGTCTCTTCCTGGTTATCCAGTCAATAGTTATCTCAAATAAAAAGAAACTTCTTACAAAATAATCCCATGTGCATATGAGGCCAGTAGGGACGGTTCGACCGTCCTCGCTGGCCTCCTTATTTTTTTGTTGTTTAGGGGAAAGGGCTGGTGTAAAATTAGGAATGAATTGTTCGTCTAGAAAAGGAGGTAACTATGGGGGATAGAAAAGAGACCGTACTAGCTATTTGTTATGATTTTGATAAGACGCTTTCGCCTACCGATATGCAGGCGCAGGGATATATCCAGTCTGTGGGATATGATGTAGATGAATTCTGGGAGAAGACAAATGCCCTTGCACAGGCAAATGAGATGGATAGCAATCTTGCTTATATGTATGTAATGATGGATGAGGCAAGAGGACGTCTTCTATTTAATAGAGAGAAGCTGGAAGAGTATGGAAGCCGAGTTCAGCTTTTTCCTGGAGTTGATGGCTGGTTTGATAGAATCAATGAATATGGTAAAGAGAGAAATGTGAAGGTGGAGCATTATATCATTTCCTCTGGACTTAAGGAAATGATTGATGGCACGAGCATTGCAAAAAATGGAGCCTTTACGCCGGGCTCATCCTTGCCATGATCGCAGGCCGCGTCGTCTAGGGCCTTGTTCGCTACCTGCTCGCCGGGCTCTCCGGAACGAACTTCAGCCCCGCGATGTTCATCGCCGGCGCGGTCACGAACGCGATCCCCGGCATCATCCTGCACATC
>CACYQC010000061.1 GCA_902776395.1 uncultured Lachnospiraceae bacterium
ACAGTTTTTACCAACCCCGTTCCACTCTTGATAAACTCGCAGACCTTTCTGAGAACCATATTATCTACATCATCAATCAGGCCCATCTGCTCTATGACTGGAATAAATTCATCCGGATATAGATTACCCAAATTATCATCAAAGAGTCTTAGAAGTGCCTCTGCACCATATAGTTTCTTTGTTTCCAGTTCATAAACCGGCTGATAATAAACCTCAAAATGTCCCTTTTCAATTCCCTGAAGAATAGCATTTTCAACCTCAGTTCTTCTCAGAAGATAATTGAGGTCCTCTCCATGCAGTACAGTCTTCTCCACCTTCTTTGGAACCGGGCTATCTATGAAGAAGTTAACCTCATCTATGGTTTTAAAATCATCCGGAATAATAGCCTTAAGTATCTTGACGTTCAGACTGAACTTATTATTACCAACCGTCCAGGTACCCTTAAATCTATCAAGTATATCCTCTATCAGCTCATCACTATTAATTGGCGGATCGTACTTTTTAAAGAGCTTGCTGGCCCATTTATTTCTTTGTTCTTCAGTATAATCCTGCATCATAATGATATACTGACTAGAATCTACACAGTAGATATAGTATCTCTGTATCTTACTTCTCAGATACTCTGTTATCTCATCTGTTAGAACATTTATATTCTTTAATCCAAGGCTTCTAAGTGTAGTTCCGATCTCAGATATTCTTAGACTTAGTACCACCGTTCTCTCGTTGGTATTTATTCTGTTATCTAGATCTACACTCAGCCCAACTCGGTTATATACCCCCATCTCAATAAACATTCTGTCATCTTCATTTTCGAGCGAGGACATGATTCCAAGCATTCCAAGCGCTTCCGCGAAAAGCTCAGCCCTGATATCCTTATAAACAAGCTGGACAACAAGACCAGTAAATACAAGTCCGAGGAATCCGATAAGGGACAGTCTATTACGGAAGGTTATCGCATTCCAATAACGGAAAATGTTAAATACAGCAATGCTTATATAAATAAATGCAAGCACATAAATGATATACTCTCCCCAGTTTCTCTGGAACTCTCCTCTAGGGCCGTGATTATATATCAGTTCTGTAAATGGATTTGTCGCTATTATTATTTCGAGAATAACGATTGGAACTATAAATAGAAGCGCATGCCAATTCTTTCTTCTACGGAGCGAGCCCGTAAGACTGGCTACATAGAATAGGAATACGGCAGGTATAAGTGAATGCGTCATAAAATAGAACAGATGACAAAAATCATCAATAACTTTAAAGTAATCATTTTCTAGAAGAACCGGTTTCAGGAATTCATTTATTGTTTCAGTAAGTGAATTAACGATTATGATAAGAACCATCAGAATAAAGCCCAGATTCTGAACCTTGTCTGTTCGTTTCTGAACTATAGTCTGCATTAGAATTGCAAGCGACACCATAAATGCCACTATATATAATGCCAGATGAAATTCGTCTGCAATGATATGATGCATACTATTCCCCTTAATCTGATACCTTCTCTACCCCAATAACCTTTGGTTCCGCCATCATAGAATAGTTCGTGTGATATATAACATATCCAGGCTTAGCCTGTGGCGGTTTCTTAAGATTCTTTCTCTCCGTATAGTCAATCTCCACCTTCGGAGCAGTACTTCCACTCGAATAAAATGCCGCAAGTGAAGCCGCTTCTTCAAATACACTATCCGGAACATCCTCCAGCCCCTTATCGCTGGATTTAAGTTTTACAATCACATGAGAGCCCGGCATCTGCTTCGCATGAAACCACAGATCCTTGCCTGTCGCTATATCAAATGTCAGCTCATCATTTTGAATATTATTCTTACCTACAAATATATCATAGCCTTCGCTAGAAACAAAGTGAAGTGGATGGCCTTTTTCTTTTCTTCTGTCGCCTTTGTCCTTTCCCTTCTTCCTTAGGATGGAAGTCTCCTCAAGCTCTCTTCTAAGATCCGCTATATCTGAGTCCGTCTCCGCTATTTCGAGCGAATGTTTAACTGAGAGTAAATACTCTAGCTCCGCCTTAGTCTCTACAACAAAACCAGATAAAACCTCATAGGTTCTTTTCTTCTTATTGTACTTAGCAAAATACTTCTGAGCATTTTCCTTTGCACTTAAGTTTTCATCAAGAGGAATCTCTATCTCCTGATTATCATAATAATTCGTACATTTAAGAGTCTTCTCTCCACCGCGGAGCTCATATCCGTAAGTATTGAGAAGCTCTCCGTATATACGGTATTTATCTCTATCCTCAGTATCCTTCAGCTGTCCCAGCTGTAGGTCATATTTTCTACTCGTTCTCTCTATAGCAGACTGTACAACTTTCTTGATGTCTGCAGATTTATTTCGCACATTTAGCTGTTTTTCTTTATTGTTATAAAAATCAATCAGCAGTTCCGATATAGAATCAAAACGCTTCGCTTCATTATCATTCGCCGAAAGAGTCGCTATATAATCTTTTGGAGCGCCATTAGAATAAATGATTCCAGGGTTATATTCGCCAGCTTTAATTTTAGCTATAACGCCCTGTATCTCGTCATATATTCTATCCTTTTCCTCTACGGTGATATCTCCAAAACCTTTTCTTCCATCCACACCTGCAGAGGCCGTAATATATTCCGCAGCAGATTTAGAAAATCCTGTTATAGAAGTATAAATCGCTTTCGGAATAGGAAGCTGTGAGGAAACTAGTCTCTTCTCAAAGGTATATCTATCGAAAGGCTTCTCCTCGTCCAGCGGATTTATCTTGCCCTGCGAATCAGGATATTCATAAACCTGACCTGGATATATTATCCTTACCTTCTTATCGTCATCTTTTGAAACTGCTTCACTAAGATCCGGCATAACACGCTTGATAGAATCCATTATTCCCATATCTGAATCAGTAAGAATAATATTGCTCTGTCTACCCATTATTTCAATTATCAGATGACGTTCTCCAAGATCTCCCATCTCGTCTAGATGTTCAAAAACAAAATCATATATACGGTCAAAACCAGGTTGTTTTATGTCAACCAGTCTTCCATTTGATAAATGTTTTCTGAGTAGCATGCAAAATGCAGGAGCCTGCATCGGAGCCTGAGGCAATTTATCTGCTAGATATACAATTGGGAGACCCGGGCTTGCAGAAATATAAACCTTAGTCTGCCCTTTAAAACCTTTTATTGTAAGTGTAATACTTTCGGAAGTTGGTTGCTGAATCTTAACCACTCTTCCACCCAAACAAGCATCCTTAATCTCTTTAATTACGCCACTTATTACTATGCCATCGTACGCCATAACTGCCTCATCTTAGTGAGTAAATAGGGACGGTTCTTATTTACTCATATTGAAAGTGAGTAAATAAGAACCGTCCCTATTTACTCACTTTACTTGTTCCAATATTTAAATCTCTGAATAGAGCTGTTCGTAAATCTTAGCACTCTGATCCCAGCTGAAATCTTTCTGCATAGCTCTCTTCATCATTTCCTGCCATGCTGGCTTATCATCGAAGAAGATACGCTTTGAATAATTAATAGTATTCAGAAGTTCTCTTGCATCATAATTAGCAAAACTGAAACCTGTACCAGTTCCTTCAAATTCATTATATGGCTCAACTGTATCCTTAAGTCCACCTGTCTCACGAACGATTGGAAGTGAACCATACTTAAGAGCCATGAGCTGTGTCAATCCACAAGGCTCAAATCTTGATGGAACGAGTATGCTATCACATCCTGCGTAAATCTTATGAGATAGCTCATCGCTGAAGTAAATGTTCGCTGAAAGCTTAGCAGGATGGAAGCCCTGATAATACTTAAACATTTCTTCGTATCTTCTATCTCCTGTACCAAGAACAACAAGCTGAGTACCATCTGTCATGATATCGTTCATGATGTGATCAATCAGATCAAGTCCCTTCTGGTCAGTGAGTCGAGATACTATACCCATCATATAAGCATTCTCATCTTCAGGAAGACCAAGTTCTCTCTGAAGTGCGAGCTTATTCTTAACCTTATTCTTCTTATAGTTTCTAGTATTATATTTACATTCTATCTTCTCATCCTTAGCAGGATTGAAAATGTCATAATCAATACCATTTACTATGCCCCATAGAGACTGCCAACGCGCCTGCAGCAGACCATCTAAGCCTTCTCCATAGTATGGAGTCTGAATCTCGTGAGCATAAGTATTTGAAACTGTTGTAATCTTATCAGCATATACAAGTCCGCCCTTCAGCATACTTGCATCCTTATTCATTTCCAGCTTATCCGGTGTGAAGAGATCACTTGGAAGTCCAGAATATTCCTGAACTGTCTTGATATCCCAACGACCCTGGAACTGAAGGTTATGAATAGTCATAACTGACTTGATTCCCTGATAAAATGGATTGCTAGCGAAAAGCGTTTTAAGATAAACAGGAACCAGACCAGACTGCCAATCATGACAGTGAATAATGTCAGGTCTGAAGCCTATACTTGGGAGAATTGATAGAGCCGCTTTACAGAAATAGCAGAACTTCTCTATATCCCATTTAACATCGCCATAGATGTTGAATCCGTTGAAGTAATACTCATTATCGATGAAGTATACAGGAACTCCTTCATACTCCATATACATAACACCTACATACTGCTGTTTCCAACCAATATCCATATGGAAATGTGTTATATACTTCATGTTCTTCTTATACTTCTCAGGAAGACACATATAATTAGGAATGATGACTCTTACATCATATTCATTACGATTAAACTTCTTAGGAAGTGTTCCTACTACGTCGGCCAGTCCTCCAGTCTTAATAAATGGAACACATTCTGAAGCGATATATGCTACTTTTTTCATACACTAAATCCTCCCAGTAAACTGAAAATACCCACTCTTAATTATATCATTAAACGCTTATTTTTAACACTATTTATTAAGCTTGATTTCTAGAAATTTCTTGATCATATCTACGCATCCGCTGATACCCAGCTTAGATGTATCCAGTGACAGATCGTAGTTCTTAATATCCGTCCATTCGCATCCGGTATATTTGAAATAGTAGTCAGCCTTTCTCTCATCAACCTTAGCCAGATAGTTTCTAAGTTCATTCTCTGGCATATAATGTCTGGAGGCTGCTCTCTTCATCTTGAAACCAATAGGAGCATGGACAAATACATTTATCGCATTTGGATTATCCTTCAAAATGTAATTAGCACATCTACCAACAATGATGCAGGACTCTCTATGAGCCAGCTCAGTGATTATCTCTGACTGATAGTCATATATATTCTTGATATATACCATATCGTCATCAGCAATCTTTGTTGTCAGCACATCATCAACCTCTGGTGAAGGGAGTGGATCTGTATATATTGCTTTCGCTACATCAAATAGAGAAGTATCTTTGATCCTGTCATCATGTGCGACAGCATCGTCCTTCATATTTTCGTTCTTAGATACAAGTCTGAACATCTCGCTGTTATAGCAATTAACCCCAAGTTCTTCCGCCAGTCTTGTTCCAATCTTCTGACCACCGGAGCAATACTCTCTTGCTATAGTTATTACGAATTTTTCCATACGCTCCCCTCCTCACTCTAGTTATTCTACGTTTGTATATACGTCTTGAACGTCATCATCTGCATCCAGAAGATCAAGTATTCTATCAAGATTCTTCTGATCCTCCTCAGATGCTACTGCCACATAGTTCTGAGGTATCATTGTAACCTCTGCAGAGGCCATTACAATTCCTTCTTTCTCAAGTGTAGCTCTTACGTCTGAAAAATCATTTGGAGCAGTAATAATCTCAAAGGAATCTTCTTCCTCCGCGAAATCCTCTGCACCTGCATCTAATGCCATCATCATCAGATCATCTGCCTCAAGATCTGTATCTTCCTTGGCAATAATAATCTGTCCCTTTTCATCGAACATATATGATACGCATCCTGTAGTTCCGATGCTTCCGCCGCCCTTTGTAAATGCACTTCTTACATTTGCAGCGGTACGATTCTTGTTATCTGTTAGGCATTTAACTATAATAGCTATTCCGCCTGGGCCATAGCCCTCATATGTATTATATGAATAATTTACATTCTCAAGATCTCCAGCAGCCTTCTTGATACCTCTTTCGATTGTATCATTTGGCATGTTGTTAGCCTTTGCTTTTGCTATTACATCACGTAGCTTTGAATTGTTGTCTGGGTTTGGGCCACCCTCTTTAACTGCTACAGCGATTTCACGTCCAATGACTGTGAATGCCTTTCCCTTAGCTGCATCGTTCTTTTCCTTCTTAGCTCTAATGTTTGCAAATTTTGAATGTCCTGACATTTTATTTTTCCTCTTTCATATTATTAATTATTAAATATTATTTATCTTTATTATTTCTCATCATTCTGAGAACTCTGTTCAGAAGAATCTTCTGATTTATTAATCTTAACTGACTTAATCAGCATATCCTCGACCTCAAGGATATCAAACGAGTATCCCCCATAATCGATATGAAGATTCTCATCCTCCTTTGGAAATCCTCCCAGCTTATAGAGAAGAAATCCATTAAGTGTCTCTATATCAGTGTCCGGAAACTCGAGCCCTTCTATCTCCGACTCTAGATCATGGAGCTTGATCATTCCATCTGCTACATAACCATCGTTACTTGTTTCCATCACTTCTTCTGTTTCAGAATCATGCTCATCCCAGATATTTCCAACTATCTCTTCGAGAACATCCTCGAGCGTTACAAGTCCATCCGTCTGACCATACTCGTCAAGAACTATAGCCATATGCTTCTTCTCTTTTTGCATCGTCTTCAGAAGCTTAAGCGTATCATACGCTGGATGAATAATAAGCGCCTCTTCTATAACGTCTACTACACAGGCTTCCGGATTCTCCAAGTACAGCTTGGTCATATCCTTAAGGTGTACCATTCCGATTATGTTATCGATATCCTCTTCATATACAGGATATCTTGAATAACCACTATCCAAGCAGTCGTTTATTATATCACCAATGGTTGAATCCTTGCTAACCGCGTAGATATTACTGCGGCTGGTCATTATCTCTCTAACCTGCATATCATCTAAATCAAGGATATTAGAAATCATCTCCACCTCATCCTCTTGAATGAAGCCCGACTTCTGTCCCTCTTCGACCATGGAGAGAATCTCTTCTTCTACCTGTTCTTCGTCTTTTTTCTTAAACATAAAACTCCTATTATGATTTAATTTAATAACTGCCTTTTCATTGTATCATAAATACTACATTTAATCGACTAATATAGCTAAATTGTCTGCACAAATATAGCCGTTTAAACTAAATAATTTACCACGTAGCATTCTTTTCCATTTTTCATATATACTCTTGGAACTCTTCTGCTAATATTACATACTTCCTCATAATTGAAGCTGTTTGCAGGTTCTGCAACCTCTTCTACGGAAATGCTCCTATCCCCTTGAGTTCCAAAAAGAACTACTTCATCGCCAACCTTAACTGGAGAAGCCTTATCTATCTCAGTAACGTCAACCATTATCTGGTCCATGCATACACGTCCTACTATTGGTGCATACTGTCCATTTATCAGAACTCTTCCAACATTTGAGAGCGCTCTTGGATATCCATCCGCATAGCCTACAGCTACAGTAGCTATTCTAGTATCCTTCTCAGTTGTATAGGTCCATCCGTACCCAACTCCGCGCCCAGCGTGAAGTGTCTTGATATGAACTACCTTTGACTTAAGCGTCATTGCAGGCTTAAGAACAACCGACTTATCTATCTCCTCTGATGGATATAGACCGTATATTACTATACCTAGTCTATACATATTATAGCCATCAGAATGTATCTCCATAGCACCAGCACTATTATCGATATGTTTTATCTCGAAATTCGCTCCGCGGTTTTCCATTTCAGATACAAACCAGGTGAAGTTCTCATATTGCTTCTTTGCATCTGATTTATCGATATAGTCCGCCTTTGCATAATGCGTAAATATCCCTTCAACATCTACGCCTTCCATATTATAAACTTCCATCGCCTCTCTACTTCTGACTCCTCGCACTGGAATCCAATGCGGCTCATACCACTATCAATCTTGATGTGAACCTTGGCTTTTTTACCGAGTCTAATCGCAGTTTCAGAAAGCTTTTCAGCTTCGAATTTATCATATATTGCAATAGTCACGTTATGTTCTATTGCTCTTACGTAGTCCTCTACATCAGTATAACCAAGAATAAGAATAGGCTTCGTGATCTCTGCATTTCTTAGTTCTACTGCCTCGTCCATAGTGGCTACTGCGTAGTAGTCTGCAAGATCATCCATTTCCTTTGCAAGCGGAACTGAACCGTGTCCGTAAGCATCTGCCTTGATAACAAGGCAAGTCTTCTTGTCACTTGAATTCAGTGCCTTCACTGTCTCGATATTATATCTTATAGCATCTAGATTAATGTCTGCTTCTACTCTTCTGTAACTCATGATTTTTCCTTCTTATATCTAAGATTCTTCGTCACTCACATCTTCCAGAATGACGAATTATTTAACTAATCCACTTAAGATTTCACTTCTTCATAATCAAGGAGACAGCCTTGATAATATCCCTTGCCATCATCGGATATTCTCCAACTTCTTCTCTCGCTTTGTCTCCTGCCCTGCCATGAAGATTTACAGCGGCACATACTATATCCGATACACTCTTAAATCGGATAGATTTATCACCACTATCAGTTTTTTTCTGATTAGATTTATCCTGATTAGATATATCCTGATTAGATTCTTCTTTATCATACTGCGCAAGTAAGCCCGCTATCATACCCGCAAGAACATCACCAGATCCACCCTTAGACATTCCTGAATTGCCGCTCGTATTTATATAAAGCGGGCACTCTCTAGCATAGCCTTCCCTGCCCGGTTCGTCGTCATTTATATTTCTATATGCTACAACTGTTCTTGCATCCTTAAGAACAACCACTATGCCCTCATTATACGCCAGACTGTACGCCTGGCTCTTTCTATAGTCTTTAAGAAACTGGATTCCATCTGTAATCCCTAGTCCACTTAGCATAAATTCATACGTTTCTTTACTATATCCAGCCTTAACTATTCTGAGCATCTCCATCATATGTGGAGTTATTATTACATTTCCTATTCCCACTTTCGATGTGAAAGACTTAAACCAGTTGTGTGGAGAATCCATTGCAATTATATTCAGCGCATCTGCATCGAGTATTAGTTTCTGACCTTCTGATACCGATTCCGCCAAATGCTCCAGCAGCTGTTTTGATACTTCACTGGTACCAATTCCCGGTCCTGCAAGTATTACATCCGCCCACTTCACGGAAGCCTTAAAGTTCTCTACAAACTCATCCTCAAAGTGTGCTCCAGATTTCTTTCTAAAAAGACCCTTTTCCCCGTCTCCCGTGATACTTTCAGTATCATATGTAAGCAGCATCGCTTCTGGAAGCTTATCACATAGAATATCTCTATTCCTTATATCTGTAACTACCTTTACCAGACCAGCTCCGACTCTATACGCAGCTTCAGCTGCCATATAGACTGCCCCATATATATCCTTTGAGCCAGCAACTATGAGGACCTTACCATAGGTACCTTTGTTCGAATCACCTTTTCTAGCAGGAATGATACTTGCCGCCTCAGCATCCTCATATTCATGACAGATATATATATTATCCGCCGCCGTTCGACTACTCTCCGTCCTCTGACCACTTTGTGTCATACGACTATCACCAGTCATCTCAGCTTCACTAATACTGAACACTCCCTCGTCACC
>CACYQC010000062.1 GCA_902776395.1 uncultured Lachnospiraceae bacterium
AGTCCTATCGCCGTACCAGGCTTGTTGTGACGGATGGCATTTGTGATAAGATTCGTAATAACTCTGGAAACCTGCAATTTATCCAACGAAAAGAGCGCCTTTTCCTCTGGGATTTCTACATCCAGCTCCATTCCTGCATCTTCTATATCCTGATACTGGAAAGCCGCCGCCTCACGTACCAGTTCGCATATATCCTCATCCTTTTTATTTAGACTGAAGCCCTTGCTATCGAGCCTCACATAGTCAAAGAGGAGATTGATGAGGTTATTCATTCTGTCGCTCTTGACATTTATCGCTTCCAGATATTCTCGCTTCTTGTCGTCTGACACCATATCATCCAGGAGGGCACGTGAATAACCCGACACGGTTGTCATCGGAGTCCTTAAGTCGTGAGCTATATCTGAGAGCATCAGATTCTTCTGTTCATTATATTCATAGAGTTGGCTTTTCTCTTCCTCTGCGAGCCTATCCATTTCCTTTATTACTATTCGTATAAATGCAAATGCGCCAACTACGTAAGGAATAGCTATTAGTATCAGCATGCCCAGCAGGATCAGCATAAGAAGAATTTCTTCTTTAGTACCCAGCGCGCTCACTACACTTTTATCATCCATTCCAAGACTTCTCATGAGTGCACCTGATCCAATGTCAGAAAGAGTCGTCAACTGCGGTGGAATAAGTAGCTTTACAAATTCCCCGAGAATATTTCCCATCAGAACAAATAGAATAATGATAAGACTGACTATTCCCATCAGCTCAGTATCAGCGCCCTTGAAGAAATAATACATGACAATAGGAACGAGAGTATGGTTCAAAATGACTATGATACCATACTCCGCTACACTAACCAATAATATGATTTTTAGGAATTTTTTTACCAGAAATGTCTGAAGTGATCTATATTTTTCCATCCTTCACTCCGCTTTATTTCTCTAGTCTGTAACCCAGACCGCGCATTGTCTTTATATATTCAGCAGGATCCTCAGACAGCTTCGAGCGAAGCTTGCTGATGCAGACCATTATGTTATTGTCTGCTATGAAATAATCCTCGCCCCAGCCATATTCATATATCTGCTGTTTTGTGAAAACCTTGCCAGGATGGTTCATGAAGAGTTCCATTATCTTATACTCGATACTTGTGAGCTCGATAGGCTCACCATCCTTCTTAAGGGTACAGGATTCCTGATCCAGTTCTAGATCCCTTACCTTTACAGTAGGAAGCTTAACCTCACTGGAACCCAGCTTGTAGAATCTTCTTATATTTGAATTGATTCTGGCAACTGCTTCGAGAGCATTGAAAGGCTTAGCGATGTAATCATCAGCTCCTAGATTGAGGCCTAGAATTTTCTCGGAATCGGCATCTTTAGCCGAGAGGATAATAACTGGGATGTTACTATCCTCTCTAAGCTTTCTTAGCACCTGATATCCATCCATGCCTGGCATCATTATATCCAGCACGCATAGGTCCGGCTTATCGCTCTTCAGCTTTTCCATAGCCTCCAGGCCGTCTACAGCTTCGACTACACTGTAGCCCTCATTTTCAAGATATAGCTTCAGCAGACTTCTTATCTCTGCCTCATCATCAGCAACCAGAATCTTATAGTTCATTTTTCATCCTTTATTATATGAATGGTTAATAGTTACATTTCCCCTATGCAGCCTTGCCATACTTAAGTGTCTCATAAAGAGCTGCATCTGTCGAGCATCTATATGGCTCTACGTAGAATATTGAAAGAATTCCACATGTAAGGATTGAGAGAAGTTCCCAACCAATGAAGGAAAGATCAAGTACAAATGTTCTCCACTTATTACCCTTCATAAGAGCCTTGCTTTCAGCAAGCGCATCCTTGTAGGACATTTCACTATTATCTGCAAGAATATATGCTACAAGTCTATACTGATAAGACTTGATGATTCCTGGGATAAAGAAAAGCAGTGACCAAAGTGTTATAAACAGATCCTTCATGAACATACCCTTAACGATGTTCTTATAATTATGATCGAAGGCGTATACAACATTTGAAAGCTGTGCTGACTCATCCAGGTTCTTGAAGAAGAACTTGCGGCAGCCCATTTCAATAGGGTTAAGTATAAATGCGTCAAATAGAATTGCGATTGCAATAACGAAGACACATACAACTACCATTGTTACTGTGAAAGCGAGAATCGCTTCAGTTGGCATTTGCTCGGAAGTTTCTTCACCATTATCTGTAGTTGTAACTATCATATTACCATCATCTTGAGTTACCTCAACTGTAAATGAGCCTTCTTCACTACTTGATTCCTCTTCCTTCTGCTCTTCTTCAACAATGCCGAATCTTTGTGCAGCGCCGCTTCCAAAGCTTCCACCTGATCCGCTGCCTGCACTGGCAGTTCCAAGTACAAATGCAAGTATAAGTGCTACCAGCACTGACTTCCAATAATTTCTCTTAAAAGCTTCCTTACCTTTTGTTTTAAGCTCTTTTCTTGTCCACATATCCATCTCCTCCTCTCATATGTGACAACCAATCTTGACTATGGTCTAATCATATCAGAGGATTCTTTCCGAAAAAATCGCTTAACCTTAACACTACCTTAACGCCCTCTAAATGAGTATATAGGGACAGATGAGTATATAGGGACGGTTCTTATTTACTCATTTTCGTTATGAAAACGAGTAAATAAGAACCGTCCCTATATACTCATCATATACTCATCATATACTCGTAATTCTTAGTTTTCGCTATTATATCCAGCCTCAAATCCAGCAAGGTTAATATCTATAGTCTTTGGTGGAACCTTAGACTTGATAACCTCAACCCACTGCTCCTTTGAGTAGTTCATGTGGCGAGCTGCCATACCAAGAACAACTGTATTAAATACTCTTGTATTTCCAAGCTCCTCAGCCTTTGCCATAGCATCGATTGAGAATACTCTGTACTTTTCACGAAGATTCTCGAGGATATTTTCCGGATACTCTGCAGCACCTGTGATAACAGGCATTGGATCGATTCTCTGATCATTTACTATAAGAGCTCCGTCCTTCTTAAGGAAATGAGCATATCTGAGTGCCTCGAGTCTCTCAAAGGCGATCAGAACGTCTGCGCATCCTTCTTCAACGATAGGCTCAGTAACAACCTCGCCCTCTGTAGCATATCTTACATATGTTACTACGGAACCACCACGCTGAGCCATTCCGTGTACTTCTGATAATTTAACATCATAGCCTGCTGTTTCAGCAAGTCCACCAAGTATACGGCTTGTGAGCAGTGTACCCTGGCCACCTACGCCGACAATCATAATATTTGTAACTGACATAATTATCTCCTATATATTATATTTACCGATTATTTATTTCTTCTATGAGTGAGCATATGAGAAACGTCCCCATATACTCAAGTGAGTATATGAGAACCGTCCCTATATACTCATGAGTAAATAAGAACCGTCCCTATATACTCATTAGGTTTATCTGAGTTGAATTGCGTCGAATGGGCAGAGCTGCTGGCAGAGGCCACAACCGTTGCACATTGTTTCATCTATTACAGAGAAGCCTGTCTCTTTATCTTTCTTGATAGCTGGGCAACCTGGCACGAGGCACTGTCCGCACTTCATACATTTCTCAGTATCAACGAAGCACTTACCCTTTGGCTGATAGCTCTTCAGCAGTGCACATGGTGACTGGGAAATGATTACAGAGAGCTCATCTCTAGCAACCTCTTCCTTGATTGTCTCCTCAAGCTTCTTAAGATCAAATGCATCTACAACTTTTACATTCTTTATGCCCATTCCTTCGCAAAGCTTAACAAGGTCGATAGCAAGTGTCTCCTCGCCATTCAGCATCTTACCTGTAGCAGGATGATTCTGGTGACCTGTCATACCTGTTGTTGAGTTATCAAGAATAATAACTGTTCCAGTTGCCTGATTATAAACCATGTTCATGAGTGAGTTCACACCTGTGTGAAGGAAGGTTGAATCTCCGATAACTGCAACCCAGTTCTTAACCCAATCCTTTCCTTTACCCTTCTCCATACCATGGAGCATAGAAATGGAACCGCCCATGCAAAGAGTTGTATCAACTACTGAAAGTGGAGCCGCTACACCAAGTGTGTAACATCCGATATCACCACTAGCATGAATCTTCAGCTTCTTCAGTACGCTATATGTAGCTCTGTGAGGGCATCCCGGACAAAGGATAGGTGGACGTACAGGAACCTGTGCAGGATCTGCAAGATCCAGCTCCTCGCCAAGAATCTTCTCACGAAGCATATTTGCACTATATTCTCCATCAAGTGGAAATGTATCTTTGCCGACACAATCGATTCCCCAAGAACGAACCTGCTCCTCGATAACTGGCTCAAGCTCCTCGATGATGTAAAGAACATCAACCTTAGAAGCGAACTCCTCGATAAGCTTCTTAGGAAGTGGAGTTACCATACCAAGCTTCAGCACGCTAGCCTCTGGGAATACTTCCATAACATACTGATATGGAATACCACTTGTAATGAAACCAATCTTCTTAGCTTCCTTACCGTTCTCAGTTACTACTTCGTATGTATTATCTGTATATTTAACCTTGTTGATTCCGTCGAACTTAGAAGTTGCTCCGTCCTCAGCAAGTTTTCTGTCACGCTCAATAACGAACTTATGACGCTTCATAGCATTTGCAGGAACCATTACGTTCTTTGCTGGGTCTCTAACGTATTCCTTGTCATCCACCTCAACTCTATCCTCAAGATTTACAACACCCTGTGAATGAGCTATACGAGTTGTAGTTCTAAGAATAACTGGAGTATCATACTCCTCTGAGATTTCAAATGCCTTCTTAGTGAACACTCTTGCCTCTTCTGAATCAGATGGCTCAAGTACAGGTACGTGAGAAGAAATAGCTATTCTTCTTGTGTCCTGCTCGTTCTGTGAGCTGTAAAGTCCTGGATCATCTGCTACAAGATATACAAGACCTCCCTTAGCTCCGATATAAGATGCTGTGTAAAGTGGATCAGATGCAACATTGAGACCTACACACTTCATTGCGCACATAGCTCTAACTCCAGCTATAGAAGCACCCATAGCAACCTCTGCTGCAACCTTCTCATTTGGAGCCCACTCAGCATATACTCCTTCGTACTTAACCAGATTCTCACTCATCTCTGTACTTGGGGTTCCAGGATAAGCTGATGAAACCTTAACTCCTGCCTCCCAGGCACCACGAGCGATGGCTTCATTTCCTAACATAATCTTCTTTTCCAACGCACTAAACTCCTTCTTGTTTCAAGATTTATTTAATATATTTCTATTACTAAAACAATAATCTTCAATATTATAGAGCATTCGCGGGCAATTTACAACTAAAATACTAGGCATTTTGTTGCTCTTTTGTTATTCCACTTATAGTATCCTTATATTGTGATATTATGTGATAACTATTGATAGATTATTTTTAATAAAGAGGAAATGCTATGCCAAAGAAAGTATTTGATATTTCACACTTACAAGCAAATATAAATGAATATATAAAGAGTATGAATGACCTTATCACTACCGCTGAAGAGGTTCAAAAATACTCAGAATTTTGTAGTGCTATTTTTGAAATAAATGCAATCACTCAGACTTATTTCACGGTCGATAAGAACGGTCAGTTGCCACTTATGAACCAAGCTCAGAAGATTGAACTTAGAAATGCTTATAGAAAAGCAATCGAGCAGGGTTCTGCCCTTCTAGGAATAGAGGACACCGGCAAGGTTGGAGAAAGCATGAATGCCCTCATCCAGGAAATGCTACCTCTACTCCAGGCAGATAACATTGCGCTCGATCAAGCCAGCGTAAAAGGACCAATGACTCTTTCTGAAATAATTGAAAATGGTCGCCAGCAGGTAGTTGATCTAGGCAATCAAGAGTCCTATATCCAAAGTGGTATTACTAACGCTCGTCAGAATATTATCGTTCAGAACGGAAATACCTTTGAGGAGGGGTATTTTACCCCAACCAAAAAAGTCGAAAACTATGACAAAAAAGCCAAGAGAAAACTTGAAGAGATTCGAGGAAAGTACCCAGCTGAATTCGGGTCTGTTATAGATATATTAATAGAGCAAAACCTTAACCATTCATTTATGAATAATCAAATTCATTGGGATAGCATAGATTACAGTGCACTATGGAAAATGAAGCCCGATCAGCGAGAAGAGGAGCTTGATTATAAAATGTACTCAGCTTTTCTAGGAGAAATGGGTATATCCGCGGAACAATATGAGGATATTATAAATCATCCAGAAGGATATAAGTTTTTCGATGAAATCCGTACTACATTGGAAGCCGCTAAAAATGAATATGACACTTATCTCAGAGGAGATTTTGCACTTGATTTAAAAGAAGGAGACACCATTGACAGACGTAACATAGGTATGTACCGAATGGGATGTCTTCTCGGAAAACCAAACCTTGTGGCGGAGGCTCGTCCAATGACCGTCATTCAGAACGGTGTACCAGTACAAGGTACATTCATGGCAAATGCAGAAGGTATGGATGTTAATAAGCTTACTGCAAATAGCCCTGAACTGAAATATACTATTGCAAATTTCGAAAACCCTGCAGTTTTTGATGATATTGCAGCTATGCAGGTTATAGATTATATATGCGGAAATGTTGACAGACATGCCGGAAATTTCATCTTACGTTTCGAACCAAAAGATGCCGAGAACGCAAAGCTTGTCGGAATAACACTCATTGATAATGATATGAGTTTGAGTCATGTCCAGGAAGAATCTATAGGACTTGGAAACTACTTCACAAGAGCACGCCAAATGGGAGTTATTGGTGAAGATACTTATAACGCCCTTAAGCTTATGACTAAAGAGCAAATGGAACTTATGCTTTCTGACTGTGGTATAGATCAGAAGGATATTGATTATGCCTGGGAGCGTAAAGAATATCTCCTAAACAAGATTGAAGCAGACAAGGAATACTACGCAGATAAAGCCCCAGGTTTTACCGAAGAAGGACGAATTCGAATTATACCTAAAAACGAGTGGTCAAATTATTCATTAGAGAGCCTTGCTAGAACACATCATAAATCTCAATTCTACCAAATAGATGATATAGCAAAGGGCATGGATTTCAAAGCGAAGTTCTTGGAACAAGAAAAACAGAAAAAAGTAAGTGCTAACGAAATGCGTAAGGCTTTAGGCATTCCAGTTACTGAGCCAGCCCCTGATAAAAAGGCTCCCGTAGGTATTGTTGTAGCAAATCCTGCTCTTCAAGATAATAATGCACCTGAAGCAGGGCTCCAAGGCGAAACAATAAAGCTTGTGATTCCAAGTCTCGAAAAAATCCCTCATGTAGGAAATGATCTAAACTGTCGTTATTGCATCAGCTATGTAGAAAATGGCAAAGAGCATCAGCTGTTTTATACTACCCCACAGGATGGAAGCTTTTTCAACGCATATAATGAGATTTTTGATAACACTATACGCAAGTATCCTCAATTTGAATCAGAATTAAATGCCATCAGAGATTATTATTCTACAAACGATCTAGGTAACGTTATTATTCCAAGCACACTATCTCGTCTTCCTCTGGAAGAAATAGGCTTTTCTAAGGAAAAAGCAGAGGAGCTACAGAATAATAATGTTTTTAAGACAGTATACGAAAAACTCGGTTCAAATATATCCGATATTTCCACCAGAAATGCTCTTATGGAAGCAAACGGAATGGTATTATCTGAAGGTTCAAGAATAGAAATGAGAAATGTCGCCATGTCAGACGCATGTGAGATCCTTGGTCTCGGCGACCTACTCGCGAAAAGTAAACCTGCTCAGGTTATGTGTAACAACAGAGTAATAGACGGCGTAGTTATGGAAAATGCAGAAGGCGTCAATATTCATAATATTCCTGGAAATCATCCAATGGCACAGATTCCAGAAGAAAAAATAGACGAAGTATTTAATACAGCCGAAGGACTTAAAGGACTTGCAGATCTTCAGATGCTCGATTATATCTGCCTAAATATTGACCGACATAACGAAAATCTTTTCTATAGATTTGAGGGACTAGGAACTGATAATCCAAGATTTAAGGGGCCTCAAGGAATAGATAATGATACTTCCTTTAGTTCGGAGGTTCCAGAACCAGGTCATTCCCGCGATAAGCTGCCTGCACTAAACGATATGCAGGTTATCAGCGAAGAAATGTTCGCTATGATTAATAATCCTGAGAAGATCAAATTACTCAAGGAAACCCACAAGGCCCGCGGTCTTTCAGTCGAAGAAATAGCTGCAACCGAGCAAAGAATAGAAAATATAAAGAAGGCAGTAAGCGAAAATAGAATCCGTGTTGTTAAGAAGGAAGAATGGGGAATAGGACAAAACTCCTTTAAGGAACTCGGAAGTACAAAGGGATCCTTCTTTACAACGATCAGAAGAACAGCCATTAATATAAGCAAAAAGGGCGCTGCCTATAAGCAGGCGCAAAACGGCGTGGTTGAGCCATATCAGCAGAATAATCTTAAATTCACAAAATGCGTAAAGGTCGATGATTTTGGTGCAACTGCTCTTAATAATAAAGAACTTGCCGATCTCGAAAGAAAGGCAAACAAAAAATTCATAGATGACATTAAGCAAAGCGTTAATTCCGCGCAGATAGAAGAACCAAATAATGAGCGCGATACAATCCTGCAAATCAACGAAAAGGCAAAGCAACTACTTGCCGCACTAAACGCTGCAGATCCGACTCTCAGTTTGTCATCTAGGAAATACAAGAACCTAAAGTCTAGTGTATCGAAGCTGGTTAAGCTTTCTAACAAGGCTGCGAAAAAAATGAAAAGCGCTGAAGACGAACTAGGCGCTATCGATACTCACAAAATCATGACTCAGCTAAATAAGGTTATTGATGATGCCAGCATTTATAAGAATAAAAAGGATTCAGAAGAGCTGGGCGGAAAAGAATTATCTGTCACTGAAAAGGCTCGTAGAACTGCATCCATTAGCTGTATCAGCACATGCAAAGAATTAAACAAAATGTATCAAAAGACTATAGCTAAACAGATTTCAAAGAATAATCCTTTGAATTATGTTCATAAAAGAATGAACAAGGCTCAGCGCGAATTATCTGGAGTTTCTGGCGAGCAGCTTCTAAATACAGTCGCAGGCATTTTGTATTATAAAGGGCTGTCGAGAATAGATGTAGAAGTCAAATCAACAGATGTTCTGAAAAAGGCCGTTCAGATAGATGTTGTAAAGGCAGAGCTTAAGAGAATCAAGGCTTCACCTGCATTTGAACAGTTTAGGCAAATGCCTGAGAAGGAGCTCCGTAATCTGGCCGCAGGAAAAAATGCGGATAAGCTAATGACGTCATATGTTCGCGAGACCGCAAAGCATATGCAACAGCAGAAGGCACAGAAAGGTCGTAATGCTAATCAAAACGCCGAGAGGGCCCCGGAAGGACCAGCGGTTGGAAAGTAAACCTTAGCGTTACAAAACTCAAAACCACGAGGCTCATAGCTACAAGACACATAAAAAGGGAACACCCAGGTGTTCCCTTTAATTAACTTAGCAAATAGTATTTTAGTTTTATAATTCCTAATCCTGTTATAATTCTTAATCCTGGAAGAAGTATCCAACTCCCCACTTAGTATGCATATACTCTGGATCCGCTGGCTTAGTCTCAATCTTCTCTCTAAGTCTTCTAACGTGAACATCAACTGTTCTAGCATCTCCTGGATAAGTT
>CACYQC010000063.1 GCA_902776395.1 uncultured Lachnospiraceae bacterium
CCCATTTCACGAAGGAAGTTATAACCATCCCCAGAAGAACCCGTCTGAGGATACGAAGAACCACCACTGGCAAGGACTATGACGTCTGCCTCCAGCACTTCCTTCTTAGAACCATTCTTTATCTCAACGCCTGTCGCTATATATTCATATTTATCATTCTTATCTAAAATATCAGTTCTATACTTCTTGTAAACAATCTTAGTAACTTTAGTATTATACCTAATCTCAACTTTTCTCTTTTTCAACTGATTTGTAAGAGTCTTTATAATATCCGATGATTTATCACTACTTGGGAAAACTCGATTTCCCCTTTCAGACTTCAGGCTTACGCCCCAGTTAATAAAATCACTAATAACAGCCGCCTGATTATAACTATAAATAGCGCTATACATAAACTTAGGATTTGTAACAACATTCTTCAGAAATGTCTCTTCATCTGAATTATTAGTAAGATTACATCTACCTTTACCAGTTATATATAGCTTCTTACCAGGCTTATCATTCTTTTCAATTATCGTAACCTTGTAGTTTTGAGATGCCTTAATAGCTGTCATCATACCAGCAGCTCCAGCACCGATCACAATCATTGATTTCATTATCTGTCCTCGTTAAACTTAAATATAAGGCTCGATCCCTACGGAACCGAGCCTTTATAATCCTTAGGCAGGATATGTTTTATTGGTTGTATCAGCCTTAGACATATCTACACCAGTCTGCTGAGCCTCTCTATACTTGAAGAACTCTGTAGCAACCTGTGGGAATAATGCATATGAAAGTACATCCTCATCCTGCTGGCTGTACTGCTCAATCTCTTTTCTAAGCTTATCAAGCTCAGGCTCGATATCATCAGCAGGTCTATGTGTAATAGGCACTGTATCACCAATAGCCTTCTTCTGAACCTCTGGGTTGAATGGCTTAATTGTCTGACCATACTTACCAGAAAGAAGATCCTTTGATTCCTTAGTAACCATCTTGTATCTCTCACCCATAAGAACATTAAGTACTGCCTGAGTACCAACGATCTGTGATGAAGGTGTAACTAAAGGTGGCTCACCGAAGTCCTTACGTACACGTGGAACCTCTTCAAGAACCTCCTGAAGCTTATCATCCTGCTTAGCTTCCTTAAGCTGTGATACAAGGTTTGAAAGCATACCACCAGGTACCTGGTAAAGAAGAGTCTTGATATTAACACCAAGAATCTTTGTGCTCATAAGACCACTATCGAGACACTCTTCTCTATAAGGTCTGAAGTACTCAGCAATCTCAGCAAGAAGCTTCTGATCAAGTCCTGTATCTCTATCAGTACCCTTAAATGTCTCAACCATAACCTCAGTAGCTGGCTGTGAAGTACCAAGAGCGAATGGAGAAATAGCTGTATCGATTACATCTACTCCAGCCTCTGCAGCCTTCATGTATGTCATTGAAGCAACACCAGATGTGTAATGTGTATGAAGCTGAATAGGAAGCTTTGAACCTTCCTTGAGAGCCTTAACAAGTCTCTCAGCCTCATAAGGAACGAGCAGACCTGACATATCCTTAATACAGATAGAATCAGCACCCATCTCCTCAATCTTACGAGCTGTCTCTTTCCAATAATCAAGTGTATAGGCATCACCAAGAGTATATGAAAGTGCTATCTGAGCATGTCCACCCTCTTTGTTTGTTGCCTTTACAGCTGTCTCAAGATTACGAAGATCATTAAGACAGTCAAATATACGAATGATATCGATACCATTTGCGATTGACTTCTGTACGAAGTACTCAACAACATCATCTGCATATGGTCTATATCCAAGAATGTTCTGACCTCTGAAGAGCATCTGGAGCTTTGTATTCTTGAAGCCATCCTTCAGCTTACGAAGTCTGTCCCATGGATCCTCCTTGAGGAATCTGAGACATGCATCAAAAGTTGCACCACCCCAGCACTCTACTGAGTGATATCCAACCTGATCCATCTTATCTATGATTGGAAGCATTTCTTCTGTTGGCATACGAGTTGCAATCAGTGACTGATGTGCGTCACGGAGGACAGTCTCAGTAATGCCAAGCTTCTTTGTTTCTGCCATTATTTTATTTCCTTTCTATGTATTTACGTTTATTAGAATACAGATTTTTATTAGTACGCTCTTTATAGAAACGCAATCAATTTTCTATAATCTTCCAGTATTCTTCTATAAGCTGAATACTGCTCGCTTTAACTCGTTTGCGTGCCTTTTATTAGAATAAAGGCAGGCACGCAAACTTCGAACAACATCGCTCGCAGTACAGCTTATGAATCATCCTGTTCGATTATAACGAAAATTGTGCTACCTTCTATAAAAGAGCATACATATAAAAATCTGATTTAAATATTCATTTAATGAACATTGAATATTGCCATGAACGTACCGGCTGCTACGGCCGTACCGATAACTCCGGCAACATTAGGTCCCATCGCATTCATGAGCAGGAAGTTTGTAGGATCATACTCTGCAGCAACCTTCTGAGAAACTCTGGCTGCCATAGGTACAGCAGATACACCGGCTGAACCGATCAGAGGATTAACCTTACCCTTGGTAACCCAACACATTAGCTTACCAAACAGGACTCCCGCCGTCGTACCAAGTGAGAATGCAATAAGTCCAAGAAGAACTATCTTAAGTGTAGATATCTGAAGGAATGCTTCTGCACTTGTTGTAGCACCTACTGATGTACCAAGAAGAATAACTACGATGTACATCATTGCATTAGATGCTGTCTCTGTAAGCTGCTTAACAACTCCTGACTCTCTGAAAAGATTTCCTAACATAAGCATACCAACAAGTGGTGCTGTTGTAGGAAGAATCATAACTACTACAAGTGTAACAACGATTGGGAAGATAATCTTCTCAAGCTTAGTTACCTTACGAAGCTGAGGCATACGTATGAGCCTCTCTTTCTTTGTAGTGAAAAGCTTCATAAATGGCGGCTGAATAACAGGAACCAGTGACATATAAGAATATGCGGCAACTGCTATAGGTCCAAGAAGTGTATCACCCATTCCAAGCTTACCAGCAAGGAAGATAGATGTAGGACCATCTGCTCCACCGATGATTGAAATGGCAGCTGCTTCTTTTCCAGTAAAGCCAAATGCTATAGCTAGGAAATAAGCACCATATATACCAAACTGAGCCGCCGCACCTAGAATAAAGCTTGGCGGGTAGGCAATTAACGGTCCGAAGTCCGTCATGGCACCTACACCCATGAATATAAGTGAAGGTAGGATACTCCATTCATCCAACTTGTAGAAGTAATGTAGGAGACCTCCTTCCTGAATAATACTAGGAAACATATTTACCAGAAACATACCAAATGAGATTGGTACTAACAGGAGTGGCTCAAATCCCTTAGCGATTGCAAGATACATAAATAGAAATGCAACAAGTATCATTATGTAATTCTTGTAATCAAGAGTAGCAAATCCTGTCTGACTGGCAAGATTTATAATTATCTCTTTCATTTCATTCCTCCTCAGGTTAATTAAGATACACGACTAGTTAAGTGTTGCAAGTGTATCTCCAGATTCAACCTGAGCTCCAACTGTTGCATTAACAGATGCAACTGTTCCATCCTCAGGAGCAACTATTTCATTCTCCATCTTCATAGCTTCAAGAACGAGAAGTACATCACCCTTCTTTACAGCCTTACCAACTTCTGTCTTAACAGCAAGAATCTTACCAGGCATTGGTGCAGATACTACTACACTTCCCTCTGATCCTGAAGCTGCTGGAGCAGGAGCAGGAGCTGCTGCTGGAGCTGGTGCTGCAGGTGCTGCAACGGCTGCTGGAGCTGCTGCAGGTGCTGAAGCGCCACCAACTTCTTCAACTGCTACATCATATGTTGTTCCATTAACTGTTATCTTATAATTCTTCATTATCTATATTCCTCCTAAGTTATCTCTTTGCTCTTCTTATCGAACGAACTACCAGCTTATCATTACTTGCTGTATATGCAGGGGCTCTAACACCACTAAACTCATTTGCTGCATTTATAGCTGCTGTAATAACTGCTACCAGTTCAGCATCATTCATCAGATTATCGTCTGAAGTCTTAGCTGCGACTGTCTTAACCTCTTCAGCCTTGGCTGCTTCAGCCGACTTACCAATGATCATTTCTTCAGTACTCTTCTTAGCCTTCTCTTGAGCAGCCTTCTTATCAGCTCTAGCCTTACGAATATCTGCATCAAATATCATTGGAAGATACTTAAGCAGGCTAATGATAAATGAAATAAAGATCAGAACACAGAATACAACTCCCATTCCGATTGCTGTATTCTTTCCTGCCATTGATACAAGCTCTTTCTTGTTATAAACAGCACTTACTTCACATTCTTCAGCAATATATGGATATTCGCCATTCTGAATCAGATAACTCTCAAGGAACTTATCCATTGAGCTCATATCAAAATCTTCAGACTGACCAAACATCTGTGAAGCATATGTAGCCGCATCCATACCATACTGAGCAGCGGCTTCGGAAAGGTTGTAATAAACCTTAGCCTTATCCATCTCAAATGCTTTATTCTCTTTGTAAGATACTGTTACTCTTACTTCTCTATTTTCATAATGACATATCTGGGAGAAGTTAATCTTGCCATCTACACCATTTGAAATCTTTATAGGACCATTACTATCCAAATAAGCACCAACGTGATCAGTGGTCTGCGCAGCTTTGAAACCAGCTACAGCAGATCTCTCAAGTTCAGTACCTTCATTCAGGTAATAATCCTCTTCATAATCTGCAACATCTTTATACTGATCAATTATCTGCTTTGTATACTGCTGCATAACCTTTTCATTGACCTGGTAATTAAGTTCTTCTTCCCCGCAGCCAGTGAAAATCAGTGAGAATGTAAGTACAAGAACAAGCAAGAGCATTTTTTTGATTTTCTTATTCATTGAAAAAGTCCTCCTTAAAATGCTAAATGCTTCTTATATGGTCTATCCTCACTCTTAGTAGCAAGCATATCAAATGCAGCAATAAGTCTCTTTCTTGTTGCATCTGGTTCAATAATGTCATCTACATAACCACGTCTAGCAACAGAAGCAGCATTTGACTGAGCCTCTGTTATCTTCTTCTCAGCATCCTTAATAGCAGCAGTTTTGTCATCACTACCAGCAATATCATCTGAGTAGATGATTTCTGCAGCATTCTTAGGATCCATAACACCAACCTTGGCATCTGGCCATGCAAATACCATATCAGCGCCTAATGATCTGGAGTTCATCATCAAATAACCACTTCCGTAGCCTTCTCCAGTTATTACATTTACCTTTGGAACTGTAGCTGTGGCAAATGCTGCAGCAAGCTTAGCAGCTGCCTTAGATAGATAAAGCTGATCCTCAGGTGTACCTACAAATCCATTTACATTTGTAAGTGAAAGTACAGGAATGTTAAATGCATCAGCAAAGCTTACAAGGCTTGCAGCCTTACGGATACCAACTGGGCTCATCTTCTTCTCCTGGTTTGCAACTACTGCAACAGAGAATCCACCGAGCTTGATAAATCCTGTAACAAAATCCTTACCAGAGTTTGCTTTAATCTCATAGAACATCTTGTCATCAGCGATGCTCTCGATGATCTGTCTTGAATCATTTACGAGTGACTCAATACCTGGAATAGTTCTATTAAGATCATCCTCTGTATCGCCTTCTACAAAATCATCATTATTTGAAGGAAGATATGTAATAAGATTTCTTATTTCTGTAAGAGCTGAAGCATCATCAGCACATACCTTATCAACCTGATTTGTATTTTCGCTCATATATGCAGCTGATGCTGTATCAAGCTTCTCCTCGTAATTACCCTCGATAGCATTTGGGCTATTTACAAAAAGTTTTGCAGAATCAACCATGATTGTGAAATCAGTAAGTGATGTAAGAACTCCAACGCCACCTCCTGCATTTCCGAATATAGCTGTAATCTGTGGAATAACACCTGAAGCCATAGTGAACTTCTTATAAAGTGCACCGAAGCTGTGAAGTGAATCCGTTGCCTCCTGAAGTCTGAGACCAGCACAATCAATAAGACCAATAACTGGTGCACCAACCTTCATAGCAAGACTATAGATTGAAGAAATCTTCTTTGCATGCATCTCTCCAATAGCTCCGCCGATAACAGAAGCATCCTGGCTATACACGTAAACAAGTCTTCCGTCAATCTGACCATACCCTGTGATTACGCCATCCTTTGGGGTATCGACATCCTGAGTGTTAAAATCAGTAGCTCTGGCTCTAACCTCAGAACCGATTTCAACAAAACTTGCGTCATCAAGTAAAGTATTAATTCTCTCACTTGCTGACAATTTAAGCTTGTCGCTCATTTAACTTTCCTCCATATATATTTTTTTGTGAAAATCCATTAAATGGACCAATTTTCGCCTTTTATATTATATGCATTTGACCTTTATATTTCAAGCGAAAATAATATTTATTTTGGGCATAAAAAAAGGAAGGTCAACTTATAATTGACCTTCCAGAAAAGCCACTATTTATAAGACTTGATAACACCTTTATTCTTAACAAGATAATCAATAAGGGATACTACAGTAAGAATAAGTGATGCATATATAAGAACTTGCTCAAAAATATGGATTGGAGTAGCTGCATTTGGGAATACCGTTGCTAGATCAGGAATCATCACACAGAGCATAACCATTGTAACTGCTGTCTTAACCTTGCCCCACCATCCAGCTGCTATAACTATTCCATTATCAGCTGCTACAAGTCTGAATCCACTAATAATGAATTCTCTTGAAATAATAACTATTACTATCCATGCTGGGATTCTTCCAAACTCTATTAGTGCTATCATCGCTGCTGAAACAAGAAGCTTGTCAGCAAGCGGATCCATGAACTTTCCAAAGTCAGTAACTAGGTTGTATTTTCTAGCAATCTTTCCATCTACCATGTCTGAAAGTGATGCTATTATATAAATCGCAAGAGCTATCCATTTATTAGCTGGTATAGCACTTATATAAAATACAACTAAAAAGACTGGTATAAGTATCACACGGAATATAGTTATTTTATTAGGTAAATTCATTATTATTTCCTCTCGTCGTTATTTTAGTTTATTTTTGAAATTAGTATATCAATCTAGCTTCAAGATCGTATACATCTGAATCAGTGATGACTACTCTCACTATCTCGCCAGAGATAAGCTCTCTGTCAGAATCGATAAAAATCATACCATCTATATCTGGAGCGTCCATATAAGAACGAGCCACATATACATCATCATCTGATAAATATCCGTCAACGATTACATCAAACTCTTTATCTATATAGGCTTCAAGCTTTTCAGCTGAGATGTCTTGCTGCAGGAGCATTATATCTTCAAGGCGTTCATTTTTAGTTTCATCATCTATCTGATCATCAAATGTAGCCGCAGGAGTTCCTTCTTCCTGAGAATAAGTAAATACGCCAACATGATCAAGCCTTAGCTCTGCAAGTGTATCTAGCAGAAGCTCATGTTCATCAGGTGTTTCCCCTGGAAATCCTGTGATAATTGTAGTTCTGATAATGATATCAGGCATCTTAGCTCTTAGCTTCTCAACAACATTTCTGATACCTGCATTATCTATTCTACGTCCCATTCTCCTAAGTACATCATCTTCAGTATGTTGAATAGGCATATCTATGTAATGTAGCACCTTAGGATTTCGAGCCATCTCATCGATTAGCTCATCATATATTTCTTCAGGATAAGCATATAATAGTCTTATCCATTCTATTCCATCTATCTTTGATAATTCACGGAGAAGCTCATGAAGCTTTTTCTCTCCATAAAGATCGACTCCATAATAAGTAGTTTCCTGAGCCACAAGAATAAGCTCTTTAACTCCTGAATCAGCAAGAACCTTAGCCTCACTGATAATAGCTTCCATAGGAATACTCTTATATTTACCCTTGAAATAAGGTATAGCGCAATATGTACAACGTTTGTCACATCCATCTGCTATTTTGAGATACTCAAGGTATGGTCGTTCAGTAACAACACGTGAAATAATAGTTCTATCAGGATATGGTGCATCGAGTTCCTCGAATCTCATAACCTTACTATTAGTATCTATAATTTGAGAATTATCCGAAGTCTCTTTTGATTTAAGTTCATCTATAACATCCACTATAGAGTCGAGACTCATAGTACCTATAAATGCATCAACTTCAGGAATCTCTTTCTCTATCTGTTCCTTATATCTCTGTGCCATACAACCAGTACATATAAGATATTTAAGACGACCTTCCTTAAGCTGTGCTAGTTCAAGGAGCTTATCTATACTCTCTTGAGTAGCTGACTCAATAAAGCAACAGGTATTAACTACCGCTACATCCGCCTCATCAGGATCAGAGGTTAAATTGTAATCGCTGGAATCAATAAGTCCCAGCATCCTTTCACTATCGGCTGTATTCTTATCACAGCCTAGTGTAACTAATACTACATTGTACATACTATTTCCTATTATTTAAATGAGTGAGTATATAGGGACGTTTCTTATTTACTCATGAGTATATGGGGACGTTTCTTATTTACTCACTTTAGCATACAAACACAATTTAAGAATCACTGTATTAAAGTGAGTAAATAAGAAACGTCCCTATATACTCATTTGTTAGTTGTTCATTAGGGCTGACTGGAGGCAGTTGTTCATAAGTTCTGCGATAGTCATAGGTCCTACACCACCTGGAACTGGAGTAATCTTACCAGCAACCTCAGCGGCACTATCAAAATCAACATCGCCACAAAGCTTCTTAGTCCCATCAATTCTGTGGATACCTACATCAATAACTGTAGCACCTTCTTTGATGTATGAACCATCTATAAACTTAGGCTGACCAATAGCAACTACAAGAATATCCGCTGCTTTACATATCTCTTTAAGATTCTTAGTATGAGAATGACAAATAGTAACTGTAGCATTCTCTCTCAAAAGAAGTACGCTCATTGGCTTACCAACGATATTACTTCTACCAACTACAACAGCATTAGCTCCATCAAGCACTGTACCACTTCTCTTAAGAAGCTCAATTACACCAGCAGGTGTACATGATACGAAGCCAGGAACGCCGATACTAAGTCTACCAACACTCTCAGGATGGAAGCCATCAACATCCTTATCAGGACTAATTGCTCTGATAACCTTATCCTCATCTAAATGCTTAGGAAGTGGAAGCTGTACAAGTATACCATTAACACTATCATCCTCATTAAGATCCTTTATAAGCTTCATAAGCTCTTCCTGAGTTGTCTCCTCTGGAAGTTCAAAAGATCTAGAATTAATACCTGTATACTCACAAGCCTTCTTCTTATTACCAACATATACAGTTGATGCAGGATCATTACCAACCTGAATAACCGCAAGGCATATTTCCTTACCGTCAAGCTTAAGGCTTTCCACCTGTGCTTTAAGCTCATCCTTAATTTGCTTTGAAATCATTTTTCCATCAATAATCTGTGCCATGTTAGCCTCCTTATTTTTCTTGCAGCATATCAGATAAACAAATCTATTGCAGGCACGCTCTCGCTGCCCTGTCTTTTTTGCTGCATATAATTAAAATAGTCCGTTTATTACTCCGTTATCATCAACATATATTCGCTCGGCGGCAGGGACCTTAGGAAGTCCCGGCATGGTCATGATTG